>NZ_PTRA01000001.1:1238524-1548155 GCF_002943425.1 Siphonobacter curvatus
AGACTCGGTACTGGTTTTTAGGGCTTCAATAGCGGTTTGAACGGCCAAAGCGGCTTCTGGACCGTGGCCGAGACCATCACCGAGAAAAAGCTTTACCTGCTCCGGAGCGATTTTTGCGAAAAAGCCATCACCGCTTTGCGTTTCACCGGGTTTAGGTACGACAATCGAACGGATGTCCAACCTGGACATCCGACGCTGTGGCACTACCTTGTAAATGCGAGACAGAATGATCGTACCCCAGTCCGGCTGGGAATAAATCTGAAACGTATCCGAGAGACGTTTAATCGAACCCAGACCGTGGCCCAGGGTCTGGGTCGTGGACATGCCATCTTCCAGCATTCGGGTTGGGTCAGCAATGCCGGGACCCTGATCAATACTGATGAGTTCGATTCCACTTTGATTCGCTTCGTTGAAGGATCGGACCAGGATTTCTCCCCCGGTAGCGTGTTTGATGAGGTTGGAGGCCAGTTCGGCTACGATTAGATCAATCTCAGCTAGCCGATGCGTAGGAAATTCCAGCTGGGAGGCCATGCTGTGAATTTCCCGTTTCGTAAGAGCCAGATAACTTCGATCTGTAGCCGCAAAACTTCGATGATTATCCATTCTTCCATTTAATAACGGTCACGGTTGTTCCTTCTCCAACTGCACTTTTGATCGAGAATTCACTCATGAGCCGTTTCGTACCAGGAAGGCCCAGCCCCAGGCTTCTGCCTGTGGAAAAGCCATCCTGCATAGCTTTATTGAGATCAGCAATACCGGGACCGCGATCGCTAAAGGTGAGTCGTATGCCATTTTCGCGACCACGACTGACGACTTCAATGAGCACTTCTCCGCCTTGAGCATAGCGTAGCATATTGCGTACCAGTTCGCTGGCTCCGGTAATCAGTTTAGTCTGATTGACCAGCCCCATGCCAATTTTGGTAGCGTATTCTTTTACCCGGTTTCGTAAAATCACGACATCCTGATCTTTCTGTATGAAGAGGCGATCTCTATTCAGGGTTATCATCTTCGTCTTCCTCTTCGTCCGGATCGGAAGCCAGCCGCGATTGCAATAAAATCATTCCTCGCTCCACATTCAGGGCCGTAAACACGCCATTAAGTGGCAAACCCAGCTCGACCAACGTAATCGCAACGGCCGGCTGCATGCCCACGACAACGGTTTCGGCATCCAGAATTTTCGACATGGTGGCGATGTTACCCAAAATTCGGCCCATGAACGAATCCACGATCGATACCGCTGAGATATCAATCAGTACCCCCCGGGCTCCGGTTTTATGAATCATCTGTACCAAGTCCGTTTCCAGATTCAAGGCAATCCGATCGTACAAATCAATCTGAATGGTCACCAGCAGAAACTGGCCCATCTTGAGAATTGGAATACGGTCCATTCCTTACGCTTTTTTATCCTTTCTAACTTTAATCACTTCCAGTTGTAACATCGTAAAGGCCTGCCGCAGGGCACTGGCCAGCGTGGCTTTGGTAATGATGGAAGAAAGATCAATACCGAGGTGTACAATGGTCTGGGCAATTTCGGGACGAATACCACTAATAATACACTCAGCCCCCATCAGACGCGTAGCACTAACGGTTTTTATTAAATGTTGAGCGACCAGTGAGTCGACTGCCGGAACGCCAGAAATATCCAGAATAGCAATACTACTTTCGGAATTGACAATTTCGACGAGCAGGTTTTCCATCACAATTTGCGTGCGGGCACTGTCGAGGGTACCGATGATTGGCAGAGCAATGATGCCATCCCAAACCCGAATGATCGGCGTAGAGATTTCAGCAATTTCATCCGTCTGGCGAAGAATGACTTCTTCCCGTCCTTGAATAAACGTTTCGAACGTAACGATTCCCAGGCTGTCGATGAGCTTGCTAACTTCGAGTAATTCCTGATTAAGAAGTGCCAAATCAGTAATTTTCGTCCGTAAAACGGAAAAGATGGCGTCCTTCAGACTAAAGATGAATACCGCCGTTTCGCGGGGCGTATAGCCCTGACGAGCCCGAGACAACGAAATACCCGCCAGAATTTCAAAGACGGGCTCAAAGTCCTGGGATTCAACTTGTGTACTATTGGCTTCGGTAAGGGTATGCAGTAACGCGTCAATCAATTCGATGGATTGCACACGTAAATCTTCGTTGGACATCAGATCTTCCCGTAACGTGGGATCTTCCATCTGATTTTCCATCCATAGCTCTATTATTTGCTCCTTTTGCGACTGGAGCATTTTAATAGTACTTGCTTTCATAATGTTCAAAATTCTGAATTTAAGGGTGTAAAGAAGACAACCGTTGCAGAGCCTTTTAGGTTTTGAAATAAATCGGGATGCCGGGAGCGTAAGTTAAGTAAACTTTGGTCGACTGCTGATGAAGAGCAAAGTATTCAACTAAAAAACCCCGCTTCGCTAACGAAAACGGGGTTTTATCTACTAAGATGTATCGGTACTAGTTACGGTAGAGTACTGATTTTACTGCTGAAACGACTCGCTTTGCGTTAGGAAGAACTTCTTCAATCAGCGTAGGAGCGTAGGGCAGGGGAACGTCACGGCTCGTGACGCGGGCAACGGGAGCGTCGAGGTAATCGAACGCGTAGCGTTGCAGGTGGTAAGCCACTTCGGCCGAAATAGAAGCCAGCGGAGCCGCTTCTTCGACAACAACGCAACGGTTGGTTTTCTTGATCGATTTCACTAAAGTGCCATAGTCAATCGGACGAACCGAACGAAGGTCAATCAGTTCCACGGAAATACCTTCTTTCTGTAATTCTTCGATGGCTGGCATCACGATCCGGGGGATCACTTTACCAAAGCTAACGATGGTTACGTCGGTTCCTTCCCGTTTCACGTCGGCTACGCCAATGGGGATCAGATATTCGCCATCGGGTACTTGGCCTTTGTCGCCGTACATCTGCTCCGATTCCATGAAAATGACCGGATCATTGTCGCGGATAGCTGATTTCAACAAACCTTTGGCATCCGCAGGATTGGAAGGAATCACCACTTTCAAACCCGGCGTATTGGCGTACCAGCTCTCGAAGTTCGACGAGTGCTGGGCTGCCAGCTGACCGGCGTTTCCGGTAGGGCCGCGGAATACGATCGGAGCATTGTACTGACCGCCAGACATTTCATAGATCTTAGCAGCCGAGTTGATCACCTGATCAATAGCTACCAGCGAAAAGTTAAACGTCATGAACTCAATGATCGGACGCAAACCATTGGCCGCCGCTCCTACGCCGATACCGGCGAAGCCTAACTCGGCAATGGGTGTATCGATTACGCGTTCCGGTCCGAATTCGTCAAGCATCCCTTGAGATACCTTGTACGCACCATTGTATTCAGCAACTTCTTCGCCCATCAAAAAAACGCGGGGATCACGTCGCATTTCCTCGCTCATGGCTTCGCGGAGAGCCTCCCGAAATTGTAATTCTCTCATGTTCAAAGTTTCTGTCGTATGTCCAGCTTGAATGTCTTCGTAAAGACCTTCAAAATTAGGAATGGATCAGCAATTGACAAGGTTTCTGCCCCATGATTCCCCATTTATCGTTAAACTTTTACTGGAAGTCCCGTCTAAATTTCTGGGAAAAGCAGTCTTATGACTAAAAAATAGGGAATAAAAAGGGAGGTCGGTAAAATAAATTTTTTTAAAATATAACTATTGCATTATAAAGTAATATTAAACATTGACAATTTTGATTTTTTTTTGTTACTTTGAGAAGAGATTTTAGTAGAATTTTATGCTTACGTTTTTAAGTCGGCTAAGCTTTTCTAACCGGGCGATGCGGTGACTTGAAACAAATTACCCCCCTCCATTGAACTGAAAACGGGATGAACGAGCCGCCGTTCGATCCTTTGAGTGCCTCGGTAAGATTCTGTTGATCAGGTCTTGCCAACGTTGCGTATTCGGTCTCACGAATATGCAGAAGAGTTAGACTTTGTCGTCAGTGAGTTGGATCCAGAATTAAAGCTGGAAAAGCCAATGAGCTGATCAGGAATGTCGACTGAGTTATTGGCCATTTCAAGTTTCATAGTTCAATCATTTTAATCCGGAATGTTATGACTTTGGAAGAATTTCTCCAGAGCGAAGAGTGCGTGCTGATGTTGATTTTTCAACAATACAGCCCCTCGGTAAGCCAGGCTGAACGAGTGCTGGAAAGCTTCGTAAGTCAGCACCCTAAAGACGCTCGTTTGCTACGAGTAGCTTGTGGCACAGAAGATGAATTATTTAAACGGTATAAAATTCGCTCGAATCCAACCGTGTTGGGCTTGCGTAAGGGTCGGGAAATCTGGCGGCATGAAGGATGTGCCGATGCCCAGACGATGGATCAGGTAGAATCTCGTTTGGTAGGGAATCACGTCTAACTGGTCGAACAACCCAAAGTTTACGTACTTTTGCAGACAGAGCAATTGTCTAGTACATGGTACCCATTCGGTCAGTTTTAGCAAAGCCCGTCGCGGCCTGGGTTATATCAAAGCGTCGTCAGTGGGAACGTAAACCCGCTGAAACGCAGCAGTTTTGGTTAAATAAATTACTGGATTCCGCCCGGAACACCGAGTTTGGGCGGAATCACTTTTTTAAAGACATTCACTCCCACGCTGATTTTCAGCAGGCTGTACCCATTCGGGACTACGAAGCTCTGAAACCTTACGTAGAGAAAGTAACCCACGGCGAGCCGGATATTCTCTGGCCCGGCAAGCCCCTATACTTCGCTAAAACTTCGGGTACTACGTCAGGAATTAAATACATTCCCTTATCCAAAGAATCCATCGGATTTCACATCAACGGAGCCCGCGATGCCCTGTTGAGCTATATTCACGAAACGGGACGCTCGGAGTTTCTGGATAAGAAACTCATTTTTCTTTCGGGAAGTCCGGAAATGACGACTAAACACGGGATTCACGTGGGTCGCCTTTCCGGCATTTCCAATCACCACGTTCCGGGCTACCTGCGAACCAATCAGCTGCCCAGCTGGGAAACCAATTGCATTGACGACTGGGAGACCAAGCTCGACCGGATCATTGACGAGACTATTCACCAGCCCATGTCACTCATCTCGGGTATTCCGCCCTGGGTGCAGATGTACTTTGATCGGATTCAGGCCCGTACGGGTAAGAAAATTAAGGATGTGTTTCCGGATTTTCAGGTGTTTGTATACGGCGGCGTAAATTTCGAGCCGTACCGAGCCAAGCTATACGATTCCATCGGCAAGAAAATCGATTCCATTGAGACGTATCCGGCTTCGGAAGGCTTCATTGCCTATCAGGATAGTCAGGTGCATCCGGGTCTGCTGATGTTACTCAATCAGGGTATTTTCTACGAGTTTATACCGGTGGAGGAATTTTTCACGGAGAAGCCCCGGCGCCTGAGCATTGGCGAAGTGGAAGTAGGCAAGAACTACGCCGTGATCATGAATACCAACGCTGGCCTGTGGGCCTACAACATTGGAGATACGGTGAAGTTCGTTTCCAAGGATCCGTATCGGATTATTGTAACGGGACGGATCAAACACTTCATTTCGGCATTTGGCGAGCACGTGATTGGGGAGGAAGTAGAAAAAGCGATGGCCTACGCCGTAAGTCGTCAGCCCGAAACGCAGGTGGTGGAATTTACAGTAGCTCCGCAGGTAGCCCCCCCGGAGGGCGGTTTGCCGTACCACGAGTGGCTGATTGAGTTTGCCAATCCGCCGCATGATCTGGAGCAGTTCCGCCAGGATCTGGATACAAACCTGACCAAGCTCAACGTGTACTACGACGATTTGATCAGCGGAAATATTCTACAGCGTCTTCAATTGACGTCCTTACGGCGGGGAGCCTTTATTGAGTTTATGAAAAGCCAGGGCAAGTTGGGCGGACAGAATAAAGTACCTCGCCTAGCCAATGACCGTACGGTTGCGGATCAGCTCAAACCACTGGTATAAAACGTAGCGAAAGCCCCCATTTAAAAGAGTACCCATTCGTATGCAAAAACGGAATATTGCCATTCTGGGCTCAACCGGCTCTATTGGTACGCAGGCCCTAGACGTCGTGCGGAGTCACCCGGAAGCTTTTCAGGTAGAAGTCTTATCTGCTCAAAATAACGCAGCTTTACTCATTGAACAGGCGGCTGAGTTCAAGCCGAATGTAGTGGTAATTGGGAATGAAGATCTTTTTCCAACAGTTCAGTCCGCTCTGGAATCACTGGATATAAAAGTCTACTGCGGAATTCAGGCCCTGGCCAGCGTCGTTCAGATGGAAAGTATTGATCTGGTCCTGACCTCCATGGTAGGGTACGCCGGCTTGTTACCCACGCTGAAAGCCATCGAAGCCGGGAAGTCCATCGCTTTGGCGAATAAAGAAACGCTGGTCGTGGCAGGGGAGCTGGTTACAGAAGCCGCCCGGAAAAAAGGCATCAATATTTACCCCGTCGATTCCGAGCATTCGGCCATTTTTCAGTGTCTGGTCGGAGAGTTTCATAATCCCATCGAGAAGATCATTCTGACCGCTTCCGGCGGACCTTTTCGCGGAAAAGACCGGGAGTTTCTGAAAACCGTCACCAAAGCTCAGGCCCTGAAACACCCCAACTGGGTGATGGGAGCCAAGATTACGATCGACTCCGCCAGTCTGATGAACAAAGGCCTGGAAGTCATTGAAGCGAAGTGGCTGTTTGGCCTCGAAGCTCCGCAGATCGAGGTAGTGGTACATCCGCAAAGCATCATCCATTCCCTCGTCCAGTTCGAAGACGGTTCCATGAAGGCTCAGATGGGTTTACCCGATATGCGTTTGCCCATTCAGTTTGCTCTGGGGTACCCCAACCGAATGCCTTCGGATTTTCCCCGCTTCAACTTCATGGATTACCCGACCCTCAGTTTCGAACAGCCGGATGCCAAGACCTTCCGCAATCTGGCCCTGGCTTACGCCGCCCTCGAACGCGGGGGGAACGCCTGCTGCATTCTCAATGCGGCCAATGAAGTAGCAGTAGCCGAGTTTCTGAACGATCGGATTGGTTTTCTGGAAATGTCGGACCTGATTGGCGAATGTCTGGAAAGGGTGTCGTATCAGGCGAATCCCAGCTACGAAGATTACGTACAGACGGATACGGAAACGCGTCGTTTAGCGGCTGAGTTACTAAAATCACACTCTCTATACTAATTAACTGTATTGTTGAATGAAACGCTATACCCTGGCTCTTGACCTGGTAGATGATCCCACTTTGATTGCTGAATACGAACACTACCACGAAGCCATCTGGCCGGAAATTAAGGAAAGTATTCTCGGGCAGGAAGTAACGGCGATGGAAATCTACCGGACGGGTAATCGCCTGTTCATGATTATGGAAGTGACGGATCAATTTTCGTTTGAAGCGAAAGCTGCCGCCGACGCCGCCAATCCGAGAGTACAGGACTGGGAGCAACTGATGTGGAAATACCAACAGGCCATTCCCTCCGCCCAACCCGGTGAAAAATGGGTACTGATGAAAAAAATATTTGCATTATAAATTGTTGATGACCGAAGCAGACGATACCTATCAAACCATTGAGGCACCGGCGGAAGGCCTGTTCAAGGACAAAGGCAGTAAATTCATCGGTTACGCCTATCCTTTGGCAAACGAAGAGGAAGTCAAACAATACATAGCCGAATTGCGAGAGCTACACCCCAAAGCCCGGCACTATTGCTGGGCCTATCGGCTGAGTCCAGACCGGACGGTCTTTCGCGTGAATGATGATGGTGAACCTTCCGGATCGGCGGGGAAGCCCATTCTGAATACACTTTTATCGAATAATCTGACCAATATTTTAGTAGTGGTGGTTCGTTATTTCGGCGGTACGCTATTGGGTGTGCCGGGCTTAATTAACGCGTACAAACAGGCCACGCAGGAAGCCATTCATGCGGCAACTACTGTAGAAAAAACGGTTAATGAAGTATATCGGATTGATTTCGATTATTTGCAAATGAACGATGTCATGAAGGTGATGAAAGATGACAACGTACGCATTTTGAATCAGCAATTCGATAATCAGTGTAGTTTGAAGTTTATGGTTCGGAAGGCTTTATCGGAGTTTATCTTGGGAAAGCTGGAGAAAGTAGAGGGGATAGGGGTTGAATGTATTGAAACAGTATAAAGCCTTTAAGAAATCTACTTTCGACTTCAAGATAAATTTATAATTATTCTGAGAAATAAAATACCTATTTTGAGAAAATAAAGCACAGGTTGAGGTAAAAGAACCCTACTATTATCTGCTTTTATATTGAATAATAAACTGATTATCAGAATTTTATTTAAAATGAAAAGCTAAAACTATCTTTGGCATAAAGCTTTTACCGTTATACGCGTAAACCAAATGTGATAAAACGAAAAACGAAGCACTTGTTTAACTGAGAAAATCCCTGAGGAATTTCAAAAAGTTTAGATAAGGTCATCTCGTCATTCCATGAATAGAGGTTACGACCGTTACTATGGAATGAATACTGGAACCCCTTCATATTGATCACGAAATACACAAGAGATTAGGTTTGAGTACTTGTTAGTTCGACTCCTGAGAGTAAAGCAATAGAAGAAAGGAATACCGGAGAGACAAGCTTCCAGTCGTAAAGGGAAAGATGAGTCACCGTTGAAGTGCTCTAGATACTTTTCCAAGCGTTAGGTTTTTTTGAGAAGTGGCCAGTGATAACTGACCACTTTTCCTTTTTTATGGCTATTTCAAAGCCTGATAGGTAAGCCAGGCGGCCACGTAAGCGATGCCCGTCATATACGCAAACTGAACTGCGGGGTAAAACCAGGACTTCGTTTCGCGGTACGTAGTAGCCAGTGTACTGATGCACATCATGGCGAACACATAAAAGATCAGTAGAGAAAAGGCAACGGCTGGGGTGAAGCGGGGCTCGCCCGTTTCCGGATTGATCTCTGTACGCATTTTGTCTTTTACCGTGTTGGTATCGTCATCACCGCCCAGACTATAAATCGTTGACATTGTTCCAACAAATACCTCGCGGGCGGCGAAGGAGGTTAATAAGGCAATACCAATTTTCCAGTCGTAACCCAAGGGGCGAATCACCGGCTCAATCCAGTGACCGAAACGGCCTGCATACGAAGCTTCGAGTTGGGCCGCGGAGACGGCGTTGTTTAGCTCCTGCTCCGGCAACGTTGGATTTTCGGTCCTGACTTTTTCTTCGGCTTTCTCAAAAGAATCGCCCGGACCATAACTGGCCAGTACCCACAACACAATCGAAATCGCAACGATTACTTTACCAGCCTCCAATACGAAGGCTTTTACGGCATTGTAAACGGATAAGGCTACATGATCGAGACGGGGTAACTGAAAGACGGGCATTTCCATAATAAAGAAGCTCCGTTCTTTCACTTTCAGAATCTTTTTCATCACCCAGGCCGAAAGCAAGGCCGAAACAAAGCCGAGCAGGTATAAAGCCATTAAAGCAAAACCCTGTAGATTGAAAACCCCCAGGATCGTCCGATCGGGTACTACCAGTCCAATCATAATGGTGAAGATAGGCAGACGGGCTGAGCAGCTCATCAAGGGCGTTACCATGATCGTGATGAGGCGGTCTTTCCAGCTTTGAATGGTCCGCGTACCCATGATGGCGGGTACGGCACAGGCCACGCTCGAAATCAGCGGTACTACGCTTCGTCCGTTCAAGCCGACACTTCGCATGAGTTTGTCCATCAGCACCATCACGCGGGCCATATAGCCGGATTCTTCGAGTAAAGAAATAAATACGAACAGAAAGGCGATTTGTGGAATGAAGACGACCACTCCGCCAATCCCGGCAAGTAATCCATCGGTAAGCAGGCTGGTAAGCATACTGTCGGGTAAGACCGATTTCACCCATTCATTGAGGGACGCCATGCCCGTATCAATCCAGTCCATCGGGTATTCCGCCAGCGAAAAGATGGATTGGAAAATGAGGAAAAGAATACCAAAGAAAACAGCGTATCCCCAGACCGGGTGCAGCAAAATTTTATCCAGCCGGGTCGTGAACGTTTCCTTCAGTTCACCATCTTTTTTACGAACGGCCGCATCGGCGATTTTACCCAATAGAGCGTACCGATCGACCGTTTCTTTGGCCTGAAAATCCGTGTGCTGAAAGCTATGTCGCTGGTTAATGGCCTGTAACTGAGAACGATTCTCAGTAGTCAGAAAGCGTAATTTTTCGGCCTGGCCAGCCATCAGCATGGCTAGATAGCTGTTATTGACACCGAATTTTTCCTTGACTTCTTCCAGGAAATCCTTGGATACACTCTCGAACTGCATGGTAGGCTTGGGCCGTTCGGCGTGTTCGAGTAATTCGCCCTTGATGGTAAACTTCAAATTATCGAGTCCCTCCGCCGATTTTGCGTTAATGAGCACCACCGGAACACCCAGACGGGATGATAATAATTCCGGGTCGAGCGTCAATCCGTGAGCTTCCGCCACGTCCACCATATTCAGGGCCAGAATGGTATGAAAGCCCAGATCGGCCACCTGACTAAACAGGAGCAGGTTACGCTTCAGGTTAGAAGCATCGGCTACGACCACGACTACATCAGGATAATCGTTGCTGGAAGGGTTGGCCAGTACATCCAATACGACCTGTTCATCGAGCGACTTCGGGTACAAACTATATGTACCGGGTAAATCGACCACCGTAGCATCCGTATTTTTATCCAGACGCGTCAGGCCTGCTTTCCGATCAACGGTTACGCCGGGAAAGTTTCCGGTTTTTTGCCGGAGGCCCGTTAAGGCATTGAAAAGGGTAGTTTTGCCGCAGTTCGGATTGCCGACTAACGCAATGATGGGGGTATCTGCCATTACTTACTAATCAAAGCTCGGGAAAGAGTTACTGCAATTCCACCACTGCAGCTTCATCGAGCCGCAGCGAAAGAATATAATCGCCGACCTGCAGACAAATCGGATCGCCCAGGGGAGCAATGGCCGTCAGCCGGATTTCCGTACCGGGCAGGCACCCCATCTCCAACAGTTTCAAAGCCAGAATCGTATCTTTAAACCCGGCAATAATTCCTTTTTCACCGATTCGTAGCTGGGATAAATTCCGTTGCGACATAGTTTTTACTTCCTTCCGAAAACTGTACTACTATTTGGATTCATTCTAAACGAGGGTCAAAAATAGAAAATAGTTCCCAACCCGAACCAGATTTTTTCACATTCGCTTCATTTTGGAGTAAAGTCAGACCCTACTGATCGAAAGGCAATGCTTCCCGCCAAACAAGACCAGCAATCCCGACAGTTTTATAAAAAATACAACCAACCAGCCGAATTGTACCGTACCTTTGTAGGAAAGTACAGGAAGGTAAAAGGCGGCTGAAACCGGAGGCATTTGCCAATCCTTTTGGCTGAACGAGTAAAACCAGTATGCGGGAAGTTAACGCTCTGATAGCGAAAGAAATACGTCTCGAATGGAGGCAACGAAACGCCCTTAATGGGATGTTGTTATATTTGGTGAGTACTATTTTTGTGTGCTACCTCAGCTTTCGTTTGAAGTCCAATCGACTGGAGCCGCTTACCTGGAATACCCTCTTCTGGATCATTCAGTTGTTTACCGCCGTGAGTGCCATTGCCAAGAGCTTTACGCAGGAGCGGGCCGGACGACTGCTCTACTACTACACGCTGGCGAGTCCGGTCGGAATCATCCTTTCCAAGATGATTTACAATACGGTGCTGATGCTGGGTTTGTCCGTACTGGGCTTCGGCATTTATGCGTTTGTGATGGGGAACCCGGTAGGGGATGTCGGAATGTATTTGGTGGCGATTGTACTCGGCGCCCTGGGGTTTGCCGGAACGCTAACGATGGTGGCCGGTATTGCCAGCAAGGCCGAGAATTCGCCGACGCTGATGTCCGTGCTGAGTTTTCCTATAATCCTTCCCATGTTACTGATGTTGCTGAAGCTCTCCAAGAATGCCCTCGATGGGCTTGACTGGGGTTCCAGCAGCGATGAAATACTCACTTTATTGGCACTAAACGGCATTGTCTGGGTACTGTCCCTGATTCTGTTTCCGTTTATCTGGAAAAGCTGAGTAATGTTTTAGTATTCTAATCATTGACGGATCAAGATGGCCTGGTGGAAGTACCTTTGTATGTTATTGCTTTTTTACGTGTATACGGGAGGTCTGCTGCTGCCCATTCCGCACCAGCCGATTCTTTACGAAACCGCCCGTAACCTTTATTTTCACGTACCGCTGTGGTTTGCGATGATTCTGCTGCTGGTCCTGTCGGTCTGGTATGCCATCAAGTACTTGCGGAAGGGAGAGATTGACGATGATATTCAGTCGGTGGAGCTAGCCAATACGGGATTGATTTTCGGAATTCTAGGTTTCATTACGGGAGCCATCTGGGGGAATTATACCTGGGGTAGTCCGCTACCGCAGGACCCAAAGTTGCTTTCCACCGAAATTGCCATGCTGATTTACCTGGCTTATTGGGTACTGCGGGGCTCTTTCCGTGACGAACAACAACGGGCCCGCATCTCGGCGGTATACAACATTTTTGCCTTTGCTGCCTTTATTCCGCTGACGATCATTTTGCCGCGACTGGCTTCTAATTCACTCCATCCCGGCAATGGTAGTAACCCCGGTTTCAAGATTTACGATTCCGACCACAAAATGAAGCTGGTTTTTTACCCGGCAGTGATCGGGATGATTCTGCTCGGGTACTGGATTTCGTCCCTGCGGATTCGCTACCGGCGTTTGAACGAAATTGTAGAAAATAAGTAAGCAAAGTCATTGTGAGTACCCGTGATTTGGACTCATTTTGTAGCGTTAAAAAAGTTAATGGGTTGTCTGGAATCGTATTCATTACCTTACCCTTGAACGCGTGATCGGATGCCCCCCTCATTCATGAAAAAAGCAGGATTATTTTTATTGTTAAGCCTCTTGTCGGGCAACCTTTTTGCTCAGCAGGATGTTGAAATGGCCGATACCATGCGTTCCAACGGAAAAATCTTCGTGGTAGTGGCCGTGATTGCGGTCGTACTCATCGGGTTGATTCTGTACCTGCTGAACCTGGATCGGAAGCTTTCCCGTCTGGAGAAAGAGATTAAACATTAGTCGTACCTCTCATTGCTTGCAAACCGCAACGTTATCCTTTCGAGCAAACAAATGAAAAAAATACACCTCTTAGGTATTGCCGTGATTGCTGCGGCTATTTTCATTCTTCTCTCTACCGCTGGTGATGCCAGTACGTACGTTGATTTCGCCAAAGCCGAGTCTATGGCTAAGGAAGGCAACGAAAGTAAAGTACACGTGGTAGGCAATCTGAAAAAAGATCCTTCCGGTAAAATTCTGGATATGGAGTACAATCCAGCCGTAAATGCTAACCTGCTGACGTTCTCGCTGGTGGATGATCTGGGCGTAGAGCGTACCGTTATTTACCACGAACCCAAACCCCAGGATATTGAAAAGTCCGAGAAAGTAGTGGTGGTGGGCCGGATGCAAAACGGTGTATTTGCCTGCGATCAGGTATTGCTGAAATGCCCCTCCAAATACAACGATGCCAAAGCCCCAACGGCGATGAAATAAATTGATGGGCGAAGGCAGGAATTCATCATTTCTGCCTTCGCCCATTCACGCATTCTATCCTAACATTTATGCATTACTGGATTGGAAATACGGGCCACTTAGCCATTCTGACTTCGTTTATTACGGCGTTGGTGGCAACGTTTGCCTACGTAAAAGCTTCCCAGAATACCCTGGAGGCCAGTTCCTGGCAGCGGTTTGCCCGCTACTCCTTCTATGCCCATGCAGTAGCCGTAGTGACGGTGGTCGTCAGTCTGTACTGGATCATCTATAACCACTACTACGAGTACCACTACGCCTGGGATAACTCCTCGCGTTCGTTGCCGGCTTATTACGTGATATCCAGTTTCTGGCAGGATCAGGAAGGGAGTTTTCTACTCTGGATTTTCTGGCTGGCGATGATTGGCCTTACGCTGATTGCGTATTTCGGCAAAAGTAAAAACGAAGGCAAGGTACGCTTTGAAGCCCCAACCATGGCCGTATTTGGTCTGGTACAGGCTTTCCTTTGCTCCATGATTCTGGGCGTAGTCATTCCCGGATTGGAGATGAAAATTGGTTCATCGCCCTTCCTGCTCTTACGCGAAGCTCACCCCGAGTGGCCGGTTTGGGCCTTGAAACCCAACTTTATTCCGGAAGATGGCAACGGCTTGAATCCCCTGCTCCAGAATCCCTGGATGGTGATTCACCCGCCGACCTTGTTCCTGGGGTATGCCCTGACGCTGGTTCCTTTTGCTTTTTGCATTGCTGGCTTATGGCGGAAAGAGTATAAAAGCTGGATCAAACCGGCTTTGCCCTGGACGGCTTTAGGTTCGCTGATTTTGGGCGTGGGTATCATGATGGGAGCCATCTGGGCCTATGAAACGCTGAACTTCGGTGGTTACTGGAACTGGGATCCTGTAGAAAATGGTATCTACGTACCCTGGTTGGTACTGGTAGCAGCTCTGCACACCTTGATCATTTATCAGACCAACAAGAGTACGCTTAAGATTTCCAGCATTCTGATTATCGCTCAGTTTATCCTGATTCTGTACGCGACGTTTATGACGCGGAGTGGTATTCTGGGAAATGCGTCCGTCCACTCGTTTACGGATTTAGGACTCTCGGGTCAGTTATTGATTTACTTGCTAACATTCACGGTAGGTGCCATTGCCTTACTGGCCTGGCGTTGGAAAGATATACCGAGTTCCGACAAGGAAATCTCTACGTATAGCCGTGAATTCTGGATTTTCTGTGGGGCGACGGTGATCTGTCTGGCCGCATTCCAGGTTATTGCGACGACGTCCATTCCCGTATACAATGCCCTGGTCGCTAACTTTGGAATCAAGTCAAACCTGGCTCTGCCCGCTGATCAGGTGAAGCACTATACGGATTTCCAGCTTTGGTTCTTCGTGGTTATCGTTATTCTAAACGCCATCGGTCAGTACTTCTGGTGGGGCAAGGTGAAAACGGAACAGAAGGCCACCGCGGTTGAAAATGAGGTACTCGTGACCCGGGGGATGAGTTTCAATCTGGGTCCCTGGGAGGTATTCTCAACACCCTTGATGATTACACTGATGTTGACGGCTATCCTGCTCGTTGCGATGCAGATGGGAGCCTGGAACTGGGTATACATCGTTTTACTGCTGGCAGCGGTATTCTCGCTGGTGATCAACTTCTCGACTATTCTAACGGTTCTGAAGGGCAAATGGCAGCTTTCGGGCGGAGCCGTATCGCACATTGGCGTAGCTCTGATGCTGGTTGGTATTTTGTTCTCTTCGGGTTATTCGAAAATCGTATCCCAGAATAAATCAGGTTTGATTATCTTCAATAGCAAGGAAGTTGATACGAAAGAAAACGTAGAAAATCAGTTGCTTTGGATGAACCAGCCCCAACAACTGGATAAGTACTTAGTGACGTACAAAGGACAGTTTATTGAGGCCCGCGACGTACCCGGTTATCTGCCCAAATCTTCCGTGGAGCTGATTGAAAACGATTTCCACGCCGTAGCAAAACAAGATATTGTGAAGGATGGAAAAACGTACCACAAGAAAGGCGATACGCTGGCGGTATTCCCCGAAAACACGTATTACGAAGTTGAGTATCGGCAGCAGGATGGAAAGATTTTCAGTCTGTACCCCCGCGTACAGGTGAATCCTCGGATGGGTAACGCCGTTTCACCATCGATTCGTCACGAGTTAACCCGCGATGTATACACGCACATTACGGATGCTCCAATGCCGAACCAGGAAAAACAGTGGAGCCCCACTGAAACGCAGTCGGTATCGGTAGGCGATACTTTGATTTTGAACGATTACGTAGCGATTTTCCGGGGTATCGAACCCATCCGTCAGGTTGATGGCATTGAGTTAGGTCCGCAGGATGCTGCCGTACAGGCTCAGATTGATGTATTCGACAAGAGTGGCCGGAGTGTACCCATCAAGCCAACGTACTTCATTAAAGACCGTACAGTAGGGTTAAAAGCTGCCACCAGCGATGAACTGGGCCTACGCATTCAGCTCGCTCAGATTGATCCCAAAACGGGCCTATTCTCGTTTAACATCAATACCACGCAGCGAGATTACATCGTCATGAAAGCGATTGAAAAACCGCATATCAATCTGCTCTGGATCGGTACGGGTCTGCTCGTCGTGGGTATGTTCCTTTCTACTACTCGTCGTTTTAAAGAAAGTAAGTAGTACAATGAAAGGTTTTACGCTGAAAGAAATCCTGTTACTCTCGGCCAGTCTGGGATTTTTGATGATCTGGGTGAGTGAACTCATCGCCGGAGTAGTCAGTTGGAAAGAGTCGTATTTCTGGCTAATGTTTTCCATTGTTTCCCTGCTGGGGTTTCAATATTATAAAAACCGGCGAATGGCAAAAGAACGAAATGCTTCGCCACCCGTAGTACCCGATGTAAAAACGAAAAAGAAAAAATAAGATAAAACCCCACTTCCTTGGAAGTGGGGTTTTTCTGTAGAAAGCTCGAAAAAAAGCTTCGAAGCTTTCGCGTACGCAACTTCACGGAAAACGCGTATTTTGCACCAAACTTCCGCAGGCAGCTGCCTGTGTTACCGGATGACTTCCCAGGAATTTCTCATTATCCTTATTTCCATGTTGGCCTCTGCCTTTTTCTCGGGCATTGAAATGGCTTACGTATCCGCCAATAAACTGTACTTCGAACTTCAGGCCAAGCAGGGCGTAGTAACGGGGCAGATTATGTCAGCCTTTCTCAAACAACCGTCCAAGTTTATCGGTACGATGCTGATCGGCAACACGCTGGCACTGGTCGTATACGGGATTTACATGGAAGGTTTTCTGCACCATGAATTCGAACTCTGGCTCTCGCAATTACCGGATTCTCTGAGTTTTCTTAATAACGATCTAATCCGTATTCTGCTGCCTGCCTTGCTGGCAACGATTCTAATTCTGGCCGTGGCCGAGTTTACGCCGAAATCCTTGTTTCTGCTGAATCCGGACGTGTTTCTTGAAGTACTGGCTATCCCCATCTGGCTGGTGTATTACGCGATGTATCCGCTGGTATTTGCGATCGTATCGGCTTCCCGGTGGTTTATTGTCAATGTGTTACGGCTGAATTATTCGGAAGTGAAGCCTATTTTCGGGGTAACGGACTTGTCCAATTACCTGGAAAATATCAACGTTCCCGAAGGGAAAAAAGAAGAAGTAGCCGATGTGGATACTAAAATCTTCAATAATGCTCTGGAGTTCCGGCAGGTGAAAGTTCGGGATTGTATGATTCCCCGCACGGAAATCGTAGCCGTGGATATTGAAGAAGGTATGAAAGGCCTGAAAAAGATGCTACAAGAGAGCGGCCATTCGAAGATTCTGGTGTACCGCGAAACGATTGAAGACGTTGTTGGATACTGTCACGGGCTGGCGTTATTCAAGAAACCCAAGGATATTGAAAGTATACTGAATCCGATTTTGATTGTACCGGAAGCCATGTCGGCTCAGGATTTGATGATCAAGTTTACGCAGGAACGCAAAAGTGTGGCTCTGGTCGTAGACGAGTTTGGCGGTACTTCCGGACTAGTGAGTCTGGAAGATATTATCGAGCAGATTTTTGGCGATATTCAGGACGAATACGACGACTCGGAAGACTGGGTAGAAAAGAAAATCGATGATCGCACGTACTTGCTTTCGGCCCGTCACGAAATCGATTACCTCAATGATAAGTACGGCTGGAATTTTCCCGAGGGCGATTACGATACACTGGGTGGCCTGATTATTACGGTAAACGAAGACTTACCCCAGACGAATGAGGTAGTGATTTTGTATCCGTTCCAGTTCCAAATCATGGAAATGAAAGATGCCCGAATCGACACAGTGAAATTGACCATTACCGGAGCGATTCCGGAGGAGCGGAAACCTTCGAAGGAAATCCGGCATTAGGGTAAGTTTGAAGATGGTTTGAAACGTCTGAAGGTATGAGCTATTCCTAATGGGGCCGTTTTATCTAATTCGATACCGTTGCGGCTGTTTAAAAGAGTTTGCGGCGATTAATGAACGCGATAGACGTCTGGTTTCGCTTAGAGTTACTCTCAGGCCAGGGGATTTACCCCTGGCTATTTTTATTGAACCCCTTCTGGGTTGCTCCTTGATAGAATTGAATGCGATGTGAGCAAAAGGCTATCAGGGTATTCTTAAGACAGTTTAACACTGCTGAAAAGTGGGTACTAGTTGGGGAACTTGCATCAGTGAGCCTACTCAGTCGGGAATCCCTAACCCCGAAGGGGTTCAATGCCAATAGCCCCGTATGCAATGCGGGGCCAACTTCAAACTTCTCAAACCAGACCTCTTACAACAACCAGAACGGAAGTAGGAAAATCCCGTCGCCGATCCAGCGATACCGTTCATTCGTGAGATAAAACGGATAATCCCGGCGAATTTCAACCAATACCAGACTCATTAATAGTTCGGTAAAGGCAAACCGACGTTGGAAGGGAAGTACTTCCGTAAAACTGATGAACAGAAAAAGAACGGCAATACCTCCAATAATCAGATACATCAATAAATCCGGAATTCCGTCGCGGAGTAGACTGGCTAAATTGGAGGCGTAGAGTTTTCCCGACTGCGTCTCCATCCACGAAAACAGAATCAGATTCTGAAAAGCAATCAGGACGAACATCACCGCTAGGGCCTGATCCTGCCAGGGAATAAGTCGCTGTTGCGTAAACGCCACCCCCCAAACCCCAGCTGCGTAAACGCAGGCCGTAATGGGTTCCTTCAGCAGATACATTTTACTTTTCGGAGCCAGTTTGTTAACCATCAGCAGGTACAACCCGACCAGCACACTTAAAATAAGGCCGAAACGGATCAGCGGGAAGGGAAGAAACAAAGTCAAGATTCCAGCCAGTACGGCCACCCCCGCTGATACTTTCCAGAACAGATCGGCGTGCTGAGCGTGAAACTGGTGACGGGGCGTCGCCGGAATGGGTTTCTTGCGAACATCAAGTAGCCGATCTACCGTATAAATCAGCCATACCGTAAGCGTCAGTACTGCAATGGCTGTATAGTTAATCTCACCCTTGCCGTCCGGCAGCCGACTGGCAGCGGCGGCACAAAGGGCTGCACCCGCCGCTACATCGAGGTTAAGCCAGTGAAGTTGTTGTAATACTGATCGCACTCCCAAAACTAAAATCTTTAATAAACCCCAAAAGTAGGAAGTCTTTTCAAGGCGAAAGCGGAAATCACATAGATATGTTTAGAAGTTGGCCGCCGAAATCTAATTATAATCATACGTTAAGTTTTTAAAACCTGTGTAAAAAAGAAAAGAGACGTAGCTTAGGCTACGCCCCCTTACGAATCATTCAGGCGTGGGACGATCGATGCTGGCTAGTTACTCGCCAGTTGTACCTTGAGACTGGTGCCATTCGCAATTTCTTCGCTGGCTCGTTTCAGAACCGTATCGCCGGGTTTGAGATCACCAAAAACCTGGGTTTGCCCGACGGCTTCATCGCCTTTCTGCACCGTTACGTGAACGGCTTTTCCATTTTCCACTTTAATCACAAAGGTGCGATCCATGGTACTGACAATGGCCGTTTTGGGTACGTACATGCTGCCTTCCGTGGAGTGAACGGGCAACCGGGCTGAGGCGAACATACCCGGTTTCAGTTTTTCGTTAGTATTCTGGATGTCAATTTCGATCAGCTCGGAACGGGTTTCCGGGCGTACGGTATTCGATACCCGATTGATTTTTCCCGTAAACGTCTGATTGGGAAAACTCCGCACGCTGAACTGAACCGTGTTGCCTTTGTAATTATTATTGAGGTACGCTTCCGGAACCGCTACCCGTAACCTGAGCCGGTCCAGCTGCCGGATTTTCAACATGGGGACACTGTTCTGGCCACCGGGACCTACGAACGCTCCGGGAGACAGGCGACGATCGGTAATCACGCCCGTGAACGGAGCTGTAATTTTAAGGTAACTAACCAATTGCTGCACAGACGTATAGTGAGCATTGGCAGCTACTACGGCCAGACTATCCGAGATCGCTTTGGTACGGGCCGCATCCAGATCGACGGGGGAGATGGCTCCCGTCGTTCGGTTGGCCCGCAGTACCCGCTGGTAGGTAGCTTTGCTGGCTTCGTGTACGGCCTCGGCGGCTTTTACTTTGGAATAGGCTTCGGTCAAATTGGCCGTTAACTCTGGAGCTTCCAGTTCCGCTAGTACCTGACCTTTTTTTACTTTATCGCCAATATCCGCGTGGAGCGAACGCACGTAACTGCTCACCCGGGGGTAGAGGTCGGTTTCATAATAACTTTCCAGTTCTCCCGGCAAATTCAGCTCGCGGGTGGGGCGGGAGGCCGCAATTTTTACGGCTTCGTAGCGAATATCCGGATCCTGGGCCGGGTCCGTTGCCACGGTTTCGTTCGAGGCCGAATGACAGCTACTCAGGAACACAACGAGGCTTGCTACCGTCAGGATTCGTATCAAAGCGTTGGTATGCATGCTAGTAGGGAGAATAAGCCTAGGCGATTTCATTTTCAAGTAGAGGAGTTCCATCGTATACCGCACTGGTCGGATCGTCGGGATCGAGGGAGGGAGAAATAAAAGATGTTTTTCGTTGAATGGCCGCAAAAACCAGGGGCAAAATGAGTAGTGCCGCCACCGTCGAGAACAGCAGACCTCCGATTACCGCCCGTCCGAGCGGAGCCGTTTGTTCACCCGATTCGCCCAAGCCACTCGCCATCGGAATCATCCCGGCAATCATCGCTAGAGCCGTCATCAAAATGGGTCGCAGACGAGCGGCCCCCGCCATTCGGGCGGAAGTCAGGGCGTTGCGGTACCGAAGTCGTAAGGATTCCGCGTTCGTAACCAACAACAGGGCATTGGCCACTGACACCCCCACCGACATGATAATGCCCATGTACGATTGCAGGTTCAGCGTTTGACCCGTCACGAGTAACAGCGTCAGCGAACCCGCCAGTACCGCCGGAATACTCACTAGTACCACACCCGCTAGCTTAAAAGACTGGTAATTGGCTGCCAGCAGCAGGAAGATTACTACCACGGCCAGTCCCAGACCGAACTGAAGACTCGTCAACGTTTCATCCAGCAACTGAGCCATTCCCCGTAATTCCACACTGGAGCCTTTGGGCGGATCACCCGCATTTTTGATGGCCTGCTGTACCGCCCGTGAAGCCGTACCCAGATCTTTGTGAGCAATATTCGCCGATACCGTAATGATTCGGCGGGGGCCAATCCGGTCGTACTCACCGGGGACGGTACTCGGGGTAATGGTGGCCACATCGCCCAGCGTGGGCCGTAACTGGCCTTTCACCAGCGGAATACTTTGAATATCGGCCACGGTATTCATCTGTTGCTGCTCCATCTCGACCTGTACCTGATAGGCAAAACCCTTGGACTCATCCAGCCAGAGGTTCTTGGCCGTAAACCGGCTGGAAGAGGTAGCCGCTACCAGCGATTTTGCAATTTCATCAATACTCACATTGAGCTGAGCGGCTCGTTCGCGGTCAATTTTGATCTGAATGGTTGGATAACTCAGCGGCTGATTGATCCGTAAATCCCGCAGATACGGAATCTTCTTCATTTGCGTCAGAAGGCGATTGGCGTAATGCTGCCCTTCTTCCAGACTTTTGCCACCCACCTGAATCTCGATGGGAGCCTGGGCACCCTGACTCATGATTTTATCCGTCAGGTCAATGGGTTCGTAGGATAATTTTACGCCGGGAAGCTTCTGGTGTACTCGTTTCCGGATTTCGTCCTTCAGGTTGTCGAGCGAGGCTACTTCGTACTGATCCGAAAGCTTCACCTGTAATACTGCTTCGTGCGGACCGGCATTGAATACGTATAGCGAACTGGTACCGTAACTAGAAGGCGTCATCCCCACGAAAGCCGAGGAAATGGCCACATTTTTTGGACCAACGATGGCTCCAACCTGACGGATAACTTCTTTCGTAATTTCTTCCGTACGTTCAATCCGTAATCCCTCCTGAGCAACGATGCGTACTTGGAACTGCCGGGCGTGATTCTGCCGGGGCATCATATCCTGACCAATCTGCGTGAAGCCTACACCAATGAGTACGGCACAGAGAATCAGGTACGCTCCAATCACGATTCCCTTGCGTTGCAGCAAGCGATCGAGCAAGCGTAAGTAGCCCAGTTTAAAGCGTTCAAAACCCGTTACCTTTTGGGGATTTCGTGTTTCAAGTTTTTCCTGATGAGCTTCCTGTTGCTCAGACAGATCGGGCAGCAGACTAAGATCATGTGGCGTGGGGTGGGCGTGAGCCTTCATCCACCAGTTGGAAACCACCGGTACGAACGTTTGTGAAAGCAGGTATGACGCAATGATGGTAAAGCCGACGGAGAGGGACAGCGGCAGGAACATCCCCCGGGGTACGCCATTCATCAGGAACGCCGGAGCAAACACGGCCAGAATACAGAGTGTAATCAATAGCAGCGGAAAGGATACTTCCTTACAGCCGTCGAAAATGGCCCGGGCCTTGGGTTTGCCCATTTCCAGATGCTGGTGAATGTTTTCAATCACCACCGTCGCCTGATCGACCAGAATCCCAATGGCCAAGGCCAGTCCCGACAAGGTCATAATATTGATCGTCTGACCCATGAGCTGAAGCATCAGAATCGAAGCCAGGATGGAAACAGGGATGGTCAATACCACAATGAGCGAGCTACGCCAGTCACCCAGGAAAAGCAGTACCATCAGTCCCGTCAGCAACGCTCCGAGGCCCCCTTCCACGGCCAGACTATGCACGGCCTGGGTCACGTATACCGACTGATCAAATTCATACGATAGCTCTACATCATCGGGTAACAGGGATTTCATATCGGCCAGTTTCCCCTTCAACGCATTTACCACACTCATGGTCGAGGCATCAGCGGATTTGGTTACGGGGATGTACACCGACCGTTTGCCATTTACCAGAGCGTAACCCACGGGCACATCGGTACCATCTTCCACGGTGGCAATGTCCCGCACGAATACCGTCGGACCCACCCCTTTTCGCAGGGGAATATTCAGGAATTCATCGACTTTATCGAGAACCGTATTATTCGGCGTCAGAATGGAAAAATCACCGATCCGGATGCTACCGCCGGGTGAAATCTGGTTGTTCCGAACCACGGTCGATACAATTTCATCGGGCGTTAATTCGTAACTCCGCATCCGTTCGGGGTCCACCCGTACGACGACCGTACGCTCGTTGCCCCCGAAAGGGGAAGGAGCCGAAGCACCGGGAATCTGCGAGAACAGGGGCCGAATCCGCGTCGAAGCCAGATCCTGCATTTCGCCGAGCGAAGCCCGCTTACTGCTAAAGACTAATTGCCCCACCGGTAAGCTGGATGCATCGAAACGAACAACAATCGGAGGTACGGTTCCAGGGGGTAAGTAACTCATCACCCGACTGACCTGACTGGCCACTTCCCCAGCGGCCTGGGCCATGTCCACGTCTTCGTAAAAACTACATTTGACCAGACACAGACCCTGAATATTTTTCACTTCCACGCTCTTGATCCCCGATACGTACAGCATCTGGTTCTGGTAACGCGTGGAAACGAAACCTTCCATCTGAGCGGGCGTCATCCCGCCGTAGGGCTGGGCGATATAGATAGTCGGTAAGTTCAGCCGGGGAAAAATATCGACCGGAATCCGGCTCAAGGCCAGAATCGAGAAGACGACGATTCCCAGCAGAGCTACGATAATCGTAATGGGTTTAGCTAAAGCCGCTTTTATCATAATTAGTTGAGAATCTGATTCAAAAATTCTTCCAGGTTGCCATCCGCCGCGGCTTTTAGTAGCAAAGCCCGCCAAAGACCATTCACGGCCAGAGCCTGATCTACTTCCGCCCGGTTCAGCAGGGCGGCGGTTTGGGTTAGCGTTTGAATGTTATCCAGCCCCGATTCGTACCGGGCCCGTGACTGAGCGTAGGCCTGCTGGGCCGCCTCCAGTTGGAGTGGAGCCTGTCGTACCGTAGCTTGAGCCAGTTCGATCTGGAGATTCGCATTTTCGGAACCTGCGTCTAAGGCCAGTTTTTGCTGATTGTAGCTTTCCTGCGAGACCCGAACCCGCTCGCGTTGAGCGGAGAGATTGGGTTTAACCCGAAATAATTCCGTAGGTCGCCAGATGGCTGTAAAGCCCACGATGTAGTTGAACGCCCGCAAAGGCAAACCAGCCCCGAGCGTCGGGTCAATCCGAAACGTACCATCCTGAGCCGCTTCGCTAATTCCCGATCCCCGGCCCTGGAGTGAACCGATTACGGAAATGGAAGGCAGGGCATTGGCTTTCAGTAATGTTTGGTTGGCTTCACCCAGGGCCATTTGCTTCTGCAAAACCCGTAACTGGGGGTGGATGTACGCTTTTTCCCCCGAAACCCGGTTCATGTCCGGTAATCGGTGGTAGAAGATGAGCGAATCCAGTTCGTAACCTAGACTCGGTTCGCCCATCAGTTCCGTCAGGCGTAGTACTTGCTGTTGGGCCATTTTCTGACTTTCCAGCACCTGAAGTCGGGCACGGGCCACTTCCGCCGCACTCACCGAACTGTCAATTCCGGGACGTAAACCGCCGGAAGTACTGGCTCGCGTAATAATTTGCAAAGCCTTGGCTCGTTGCAGGTTGGAAATTTGCAGGAGTACCGATTTTTTCAGATTGAGAGCTAGGAGATACGCATCGCACACGCGTACCTGATGGAGAAATAACTCGCTCTCGTAATCCGCCTTGGCTTGTTCAATCGACAAGTTAGCCTGATTCCGACGGGCCTGCCGACGACCAAAGGTGACGGCCTCCCAGTCAATGACCATCGAAGCCGCACTCGTCCAGGCGGCCTGGTTATTGAATCCATCGGTACGTACCCCGGTAATGGGAATCATCAGGCCACCAGCTGAAGCCGAAGCTCCACGGACCTGATTGGAAGTGGCGTTAAAGGCTTGAGCCTGAACACCCGCCTGGGGCAGAAAAGATAGCCGAGTGGACTGAGCATCCGCTTCGGAGCTTCTAATTGCGGCCAGTTTACCGCGGATGGAAGGGTAATTGGTACGGGCCTTATCCAGCACTTCATCGAGCGACAACCGGGGTGGTTGTCCGCACAGGGTTTGTATCAGCGATAAGCCCAAGATTACCTGTAAAAGCAGTATTCGTTTAATGTTCGACATATCAATCCATTCACTGGGGAATGGAACAAACCTATGCAGCGGACATTAGAACGAGATTAGAACTCTATTAGAAGAGATTAGAACGACATTAGAAAGCCGGAAATGTAGATGTTAAAGGAAAGTGAATCGATTATAAGCTTACGTATACAAAGGCAGACGAACCGCTGCACAAGTCCCGCCGCTTTCCCGGGGGCTCAACGTCAATTGTCCCTGATGCAGTAATACGATCCGGTGAGTGAGGGTAAGTCCCACGCCGAAGCCTTCGATACGTTGAACATTCGAACCCCGAACCAGCGGCTGCAGGATACGTTCCTCTTCGCCGGGCGTCAGTCCGATGCCTTGGTCCAGAATCCGGATATGAGCTTGTTGATCTTGCGTGATTTCCAGTGAAAACGAAACGGGCTGACCTTGCGAATATTTGACCGCATTGTCGAGCAGATTATACAAGGCCGTACGTAGCAGGTACGGATTACCCAGAATGAGTAGGGGCGTGGCTTGTACTAGGACGTCCTGACTGACATTGACGGAAAGCGTTTGTCCCGGCTTCTGCTGACCCAGCAGATCCGCTACTTCCAGTACCAGCTCAACCACATCCAGCGGTTGCTTATCAATCTTTACCTGTACATTATCGAGCTGAGCCAGTTGTAGTAAGCCATTCGAAAGAGCCGTGAGCTTGTCGAGTTCCCGCACGGCCTGACTCATGCCTTTTTTGAGTTCCTGCACGTTGGAATCGTAGGTAAGCGAGGTTTCCAGCCAACCTTTAATGGTCGTCAGTGGGGTGCGTAATTCGTGGGAAGCCTGGGCGATAAAGGCCCGCTGATTATCCACCAGTTTTTCCTGGCGTTGTAACAGTTCGTTGAACGCAGAGGCCAGTACGCCAACTTCGTCATTCGGATTTTCGGGTTGTAAACGAAAACCCAGGGAGCCTTCCTGGGGCAGTTGATCGATGAGGCGATGTAAAGGTTTCAGGGCTTGTCGGGAAAAGAAATAGCCTAGTAATCCGACCAGAACAATTGCAAAAATGTCCCCCAGAATGAGCAAATCCATCAGGTTACTCTGGCGATTGTAGCCATCTTCATCGTAGGCCGTCACCAGTACCAGATATTCCTGACCCGAAGGCGAGGGCCAGGGGCCAGGGTAGGTAAGAGCCAGGCCGTCTTTGGGGTACTTGTGGTGGGGACTCTGGTAACTAAACCGAACCAACCGTTCGTCGCGTACCCGCTTGCGAAAAGCCTGACTAGCCAGAAAGTCGTTGGTGACTTCGCTGGCAAAAATGAGACTGTCTTTCGGTGAATAGATAAAAACGACCTGTTCCGGTAAGGAAGTCGTGATCTTACCCACAACGGCATCGTCTTTGGTAATGAGTTGTTCCGTAACGCGGGCTTTGCGTTCCAGCCAGCCGTCCATGGCCCGTTGCCGCAGGGACGAATAGGTAAAATAAACGTATACCGAAAAAAGCAGCAGACTACCCGCCACCAGCGAAGAAAACCAAAGGATGATCTTGTGCTTGATTTTCATACTCAGGCCCGTAACACATACCCCATGCCGACGACGGTGTGTAAGAGTTTATGATCGAATTCTTTGTCGATTTTCTTGCGTAAGTAATTGATATACACGTCAATAATATTTGTGTTGGTATCGAAGTGCAGGTCCCAGACTTTTTCGGCAATGTCAATCCGACTCACGATTCGACCTTGATTGATCATCAAATACTCCAGCAGGGCGTACTCCCGGGCGGTCAGGTCAATGGGCTGACCCCGGCGGGTGAGGGTACGGGCCTCGGTGTTTAGTTCCAGATCGGCCACGCGTAATACGGACTTCATCCCTTCGTGGGTGGCATTCCGGCGGGCGAGTGCTTTAATCCGGAGGATGAGTTCGCGGAATACAAAGGGTTTTACCAGATAATCATCGGCACCGGCATCAAAGCCGCTTTCCTTGTCCGTTAGACTGTCCAGAGCGGTGAGCATCAGTACGGGTTGTCGGAGCGACTGTTGCTTGATGTACCGGCACAGCTCAAAGCCGTTGATGTGGGGTAAATTGACATCCAAAATAATCACATCATAGCTGTTGTTATCCGCCATCCGCTGGCCCATCAGACCGTCGTACGCAATGTCGAGTACATAACCTTCACTTTCTACCCCTTTTCGGATGAACGAAGCCAAGCTGACTTCATCTTCCACTAATAATACCTTCATACCTTATCCTACGTTTGAACCAACTTAACGCTGCTCTAAAGGGCCTGGTTTACTCGTTATAATGTCAACGCTGTCACCTACCCGCAGGGTATGTAAATCGGCTCCCGGTAGCAAGTTCTGGCCAAAAAGAATCTTGTTGTTCCAGTTCCGGTATTTGCTCAGGGTACGCAGGGGTTCTTTTCCTTTTTCGGCCGTTTGTTGATCAATCGTGGTTAGTACGCAGCGGGCACAGGGTTTCACGCCCCAGAATTCCTGTTCACCGATTCGGAAATTTTCCCAGCCTTCTTCTTCGTAGGGCTTTCCGCCTGTCACGACCAGATTGGGCCGGAAGCGATTCATCGGTACGGGCGTTTCCAGTCGTGTATTCAAGTCGTCTAATGAAGCCTGACCGATCAGTAAAAAAGGATAGCCATCCGAAAAGCTCGTGATTTCTCTCTGCCGGGCGTACTTCGGGTCGACCGTTCGATGCGTGCTCTCGGGCTGGTACACGAGGCGACAGTTTCGGCCCAAAACCGCACTAAACCAGGCATCCGCTTCCGGAAAACCTGCCCGAGCCGACATTGTGTCATCCCAGACTTCCACCTGAAGGGCTTCGCCACCTTCAGCAACCAGCGGAATACGCAGCGGGCCAGACGGAGACTCACGATGCGTAATGATCAGGCTGTCCTCCTCCATGCGGACCTCAAACAGAGCCAGTTGGGGCAGGGTTCGCTGGGAAAGAAAGCGACCCGTTTCGTCCACCAGCATCCAGCGGCGGTCGTACAGGAGTCCACGGGAAGTAAGCGTAGCTTGGGGCAGGGAAAGCCCTGCCAATGATTTAATCGGGTAAATCCAGATTTCAGAAAGCTGTAAGGTAGGCATACGCAAAGCTACTTTTTTTTGGTTTTCCGTTCATCACAAAGTCGATAATCTCGGGCAATACCGATAGTTACTCTTTTCGTTATCAGTTAATTTTGAGCCATTCTCAAGCCTTTCGCGGTTAACGGAACTTGCGGCTTCTTCTCTTTGTATTCCTTACAGAACGTTAAAATTCAAAATAAAAAGATGTAAATATGTATATACATTAAATGTTGTGGTATATATTTGCATCACCTTTCAATAACGCCATGACCATTGAAAATGAAATAAAGCAACGAGCCTTTACCAGCCCTTACCACAAGGTGATGGTAAACCTGATTTATACGAATAACTGGATGACTTCGCTGCATTCGGAAAAACTGAAACCGTACGGACTGACGATTCAGCAATTCAACGTGCTGCGTATTCTACGGGGTCAGTATCCCAGTGCGATTACGGTCAATGCCATTATCGAACGCATGCTGGATAAAATGTCCAACGCCAGTCGTCTGGTGGACAAATTACTGGCGAAAGAACTCGTAAGCCGGATGGTGTGCCCGAACGATCGTCGGGCGGTAGACGTGCTCATTACCGAAAAAGGACTGGCCCTGCTCGAAAAAATCGATGAACGAATCGGAGAGTGGGAAGTGGACCTGATTGAAGGCCTCACCGAAGAAGAAGCCGAGCAACTGAGTCTGTTGCTGGACAAAATGCGAGGCAAGCACGTTTCGATGGATTGCGATGGAAATGAAGTAGTAGCTCCTTAACCAAAATTTCTCCCTTCAGTAGAATTTAAACTCCCAATTAATCAAACAAATGAAAACGGTTAAATTTTTCGCTGCGGCTCTGGCTGCTACCATGTTGTTCGTAAACGCTGGTAAAAAGCCTACGCCTGTTAAAGTGGATACGGCGAAATCATCAGTAATCTGGTTAGGTAAGAAAGTAACGGGTGAGCACACCGGAACCATTGCTTTGAAAGATGGTCAACTGCTGCTCGACGGCGGTAAACTGGTAGGTGGTAACTTCACGATGGACATGAGCACGCTCAAAGTAACCGACGTGAAAGACGAAAAAATGAACACCAAACTGAAAACCCACCTCGAAGGTGAAGATTTCTTTGGTGTAGCTAATCACCCGACTTCAACGCTGAAAATCACGAAAGTTACCCCTAAAGGTGGTAACAACTACGACGTAACCGGCGACCTGACGATCAAAGGAAAAACCAATGCAGTAATGTTCCCCGCAACGGTTGATCCGAAAACGGGTACGGGTACGGCTAAAATCAAAATTGACCGTTCGAAATATGACATCCGTTACGGTTCAAAAAGCTTCTTCGATAACCTCGGAGACAAAGCCATCAACGATGATTTTGAACTGGACGTAAACCTGGCAACGACGAAATAATTCGTACCAAACGTTTTACAAAAAAGGCCCGGAATTGAATTTCCGGGCCTTTTTTATGGTAGTTACTCCTACATCTCGTACAACTCAATCGGCAGATCGTCGGGATCGGCGAAAAACGTAAATCGTCGCTGGGTCCATTCATCGGTACGGATGGGTTCCGTTTCCACGCCGTGCGTACGGAGGGAAGCAATGGCCGCGTCCAGATCGGTTACCGCAAAAGCCAGGTGGCGTAAACCTTGAGCTTCGGGTCGGCTGGGCCGGGCGGGCGGATTGGGAAACGAGAACAGTTCAATCTGATAATGACCCTTCACGGCCAGATCCAGTTTGTACGAATCGCGTTCGGCCCGGTATACCTCCCGAACGACTTCCAGTCCAAGCACCTGCGTATAGAAGTGTTTGGAACGCTCGTAATCCGAGCAGATAATGGCGATATGGTGAATGGCTTCTAGCATACGATTACTGCTGACTCTTTTTCATACGACGTACCAACTGGTTGGAGTACAGAAACTCCTGAAGTTCCGGCACTTCGGTATCCAGAATGTTATCTTTCGTCCCTTCCCAGAGTTTATGTCCCTGGTGTAAGAACAGAATATCCTCGCCAATGCCCAGTACGGAGTTCATATCATGCGTAATAACCATCGTAGTGATCTGATACTCATCGGTAATTTCCTGAATCAGCTCATCGATTTTTACACTGGTGAGAGGATCCAGACCCGAGTTCGGTTCGTCGCAGAACAGGTACTTTGGATTCATTACAATGGCCCGGGCAATGCCGACGCGTTTTTTCATCCCACCCGAAACCTCAGAAGGCATCCGCTGGGCGGCTTTTTCCAGTCCGACCCGTTGGAGACAAAACTGAGCCCGATCCATCTTCTCTTCTTCCGATTGATCGGTAAGCATATCGAGCGGAAACTTTACGTTTTCGAGTACCGTCTTCGAGTCAAAGAGAGCACTGCCCTGAAACAGTACGCCCATTTCCCGGCGAATGTCGCGTTTGGTGTCCTTATCGCCCGACCAGAAATCACGGCCATTGTACAGAACATTGCCGCCTTCGGGTTTGATCAGCCCTACGATGCATTTCAATAAAACGGACTTTCCCGTACCCGAACCACCGATGATGAGGCTGCAATTGCCGGGTTTGAACGTACCCGAAATGCCATCGAGTACAACGCGTCCGTTAAATTCTTTCCTGATATTTTTTATTTCAATCATTGTAAACAAGGCATCTAAAAATCAGTCGATTCATGCGGGGCTCACGCTTACAACAGTAACTGAGCCAGCAGGTAATCCGCTACTAATACGGCAATACAACTATTCGTAACGGCCGTAGTACTGGCTTTTCCTACTTCGAGGGCTCCGCCTTCGGTATAATACCCCCGGAAAGCTGAAATAGAAGTAATTAGGAAGGCAAATACGACGGTTTTAATTAACGCAAATGGTACGTTGAAAGGAATAAAGTCAGCCCGGATTCCGTACACGTAATCCTCGGGCGTAATAGCCCCCGACAGCGTACCCGCGACATAGCCACCCCAGATGGAGAGAAATCCGGCAATTGTAATGAGCATGGGGAATACCAGAACGGCAGCAATGATTTTGGGCAGAACCAGGTAGGAGGCGGAATTGAGGCCCATTACTTCCAGGGCATCAATCTGTTCCGAAATACGCATAGTACCCAAGCCGCTGGCGATGTTGGAACCCACTTTTCCGGCCAGTACGATACAGGTAATGGTAGGAGCCAGCTCCAGCAGCGTCATATCCCGTACGATCAGCGAAATTACGTAGTCGGGAATGAAGGGGCTTACCAGGTTGTAGGCTGTCTGCACGCAGGTTACGGCTCCGATGAAGGTAGAAACGATGGAGACAATAAAAATGGAGTCGATGCCGAGTGCTACAGCTTCCTCCAGGATCTGTTTTGCGTACACACTCACTTTTTCGCGACGTGTAAACAGGGTTCCCAGAAAGATAAAATAACGACCCACACGGGTAAGTAAATTCATGGCTTAATCAGTTTACAATTGTCTGTTTTCGGTTTTCAGTTGGAAGACAAATCCATTTAAATACGTATCGGCTTTCAGTAAAACTCACGCAGGCGTAAGCTGTTTTGCCATGACGATACAAAGGCGTGAAAGAGTACCCGAAATAACGGGCTTCTTCACAGGTTAATAGGGGCAGTAATCTAGCTACTAAAAAAACAATCCCACTCCGAAACGAACACTCAGCGTACCCGCCGTTTGTGAAAAGGCCGGACGGGCCGAGGCGAGTGTTACGGGCCCGAGCGTAGCCGTTACGGGAATATCATCAAACGACGGACGGGCCCGTAAGCCATCAATGTCCGTAAAAATTCGGAACGTTTCGGATAATTTATAGCAGACACTCGCTCCGGCTCCGTACATAAACGCGGTTGCCTCCCGGGCTTCACTCGACACGGTAAGGGGGGACGCAACTCCGGTCATGGGCGTTTCCAGCGGATTAATGGCTTCTCCCTGCCCCGTGATGGAGGGAAAACGCAAATGCATGATTCCTGCATTTAACCGCAAATCGATCCGAATTCGTTCGCCTACTTCAAAGGTGTAATAAGGAGATAGGTAGCCCGTATAAAATTCAAACTTTTTCGCAGAAGCATTAATCGATTTGACCAAGGGAATGTAGGCCGCGGGTAAATACTTGTCTTTCAGATACTGCGTCATTTCTTCGTTTTTCACAGCATGGGTCCAGGCCGAAGCCGTCAGTGCCAGTCCGAAGTGTCGACTAAAATCATGGGCCACGGTCAAACCCAGGTTAGGACCGGTTTTCAGAAGCTTGGCCAGGTCCTGCGTTTCAGAATCTTCAAATTTTCCATACGGAAAACTCGGTCCAATACCGACTTTTACAATCAGTTTCGACTGAGCATAGAGGGAAGAAAAGGCTGTCAGGAAACCCAGCAGGAGGAGGTACTTTCGCATCGCAACAGGGATTTTTTTACGAATTAAGCACTTCTATGATCGATCTGTACGCGAATCCAGTACGGATCTTTCCGGTGGGTTTCATTGTTTACTAAACAAAATACTGATAATGAGTGATTTATTGAATAGTGAACTGATTAAAACAAAAGATGTTCCCCTGGCGGGAAAACCGTTGGTTATCGTAACCGGAGCCACCAAGGGTATTGGCAAGGCCATCTTACGCCGATTCGTAAAAGGAGGGTTCGACGCCATTACCGTTGCCCGCAACACGGCAGATCTGGAGAAACTCAAACAAGAAACGGAACAGGAGTTCGAAGGCCGGCAGGTACACATTTACACGGCTGACCTGGGTGAACGCGAACAGATTGAAGCCTTTGCCGCTTTCGTTAAGGCTCAACAGCGATCCATTGAAATGCTGGTGAATAATACCGGACTCTTTCTGCCCGGCCAGATCTACAACGAAGAGGAGGGTACCTTCGAAACGATGATCAACGTCAACGTAGGTTCGGCGTATCACCTGACCCGGGCCTTGCTACCCGCCATGATGGAGCGGCAACGGGGCTACATTGTGAATGTATGTTCGACAGCCAGTATCAAAGCCTATCCCAACGGTGGTTCGTACTGCATTGCGAAACACGCCTTACTGGGGCTGACGCGGGAGTTACGGGAAGAACTCAAAACCAAAGGAATTAAAGTAACGGCCATTCTGCCGGGTGCCACCTATACCGAAAGCTGGGCGGGTAGCGATTTACCCGAAAGCCGCTTTATGCAGGTAGACGACATGGCCGAACTGCTTTGGACCAGTTACCATCTATCTCCTTCGGCTGTGGTGGAAGAACTACTGGTACGCCCACAATTGGGAGATTTGTAACCGATCTCAGAATTTGATAGCCAGTCGGTTAATTTCTATTATTTTATTTGGCTAACGGGCGAAAGTAAGTAACTCTATACAACTTATTAAAAAATCTTATTAAATAAAGGAAGAGAACCCTTATTTTCGCCGTAGTTTTCTGCAATTGATTTACCAAACCTGTTACCAACATTCATGGCCGATAACCAGTACCTAGGCATAGACGTGGGTGGAACGAATGTCAAAATGGGCATCGTAGACGCTACCACGGGTAAAATTTCAAATTTTTACAGCCACGATACGCTTAGTTGGCGGCAATCCGGTCACTTTGAAGAACGACTGGGCGATGCCATTTCTCTGCAACTGCTCGATAATCCTACGCTTACGAAAGTAGGAATTGGTCTGCCGGGAATGATCAACAGCAAGCGTACCGTACCCCTTGAAATTACGGCCATTCCGGAGTTAAATAATGTAAAGCTGGTCGAGTACCTGTCCAATCGGTTTGCTGGCGTTTCCTTCTATCTGGAAAATGACGCCAACGCTGCGGCTTTGGGCGAATTCTATTTCGGTGAAGAAAAGATCGACGAAAATTATATTTTCATTACCCTGGGAACGGGCGTAGGCGGTGCCGCCATCCTGAATCGCCGGGTATTTACGGGCGGAAACGGAAATGCCATGGAGCCCGGCCATATTCCTTCCGTAGAAGGAAAAGTACTGGAGCGGAACATTGGTAAAAATGAATTGCTGAACCTGGCCACGAAAATGCGTTCCGAATACACGGGAGCGACGCAATTGCCCGGCGATGGTACGATCTCAACGACCGGTCTGGTAGCAGCCGCTGCGGCAGATGACGTTCTGGCTCTGCAAATCTTTGAGCGGGTGGGTGAAATTCTGGGCGATGGTCTGGCCTCGTTGGTACGGATTCTGGACATCAACCTCATCTTGATCGGTGGCGGTCTGTCGGCTTCCTTTGATTTTATTATGCCAGCCGTATTTAAGAAATTAAACTATTGGCTGACGCCGTATAACCTGGACACGCTGGAAATCAAACGGGCTACGCTCGGTAATGATGCTGGTTTGCTGGGAGCTGCTTCTCTGTGCTTTGAAGTACAGGATGGTGTGGGTGCAGAAGGTTAAGCATCCCTAGTATATCCCTTTTGAAAGCCCCGTTTCGTTCGCGAAGCGGGGCTTTTTATCGTTCTACCCGTACGAGAAAGTCATTCCGTTCATCGTCTTTCCAAGAAAGAATTGAAAAAATACTAGGACATCGTCCGGCGTATTGTTTTTTTAGAGGATTAATTTGAACAGAATGAAGCGTATCGTTTGTGCATGGCTGATCTTGTGGTCGTTTTCTTCCCTGGCCCAGGCCCCTGCTAGTAATGTGAATACGGCCAAGCCCTGGGCGTATTGGTGGTGGATGGGCAGTGCAGTAACGGAAGAGGGCATCCGGAAAAATTTACAAGATTACGCCAAAGCCGGTTTAGGAGGATTGCATATCATTCCCATCTACGGCGTCAAAGGATATGAGCAGCAATTTCTTCCTTTTCTGAGCCCAGAGTGGAACAAAGCCTTAACCTTCACCCTGCAAGAAGCCCAGAAGTTAGGTCTGGGTATTGATTTATCGCTGGGTACGGGCTGGCCCTACGGAGGTCCCTGGGTATCTGTCAGTGACGGAGCTCAGAAATTCAGTATTCAGGGCGATTCCCTGTTGGTATCACCCACGAAGCAGCAGGTCAAACGGGCTGCACCGGGGGGCGAAGGGCTAGTGATGAATCCGTTCGATGAAACGGCCGTACGAAATTACCTGAAGCATTTCGACGCGAATCTGTCCAAAGGCAATACGGTTCGTTCCTTTTACAATGATTCCTATGAAGTATATGGAGCCAACTGGACGAACGATTTTCTGGCCGAATTTAAACGTCGTCGGGGATATAGTCTCAAACCAGCGGTTCTTACTAAAACGAAGAATTTAACGGAAGACGAACGCCGCATCTGGGCCGATTATCATACAACGTTGTCGGAATTACTGCGGGACCGCTTCACTCGCATGTGGACGGGCTGGTCGCAGCAACAGGGAAAAATCACCCGTGATCAGGCCCACGGCTCGCCGGGAAACCTGCTGGATTTGTACGCCCTGACGGATATTCCTGAAACCGAGTATTTTGGCAGTAAACAATACGCCATTCCGAACTACCGTCTCGATCCGGATTATGATTCTACCCGTTACGGCGTGCCGGGCGTACTGACCATGCAATTTGCGTCTTCGGCGGCTCACCTGACGGGTAAGCCGCTCGTATCTTCGGAGACCTCTACCTGGCTGGCGGAACATTTTCGCGTATCGCTTTCGCAAATTAAACCCATTGTGGATGAATTGTTTACGGGCGGCGTTAATCACATCTTTTACCACGGTATCCCCTATTCACCTCCGGAGGAAAAATGGCCGGGTTGGCTGTTTTACGCGTCCACGAACTACAATCAGCAAAGTCACTTCTGGAAAGATTTGCCTGAACTCAATCAGTATATCGAACAATGTCAGCAACGCTTACAAACGGCTCGTCCGGATGCCAGCGTGTTGCTGTACTTTCCGGTACAGGACATTTGGCATGGCGTAGCGGCAGGCGAAGCTCCCTTTCTATTTGACGTACACGCCAATGCTCGCCGCTGGTTGCACGATACGCCCTTCGGAGCAACGGCTCAGCAGCTTCGCAATCATGGGTATCAGACCGATTTTGTTTCGGATAGTCTCTTACAGGGTTTTTCGGTAAAAGGAGGAAAGCTGGTTTCGGCGGCGGGTACAACGTATCCGGTATTGCTGATTCCCCAAACGCAGTATGTTCCGCTGGAAACGTTGAAAAAGATTCAGCAATTGATACAGCAGGGAGCCAATGTAGTCTTCGCCGAAGCCCCGGGCCGGGTGAGTGGCTACAAGGACTGGAAAAATCGGCAACAGCAACTAGAAAGTGTTCGCAAATCATTAGCGACGCTGGTAAAGAAAGATTACCTGTCTGAACTCAAGCGTTTGAAGGTTCGGCAGGAGAAAATGGCGGAGCAGGGACTTTCGTTCTTACGGAAAACCAATGCGGAAGGAACCTTATACTTCGTAACCAATCTGAGTAATCAGTTTCACCGGGGAACGGTGCGACTTGGCAGTTGGGCTCACTCGGTACAGGTGACCGATCCTTTGCGGAAACGGCAGGGGTACGTACCTGTACAAGCTCAGGTGGACAGTACGTCGGAGATTGAGCTGGCTCTGGAGCCGGGCGAATCGGTATTCCTCCAAACGTACGCGTCCATGCGAAAAGGGGCTCCCTGGCCGGAGTACTCCGCTGTGAAGGACACGCTCAAACTAACCGGAATCTGGCAGATTGACTTTCAGGAAGGACAGCCCGAACTCCCCATGCCACTGGCTACGTCGCGACTGGTTTCCTGGACGGAGCTGGATCACGCGGAGAGTCAGAATTTTAGTGGAACGGGTCGGTATACGCTACGATTCAAACGCCCGGAAGCCTGGAAGACCGATCAACCAATCCTGCTGGATTTGGGAGTAGTACGCGAAACGGCTCAAGTGCGGCTAAACGAGGTATCCTTGGGTAAACTCTGGAGTTTACCCTACCGGATTCAGCTTCCGGCTAATGTACTGCAGGAGGAGAATATATTGGAAATTGACGTGACGAATAGTTCCGCCAACCGAATCCGCAAGCTGGATGAAGACAAATTCCCCTGGCGTAAGTTCTACGACATCAACTTTGTGAGCATTCAGTATAAGCCATTTGATGCCTCCAAATGGGAGCCGGAACCTTCGGGGTTGCTAGGACCAGTGGTGTTGTTGAAATAAGAGAGGCTGGGGGCGGATTAAAATCCGACCATTACAAGAGGGGTTGAGCCTACGGCTCTTTGTTAAGGGTCTTTAGGAGCTTTACAGACCCGTAGGCTCGGCTAAATAGTTAGGGACGGATTTCAATCCGTCCCTAACTATTTACCAAACAAATCATCCGCGTCAAACTTCACCGGTAGCAAATCAGCGATAGAATCCATGGCAATAATGCCGCCCTTCGGCTGTAACATCAATAAACGAATGGGCTGTTTTTGCCGATGTTCATACTCCAACAGCGATTGCCGACAATTACCGCAAGGCGATACGGCCTGAAATATATCGCCCGTTCCAGGACGAGCCAGTACCGCAATGGCTTTGATTTTCTTATCGGGGTAATTGGCTCCTACGTAAAAGACAGCCGAACGCTCGGCACAGGAACCCGAGGGATAGGCCGCATTTTCCTGGTTACTAGCCGTAAACACAGTACCATCTTCGAGTAACAAGGCGGCTCCTACGTGAAAATTCGAATAGGGAGCATAAGATTTATACGTAGCCTGCCGAGCCTGTTCCACCAGCGTTTGTTCATCCAGGGGAAGCTCGGCTTCAGTAGCGTATGAGGTAAGGGGTATCTCCAGTTTCAGCGATTTCATAGATTCTTTTTGTAAGGGAGGGAAGTGTATAACCTTCAAATTGCCGGAAAGGTTTCGCTGGAATCATCTAGGTCAGCTAAGCTCTGATTCAGGATTCAGTAGAGTAGGACACGTATCGAAAAGAAACAATAGTATGCTTGCATACTATTGTTTCTTTTTTCATCTTTACCTTATAAACCTATTTAATATCTATTGCTATGATTGCTGCCAAATCGACCCTAAAGGGAGGCGAGTTTCTCATTGCCGATACCCCCGCTGAAAGTGTATTCATTCCCGAAGATTTAAGCGAAGAACAACGTATGGTAGCCGCTACCTGCGAAGAATTTCTGAATCGGGAAGTCATGCCGCGTCTGAAAGAACTGGACGAAGCCAAAAGCTACCAACCCATGGTGGACCTTTTGAATAAAGCAGGCGAATTGGGATTACTAGCCACCTCGATTCCTGAAACCTACGGTGGTTTTGGGATGAATTTCAATACATCCATGCTGGTAACGGACAAGATCGGAGCTTCGGGCGGTTTCGCCGTGGCTCTCTCGGCTCATACTGGCATTGGCACGCTACCGATTTTATACTACGGAAACGAAGAGCAAAAAGCTAAATACTTGCCTAAACTGGCAACCGGCGAGTGGAAAGCTGCTTACTGTCTGACCGAACCCGATAGCGGATCGGACGCCAATTCGGCTAAAACCAAAGCCACCTTAGCTCCCGACGGTACCCATTATCTGCTGAATGGCCAGAAGATGTGGATCACCAACGGCGGTTTCGCGGATATATTTATTGTTTTTGCTAAAATCGATCAGGACAAAAACCTGACAGCATTCATTGTAGAAAAGGATTTCGGCGGTATTACCATGAATGAACCCGAGCATAAACTCGGCATTAAGTCATCGGATACCCGGCAGATTTTCTTCAACGATACGCCCGTTCCTCTCGAAAACCAGTTATATACGCGGGAGGGGGGCTTTAAGATTGCCGTTAATATTCTCAACATTGGACGAATCAAGCTCTCAGCCGCCTGTGTGGGCGGAGCAAAATCAGTATTGGCGCAAGCTGTAACTTACGCTCAAGAGCGACGACAGTTTAATACAGCGATTGCGAATTTTGGGGCTATTCAGTACAAGATTGGTGAAATGGCTCTCAAGTTATTTGCGGCAGAATCGGCAACGTACCGGGCGGGTCAGAACATCGACGACGCCATCGAAAGTCTGATCGCTGGCGGTATGCCCGAGTCCGAAGCCAAACTGAAAGGGGTCGAGCAATTTGCCATCGAATGTGCCATTCTGAAAGTACACGGCTCGGAAGTACTGGATTACGTGGTGGATGAAGGCGTACAAATCTACGGCGGCATGGGCTACTCGGCGGATGCTCCCATGGAACGGGCGTACCGCGATAGCCGTATCAACCGGATTTTCGAGGGTACTAACGAAATCAACCGATTACTGACGGTCGATATGATCCTGAAGCGGGCCATGAAAGGGCAGCTCGACATTATGGCTCCGGCCATGGCCGTGGGTAAGGAAATCATGAGTATTCCGGACTTTGGTACGGATGAAGAAGAAGGCTTGTTTATCAAGGAAAAGAAAGTACTGAAGAACCTGAAAAAAGCCATCTTACTAGCGGCAGGAGCGGCCGTACAGAAATTCATGATGGCCCTCGACAAAGAGCAGGAAATTATCATGAATCTGGCGGACATGCTGATTGAAGTTTACGCCGCTGAATCGGCCCTGTTGCGGGTAGAAAAATTGATCGGTGTGCGGGGCGAAGCTGCCGTAACGGTGCACCGGGATGCCGCTCTGGTATATCTGCACGAGGCCGTGGAGAAAGTAGCTTGGGCGGGTCGTCAGGCTATTACGAGTTTTGCCGAAGGTGATGAGCTCAATGTGATGCTGATGGGCCTGAAACGGTTCACCAAGATTGATCCGATCAATCTGAAGGATGCCCGTCGTCGGGTGGCTCAGGCGGCTCTGGAAGCCAATGGGTATCCGTTTAATTAATGGCTCCGAGGATTCGAAGCAAAAGAGGCAGCCTGTTTTCGGGCTGCCTCTTTTTATATCGCATGACCAAGGACTTCATCAAAACGAATAGCAAAGTGCGATTCATTGTAAACGCATTGTCCATCGCGAATCAGCAGTACCTGCGGGGATTCGTGCTCCACATCAAATTCCTGAGCGATGGCATTGGATAGCGGACGGTACCGCAGTAAATCCAAGTAATAGGCCGAAATGCCTTGGGTGTCATCCCACTGCCGTTCGAGACGAGCCTTCGCCGTGGAGCTAATGGAGCAGGTAGTGCTATGTTTGTAAATCAATACGGGATGTTCGAAGGATTCCTTTTTAATCGCTTCCAACTGTTCCGCATCCGTTAGTGGTTGCCAGTTCATAATGGTTGTATTGCTTTAATGGATTAATAACCCTGAAAAACGTTTTTTAAGTTCTATTTTTGGTGCGTAAAAGTATCATTCCAGACGTTTTGTATCGCTTTCTATACCAACTTTCGATTTTTTTCATGCAGCTGGGCTTCCGTTTGGCTGCATTTTTTCACCCCAAAGCCCGCCTCTGGGTGGAGGGGCGGCAACGGTTGTGGACGCAATTGAAAAACTACCAAGCTGCACCGAATACGGCCTGGTTTCACTGTGCCTCCGTGGGTGAATTCGAACAGGCCCGCCCCGTACTCGAAGCCTTTCGGAAGGAGAATCCGGATTGGAAGATTGTATTGACCTTTTTTTCTCCTTCGGGTTACGAACTGCGAAAGAACTATGAGCAGGCCGACTGGGTAGGCTACCTGCCGCTGGATACTCCAGCACAGGCCCGACGGTTTGTGGAGACCATCCAGCCGGAAATGGCGTTTTGGGTAAAGTACGAATTCTGGTATTACCACTTGACTGAACTTAAAAAGCGGAACATTCCCGTGGTAATTTTCTCGGCGATCTTTCGACCGGAACAGACGTTTTTTAAATCATACGGTGGTTTTTACCGCGAAATCCTGCACTGCTTTTCGCACCTGTTTGTCCAGAATCAGGAATCCGTGGAACTACTTAACCGTATTGGCCTTACGAACGTAAGTCGGGCGGGGGATACGCGGTTTGACCGGGTGATTGAGATTGCCCAACAAGCCAAACGTTTTCCGATCGTCGAGCAGTTTTGCGGAGCCAATCGCGTATTCATGGGCGGATCGATCTGGCCAGAAGATTGGAATGTAATCCGTACCTATATACAAACAAGAGGTACCGCAACGAAGCTTAAATGGATTCTAGCTCCGCACGAAATTGATGTGCAACAAATCGAACGCTGGGCAACGGAAGTACCGCTTCGGTCCATACGTTATTCACAAGCCACGGAAGAAAGTATAGCCAGTGCCGACATTCTTTGGGTCGATAATGTGGGGATGCTGGCAGGCCTGTACCGGTATGGGCAATTTGCTTTTATCGGGGGGGCTTACAAAGATGGCTTGCATAATATCGTCGAGGCGGCCGTATGGGGGATGCCTGTTTTTTTCGGGAATAAGAAATACCGCAAATTCCAGGAAGCTCACGATTTGCTGGCTCTGGGTTCAGCCCACGCCGTAGCCGATGGTACAGAATTTAGTCAGGTATTGGATGGATTGCTACAGTCGCCGGAAACGTACCAGCGGGAAGCCGAAACGAGTCGGAACTATGTGTATACGAATCAGGGTGCGACGCAACAAATCATGGATTGGGTACGAAACCGGCGATGAGCGATACCGAACAAGACCTTAGAAAAGACGAAAGTCTACGAAACACGACATGTCACAACAAGGATTAGTCATACGATCGACGGGTTCCTGGTACGATGTCCGGGATGAGGAAGGACACATCTGGCAGGCTCGGTTGAAAGGAAAATTTAAAATTAAAGGGCTGAAAACGTCTAATCCACTGGCCGTAGGCGACCGCGTGACGATGGATATAGAAAACGAAAACGAAAATACAGCCATCATTACGCACATTGAAGACCGGGAGAATTACATTGCCCGGGCTTCGGTACATAAGACCAGTCAGGCCCATTTGCTGGCGGCGAATCTCGATCAGGCCGTACTCATTGTTACGCTTGATTTTCCGCGTACGTCGCTGGGCTTCATTGACCGCTTTCTGGTATCGGCAGAATCGTTCCGGATTCCCGTAGTCATTGTTTTTAACAAACAGGATATTTTCGATGAAGAAGGTCGGCAACAACACCAGCCCATTATGGATATGTACGCGGAGCTGGGTTACGGTACTCTGCGAACGTCGGCTTTGACGGGCGAGGGGATGGACGAACTGCGGGCTTGTTTGAAGGGGAAAGTATCGCTCGTATCCGGGCATTCGGGCGTGGGTAAGTCGACGCTGGTCAATACCATTGCTCCTGATCTGGACTTACGAACCAGTGAAGTTTCGACGTTTGCTAACAAAGGGGTGCATACTACCACGTTCGCGGAAATGTTCGAACTCGAACCGGGTACCTTTATTATTGATACGCCAGGTATCAAAGAGCTAGGGTTGATTGACATGGAACCGGCCGAAATCAGTCATTATTTTCCCGAAATGCGGGAGCTGCTCAACGAATGCCGGTACCACAATTGTCTCCACCTGAACGAACCGGCCTGTGCCGTACGCGATGCTGTAGAGGAAGGGACCATTGCCATGAGTCGCTATCACAGTTACCTGGGTATGTTGCAGGGAGACGATAATCGACGGTAAGAACTTGCTTAATCGTTGCTAGTTGTCGGTTGTTAGGAACGGTCTTTAGTACCCAGCATCCTTCTTGATTTTTACTCCATACCGTACAGAAATCATCCCCATTATCAATCACGGAACATAGAAAACCATACACTGAAAACCAATTGTTATGCAGCCTTCCACACCCAATCCAATGACCCGTTTTTTCGGGGCGTTTTTTACCATTTTAGGCACTTTCATTATCCTTTTTGCCTGCGTAGCGTTTCTGAATGATGGAAAACCCACGTTGGGTTGGAAAATCACCCAATGGGAGTCCGTGGTGCCTTTCCTGGTCGGAACTGTCTTCCTGATTACGGGCGTGAATATGATGCGAAATTAACGGATCGGGCATTTTCAGAAATAGTTGACGAATTGACATTCTCTCGGGAATGGTGTCTTAAAAAAGTTTAACGCTTTGCGGAACAATCTTTTCAAGTATTGTATTGGAATTATGCAACGTAAATGCGTTACTTTTGCTTATTCTATCCGATAAATTCAATTTCTGAATACCAATATGAAGCTTCATCCCGTCGACGTAGTCGAGAATATTTCCGGCGAAGCCTTTCGCGAAAATTACTTGAAGCCCCATCGCCCTGTTATTTTAAAAGGGGTTGCCGATAAATGGCCCGCTTTTGAAAAGTGGCGTCTGGATTACTTCAAGACTTTAGCGGGTAACATCGAAGTGCCCCTGTACGACAACTCCAAACCCACGCCTAACTCCAAGCTCAACCAGCCGGACAAAGTGATGAAGTTTGGCGAGTATCTGGATCTGATTGCGTCCGGGCCCGTTGATTTACGGATGTTTCTCTTTAACATCTTCGATCACATCCCCGATCTATGTAATGATTTCAGTTTCCCCGAGCACCTGATGAAGGGCTTCCTGAAGAAATATCCGATGATGTTTTTCGGAGGAGCGGGTTCAATTGTGTATCTGCACTACGATATGGATTTATCGAACGTATTCCTGACGCAGTTTCACGGCAAAAAACGCGTGATCCTTTTCGATCAGAAATACTCGAAGCACCTGTATCGCATGCCGTACGGGATTCTGAGCTACGTGGATCCTGAGAATCCGGATTACGAAAAGCATCCGGCTATGCAGTATCTGGAAGGATACGACTGCGTGATGGAACACGGTGATATGTTATACATTCCTTCGGGCGTCTGGCACTACATGAACTACCTGGAAGGCGGATACGCACTAGCGGTACGGGCTTTTGATCCGTCAATTTCCACGCGGGCGGAAGGTATCTTTAACATTACGGCGATGCGTACCTTCGACGATTTAATGAAGAAAAATTTTGGCAAACGCTGGTGGAATTACAAGAGCCGCAAAGCCGAAGAGTACGCCAATGAAGTGGTTATTTCCAAAGGCGGCAAAGGCCGTATTCTGGAAACAGTATAATCTCAGTTTAATAGTAGAGTACGCAAGCAAGCCGAGGATCCATAGATCCTCGGCTTGCTTGTTTTGTTATAAGATCCTTTACTTGAGTCGCCTTAATCAGACCGGGTTTCATCCTTCTTACTGGCTGACTAGTAGCACCTGCGCCTCTCCACGCCTAACGATAGCCTGCTCTAAGGCCACCGCATTGCGGCTATCGTAGGTCGTTCCGTTGCTCAGGTGCGGGAGAGGTTTTCATCTTCTGAAAATTCTTTTGTTGTTGGTTTTGATCAAGTGCCTTCATGGACGACATAAACTCAGGCCCCGTCCTATCACATTCCATGTCGGAATTCCATTCTGGGGCTCAAGCCGCCTTCTTCCTCGGCAATGCGTTGGACTAGAGCAAGAGGAAGTGAATAGCGTTCGCGATACGGACTAAATGACCAGCCATGCTTGTGGGACGAGATGCCTACTTAGTAAACTAGTGGATAGAACAAACGATCATTTAAGTAAAATAAATCATCATTTCCTTATCTCTTCAATAAACCCAATCCCACACTACAACTCAGGCATTTTCTGGGCTGACAGTAGGTTTGCATCCATTCCAGGGCTCCTTGCGAGTCGGCGGCGTTCTGGCATTTGAGACCGTAGGATTTCCAGGTTTTGGTAATGGCATGCTGTTCGGCTGGAAGCTGTTCCAGGAGTTCGATGGCCCGATCGGTATAACGGGCTTCGTCTTTATGATGGCCGTAGGCGACGAGTAGCGGTACCACCGCATTAATCAAAACCCGATGAGCCGTTTCCTGTCCCAGCTGGGTAACACCGTGTTCCGTGGGTTTGTGAAACGTATAATGCTGTTGCCAGTATTCCGAAGGACTAACCTGTAACTTTTTTATAATCGCGGTAGCCGCTTCCTCATGAATGAAAAAGGAAAAAAGCGACAGCGGCTGCGTGACTAGCGGAACAAGCTGGGCAATCCGTACCGTCGGGAAACTGGCTGGACGTAGCCGCAGAAACTTCCAGACCTGCGTAGGCAAAGGCTGTAATTCGTACTTCTTTAAAAGAAAATCGGCCTCTTTTTGGATTTGTAAGGTATAGGCGTCCTGTGGGTTAGCGGGAATCAGTCCGGAATAGCCAAACAGTAAGGACTCAACCTGAAAGGGCTGATTACGATGTTTGTGCAAAAGGTGGAGGGGAACCGTACGGGCAAGCCACTCCAGCGGCTCGGCATTAAGCGGTGAACCCAGCGACCGGGCTAGGATTTGCCAGGTCGTTTCTTCCCAGTTACTTTGGGACTGTTCCCATATCTGTACCATCGGTTCGGTATACGGGAGCATCGTGGACCCAGACTACGTGTAAAATGACATTTTCGTAAGCAGCATCCGTTTCGTGCGTGTGGCGAAACCAATCAGAAGAACGCGTGTGAATTTCAACGGTACCGACCCACTCCAACGTGCTGATGCGAATACGGGCCTGCTGAAAATCCGGTCCGGCATCCTGATGAGCTTTCCCTGGACTAATCACCTGTACCGAATCGCCCGTTTCGGTTCGCAGATCAGTCGCATCAAACTGCTGAAACTGCCACAGATAATGAATAAAATCTTCCGTCATAGCCAATCAACAGGATTTGACGTAAAGTAGGAGGACTGTTGGTGAAGATGCCGAACTGGATACTAAGTAGTGCTACTACGTTTAGTTTCCACCCAAAATCTGAACCGCTGTAAGGGGCAACGCAGCAGAGAAAGTCTATTTTTAAGGAATTGATTAATTTCCTAAAAACGAATTCACATGTACACCCCTGAATTCGGACCATGCTTGTATGAAACCTTATTTGCTCCTTTTCCTGCTGAGTTCATTACTGAGCACCGCCCAAATAGTACCCCGTAACCTTCTTCAGAAAAACTATCCACTCGAAACGGTACAGCACCTACTCATCCCGCTGGATCAGTGGACGCCGTATCCGAAAACACCCGCAGCCTGGCAAAAGGCAATCACGGACAGTGTACGGACCGGCCTGATTCAACGGGGAGAAGTGGCTGCGGCAAAACCTCTGTTACCCCTAACCGCAACGCTGACGCTGGAGTACGTCCGTACCGCCAACCGTACTCACTACGAAGAAATTACTTTCAATCGGCGGCACGATCTGCTCGATCTGACGATGGCGGAAGCCGTGGAAGGGAAAGGGCGTTTTACGGATGCCATCGTAAACATGGTCTGGGCCATTTGCGAAGAAAGCTATTGGGGCATTCCGGCTCACATCGGTACGCAGAAGGCCGGCAGTGGCTTACCCGACGTAGAAGAGCGGACGGTCGATCTGTTTGCCGCTGAAACCGCCGCCGTACTTGCCCTCACGGATTACTTGGTTGGCGGCCAACTGGATAAAGTATCGCCCCTGATTCGCAAACGCATCTATCACGAGACCAACATTCGTTTGTTCGAACCCATTCAGGTGCCCAATCGCTACGGATATCTGCGAAAGGACGTGAAGGCAAACAACTGGAATTCCTGGATTATGTCGAACTGGATGACGGCTACGCTATTCCTGGAACGCAACGAACAACGCCGGGCTCAGATGCTGCACGCCGCCATGTCGGGACTGGATTTATACTTGAACGGACTAGGTGAAGATGGCGGTACCGACGAAGGCCCCATGTACTGGTTTGCCGCCGGGGGCTGCGTCTTCGATGCTCTGGAAACGCTGGAAAGTGCGTCCGGCGGAAAAATCAACATTTACGATCAGCCGATCATTCGGAATATGGCTTCCTATGTTTATAAAATGCACATTGCTAATGCCTATTTCGTCGATTTCGCCGACGCCGATCCGATGTTACGGCCCGACGGTCTGATGTTATACCGATTTGGAGAAAAAATTAAGGATGATACGCTGAAGCAGTTTGGAGCCTGGGGCTTCCGTACGTTCGGAATCACACGGGTCATTAACAGTTTTCAGCGGCAACGGCAGGTTTGGAATGTACTGACGGTGAAAGCGGTACAGGAAATTCCCAACGCTCCGTTTACGAACGTTCCCGAAGTCTGGTTTCCGGATGTGCAGGTGATGGCGGCCCGTTCCAAAACGCTCTTTGTAGCGACCCACGCGGGGCACAATGCCGAAAGCCATAACCACAACGACGTCGGAGATTTCATTGTGTACGCCAAAGGCGAGCCCGTCATCATTGACGCCGGACGTGGTACCTACACCGCCAATACTTTTTCGGGACGTCGGTATAAGCTTTGGTTTACGCAGTCCCAGTACCACAATCTGCCCATTATCAATGGTTACGGACAAAAAGACGGTCTGGCTTACACGGCTAAAAATGTAGCGTACCGCAAAAACGAGGCTTCCCTGAAAATGGATATGGCGGCGGCCTATCCCAAAGAAGCAGGCTTACGAAACTGGTGGCGAACGGTACAGCTCAATCGGAAAAAGGAAACCGTAGAAATTAGCGAAGAATACCAGCTTGAAAAAGCACCCCAAAATCTAACGCAGGTATTTCTGACGTTGAGTCAGGTAACTACCACTACGCCGGGTACGGTGACGTTTGAAGGACCAAATCATCCTTCGGTCAAACTCAGTTACGACGCCAAACGCTGGAACGTTCGTACGGAACCAGTATCGCTTGGTACGCCGGACGACGAAGCGTTCAAGACTAGCTGGGGCACGGGAAAGACCATTCAACGCGTATTGCTGGAACAAATATCACCTGTTTCTAAAGGCAAGCACCGTTTCGTTTTCTCCCTCGCTAACTAATACGGAGCCAGTACTTTTTTGTAAATCTTTTATTACTTAGACTAAGTAAAAATAAAGATAATGCTTTAGTTTTGTCCCGCTGCGTATCATGTATACCTAACAACGGCGAGATGAAACTAAAGAAATGGATCGGTAAAGGACATTTGTACCTGGGACTCGCCTCGGGTCTGATTGTATTTGTCCTGAGCGTCACGGGTTGTATTCTGGCTTTCGAGCAAGAAATCAAAAACCTTACGCAGCCGTACCGATTCATCGAAACGCCAGCTCATGCCGAGTTGCTGCCCCCCTCCGTATTGCGTCAGAAAGCCGAGCAGGCTCTACCCGGCAAAGCAGCCGATGGCGTTTTGTATGGTGTGCCGGGTCGCAGTGCCGAAGTAGGTTTCTATAATTTTGATCCGGAATATTATTACGTCGTTTACCTGAATCCCTATACGGGTGAAGTACTGCACGTCTGGAACGAAGACGATGACTTTTTTCACTTCATTCTGCACGGACATTATTACCTCTGGTTACCCGAAAAAATTGGTCAGCCGATTGCCGCTACGGGAACCGCTATTTTCCTGGTGTTGCTCGTCAGTGGACTGGTCCTCTGGTGGCCGAAAAACAAAAGTGCAGCCAAACAGCGGTTCAGTATCAAATGGGATGCCGCCTGGCGACGGAAAAACTACGATTTGCACAACGTACTGGGTTTTTATATCCTGACCATCGGTATGGTATTCGCCATCACGGGTTTGGTCTGGGGATTTGAATGGTTTTCTAAGTCGTTATATTGGGCTACGGGGGGGAAAGGATCGCCTGCGTACCTCATTCCACCCTCCGATACGACAGCGATACAGACCGCTGCTTCGCCCATGCAGATTGTTGATCGTAGCTGGCGGAATCTGATGCAGAAACACCCCGATCAACAGGGCATTAATATTTCATTCCCCGAAGGCAACGCGACGTCTATTTTCTCGTATGTCAACTTCCGGAATGGCACGTATTACAAAGTCGATTACCACTATTACGATCAGCATACGGGAAAGGAAATTCAGCATACCGGGCCGTATAGCGGCAATTATGCGGATGCTAATCTGGCCAATACCCTTCGCCGGATGAATTATGACCTGCACGTAGGGGCCATCTGGGGTTTACCCGGAAAAATGCTGATGTTCTTTGCGAGTTTGATTTGTGCCACCTTACCCATCACCGGAACGCTGATCTGGTGGGGCCGTCGCAAAAAAGCTCAACATTCGCATACGATGGCCACGCCAAAAGAACGTAATAAAAACGTACGCCGTCCCGTCGTCGTGCGTAGCAAAGTAGCACGCCAATAAGCAGTAGGTAGAGGGGAATGCGGTTATCCCATTTTATCATCTAAGCCTTGCAGGTTACTGATTCAACGTCAGTAACCTTATTTTTTGCGGGTCCTGCCGATAAGTTTATGCATACGGATACAGGTCGGGAAACCTGCCCCAGTATAGTCACGCTAATCGAACACCTCTAACCAAATCGGCTTAACGTAAATAACCCGCGTAAAATACCGGGAAAGTCACTCCGTGCCTAACAAAATTTCACAACAATTCTACCAAGGGCTATTTTATTTTGACTAAGTCTTAATAAATTTGGACAACTAAGATTAATGAAGGCTTTTGCCAACGATTCAGTCTTTTCTTCCCTCGTCAATCTTCCGATTAGCCATTGATTATGACTAAAAAATACACGTTCCGGAAACTGATTCATGTCATGCACCTGTGGGTAGGTTTACCCTGTACCCTCGTTTTGTTTGTCATGTGCCTGACGGGTACGATGTATGTATTCAATCGCGAAATCACGCAGTGGGTAGATCAGGAAAAGTTTCACGTTAAGGTTCCGGCTCAGGGTAACGTACTGACGCTGGCTCAGCTCATGGCGGCGGTACAGCGGGAGAACAAAGAACTGCGAATTTCCGGTATACAGGTTCCCGAACGGGCCGACGAAGCCTGGACCTTCAGCCTGCTGAAAAAAGCCAAACCGGAAGCAAAGAAGGAAACCAAAGGAGCCGAGAAAGGCGAGAAGAAGGCACCCAGAAAAGAAAAGCCGACGAATCTGCTGGTAAATCCATACACCGGAAAGATTCAGGGCAACGCTCAAACCCCAACAGCCCAATTCTTTGCGACGGTTCTGCAACTGCACCGCTGGCTGCTCATCGAAAATCACGACATCGGGGGAGCCATCACGGGTACGGCCGCGTTAGGAATGATTCTGCTCCAAATCACGGGTCTGCTCTTATGGCTACCGGCGAAGCTCAGCAGCTGGAAAAAATGGAACGTCTGGAAACCCGGCTTCAAAATCAAAACCGATGCCAGCGGCAAACGACTCAACTTCGATTTACACAAAACACTGGGTTTTTACGCCTTCGTTTTTGTGACGATCATGGCTCTGACGGGCCCCGTTTTTGCCTGGGAATGGTATCGGACTGGTTACCGTCAGCTCATGGGCGTATTTACACCGAGAGAAGAGAAAGCCCTGGAGACCGATGCCAAAGGTCGCCAGCCGCTAGCTCTGGAAGCAATCATACGTCAAAGCAATCAGGTATTTCCGTACAGCGGCGTCCTGCGGCTGACGCTGCCGAAAGATTCGGTAGGTACCCTCATTGCTCAAAAATCACAGAACGGATTCTTCGCTTCGGCCGGCGTGGATCGACTGACGCTCGATCCGTATACGGGGCAGATACTGAAACTCGAACGCTTCGGGGATAAAACGTTGGGTGAGAAGATCGCCGTTTCGTCCAAGATTATCCATACGGGGGAACTCTATGGCACCTTCACAAAAATCCTGTATTTCCTGGCCTGCTTAATGGCAACTAGTCTACCCATTACCGGTTTTCTGATCTGGTGGAAGCGGGGTAAGGCCGAAGCAGCTAAACCGGTGGCTCGACCGGCAGGGACGGCTCGGGTTCGTCCGCGGGCAGTGGTACAGGCCGTACGGGAATAAAGAACTTGCCTGTATCGAAAGCATCATCTGAAAAGGTGATGCTTTTTTCATGGTCTGGTAGCAGAGTATCAGATACATTCGTAGCTTCATTCTTTACGTATCCCGTAATCAGTAAATGTCTTATGTGGCGATCTTTTCTATCGTACGGATTGGTACTGGGTCTGTTGCTAAGCTTATTGGCGTGGAGTAAGTACCGTTGGCTGATGCTCGACCACACGACCGAAATCTACGTGCTGGTACTGGCGGGTGTATTCATTGGGGTAGGTATCTGGGTGGGTTTACGCTGGATGGCTCCGCAGGTGATCGAAAAGGAAGTAATACAGGTGTACGAACCCCTTACGCGTCCAATTCCGGAGGTACTGGAGAAGTACGGAATCAGTGTTCGTGAGTGGGAAGTGCTGATGCAGGTTTCAAAAGGATTAAGCAACGAAGAAATTGCCGAGAAGCTATTTGTCTCAACGAACACCGTCAAAACACATCTGGGAAATCTCTACGCCAAGCTGGAGGTAAAACGACGCACCCAAGCCGTAGAAAAGGCCCGTTTGCTGGGATTACTCCAGGCCAGCACTCCCCCAAACGTATGATTTGGAAAAAATCACCCGAAAGGATGAGCGGCCGATTCTTTTTCATTCCCAGGTTTGGGACAAAAAACAAACCCTTGAAATGAAACGAACTATACTGGTTTTTGGGGCCATCGCTGGCGTAGTGGCGTCGCTCATGCTTGTGCTTTCCATGGCAATGCTGAAAAGTCGCTCGACCTTCTTTTTTAAGTACGGTGAACTGTTTGGATACACGTCGATGCTCCTGACGTTTTCCATAATTTTCATCGCCGTTAAAAGCTACCGAGATCGTTATTTAAACGGCTTTATTTCCTTTAAAGATGCCTTACTGCTGGGACTGGGTGTGGCTTTTACCGCTTCAACGATCTACGTCCTGGTTTGGGTGGTTTTTTACAAAACCATCTTTCCTGACTTTCCTCAATTCTACCAGCAGTGCATGATCGAAAAACAGCAAGCTCAGGGAAAAACTGCCGCTGAACTGGCGGAGTCGCGGGAGCAGATGCAGGTCATGTTTTCGTATTATGACACGTTGGGAGGTCTAATTGCCATCACGTATATGGAAATACTACCGGTTGGCTTGATCGTTGCCTTATTTAGTGGATTAGTACTGAAAAAACGTCCTTCTTTTAAAAGCTAACTTTGGGTTGTATGGGAAAAACAGATCCCCGCGTCGATCTGTACCTGGATAATGCGGCCGATTTTGCCCAGCCGATTCTGGGCCATTTACGGGAACTGATTCATACGGTTTGTCCCGACATTCAGGAAACGATTAAGTGGGGTACGCCCCATTTTGGCTACGCCAACGGTAACCTGTGCCTGATGGCCGCTTTTAAAAATCACGCTTCCTTTGGCTTTTGGCTGGGAGCGAAGATGGAAGACCCCGACGGAATTCTTACAATAAGCGGTGAGCAAACCGGCATGGGGCAGTTGGGAAAACTGCGGTCGTTATCGGATCTGCCTTCCGACGAAGTGCTGACCCGCTATCTCAAGCAGGCGATGCAACTGGCCGAGCAAGGCGTTCGGCCTACGCCGAAGCGAGAGCAACAGCCTGTTACTATTCCCGACTATTTTCAGGCGGAACTACAAAAAAATGAAGCGGCTCATCGGCAGTTTCAAAACTTTTCCCGGGCCTGCCAGCGGGAGTACGTACAGTGGCTGGAAGAAGCGAAAACGGAAAGCACGCGTACAAAACGCATGGATCAGGCTCTGGAATGGATCGCCGAAGGAAAAGTACGAAACTGGAAATACGTCAGGAAATCAAAATAGGGGAATCTGCCAATGAATTCCTTTCATCACTCAAGAATACGCTAAACCTGAATTAACGAATGCTTCGTCGCTTTTTTCTCCGTCAGTTAGGCGGAGCAAGCTTACTCAGTACGGTGTCTCCGCTGGAAACGCTGGCCGCCCCAAGCTCCGACCGGGCGTACTGGATCAGTATCCTGGAAAAACTATCGGAACCTCTGTTGACGGCTCTGGCCGAAGACCAGCTCAAAGTCCGGATGCCCGTGGAATCGAGGCGGGGTCAGGAAGCGGACCGTCGTAAGTACTCGTACCTGGAGGCCCTGGGTCGATTACTAGCGGGCATTGGCCCCTGGTTGGCTCTGGATACGGACGACGAAAAAACGATTCGGCAACGGTACTTCCAGCTGGCTCAGCGAGGGATTCAAAACGCGGTTAACCCCCAGGCCAAAGATTACATGAATTACAGTGAAGGCGGCCAGCCACTGGTTGACGCGGCTTTTCTGGCTCAGGGTTTACTGCGTTGCCCGAAGTTATACCAATCGTTACAGCCTGCGGTGCAGCAACAGCTTCTAGTGGCGTTTCGAAAGACACGGAACATTCGTCCCGGCTTCAGTAACTGGCTCTTGTTCAGTGCCATGATTGAAGTGTTTTTTGCCAGTATCGGCGAAGAGTATGATAAAATGCGACTGGACTACGCTTTACGTCAGCACGAACAGTGGTACAAGGGCGACGGTATCTTTGGCGATGGTCCGGATTTTCACTGGGACTACTACAACAGTTACGTCATCCAGCCCTTCATGGTGGATATCTTACGATTCCTGCCCGATAAAAGTTACGATTTCTTGCGAACCCGGATGGATAAAATTGCTCCCCGGTACGCAGCCATTCAGGAACGATTGATCGCTTCGGATGGAAGTTTTCCGGTCATTGGCCGATCCATTTGTTACCGGGCCGGGGCTTTTCATCACCTGGCGAATACGGCTTTTCTACGGCAATTACCGTCCGAGATTGCTCCCGCTCAGGTGCGGAGTGCTCTAACGGCAGTATTGCACAAAACCCTCGACAGTCCTAAAAATTATGATTCGAAAGGCTGGCTTTACATTGGTCTGAATGGGCATCAGCCCGATCTCGGCGAAAGCTATATTTCGACGGGAAGTTTATTTCTGACGGCCATGGCCTTACTTCCGCTGGGACTCCCCGCTACGGATGCCTTCTGGGCGAATCCAGCTACGGACTGGACCAGCCGCCGCATCTGGGAAAAAGGTGAAAACCTACCGACGGATCACGCCGTGAAAGCTTAAAATACGGAGCACGTTCTGCCGAAAAGAACCCTGGAAGGGTTCAATTTGAATAGCCCTAGGTGCAACCCAGGGCTATTCAAACCCAGCTGGCTCAGCTTTTTATCGTACCATCGAAAACGAGCCAACCATGAAACGTGCCTTCGATCTAACGGAAATGCTGCAACGCATTGAAAAAGCCATTGCCCGGTACCCCAAAGCAGCCATGTTTGAACTGGCCGAGCGCGGCTATAATACGCTGTTTGAACAACTTATTTCCTGCATCATCTCGATTCGGACCCTCGACGAAACGACGATTCCGCTTTCCCTGAAACTCTTTGAGCGAGCCCGTACGCCACAGCAATTGCTGAACATTCCGATGGAAGAACTGGCGAATATGCTGGAAGGAAGTCAGTATCCCGGACAAAAAGCCGAGACGATGCGAGCCATCGCCCAAACGGCCATCAGCCAGTACGGCGGCCAGCTACCCGCTAATTTCGACCAGCTAACGGCCCTCAAGGGTGTAGGTCCGAAGTGTGCGAACCTGGCGTTGGGCGTAGCCACGGGCGTGCCCGCCATCAGCGTGGATGTACACGTCCATCGGGTCGTGAACCGCTGGGGATTTGTGAAAACCACCACGCCCGAAAAAACGCTGAAAGTACTGGAAAACAAAGTCCCCGTATCCCAATGGATTGACATCAACCGCTTACTAATGCCCTTTGGAAAACACGTTTGTACCGGAACGCTGCCCCGCTGTTCGACCTGTCCCGTCCTGGAGTTTTGTGAACAGGTGGATGTGACGAAACATCGGTAAAGTCGGTCGTTTGCTCCGGCAGAAGTCTTTTCTTTGTATTCTTTGATGAGCGAATGGGTATAAGGCTCCGGTTTTACTCTTCCTCTGCAGAGGCCCTCTCATGCTGGCTTGTGTGTGACCATTAAACGAATCCAATGAAAAAATTGCTGATACTCGCCTGCTTCTTGGTAAGCGGGATGACGTACGCCCAAACGAATCCTTATCCGCTGATTCCCTATCCGGCTTCGCTGCAACCCAGCACCGGATTTTTTGAAGTGAATGCTTCCACGAGTCTGGTCGTTCCAGCCGATGCCTCGCTGCAATCGCAGGTAAATCAATTGAAATCGCTGCTAGGCATTACCCGTACCACGGCTGGCTCAGGCAATCGGGTCATCCTGGGGTACGATGCCTCTTTAGGTAATGAGGAGGCATACACGCTGGAAGTCAATGCTTCGAAGATCAAGTTGTTGGGCAAAACCAATACGGGAATCAACCGCGGAATACAATCGCTGCGTCAACTGGTGATGGCGGGTGCTGCGAAGAAAATTCCGGCGGTAACGATCAAAGACCAGCCCGCGTACGCCTGGCGGGGAATGCACCTGGATGTGTCGCGGCATTTTTTCACGCTGGAGTATCTGAAAAAATACGTCGATCAGTTAGCCTTCTACAAATTCAACAAGTTTCACCTGCACCTGACCGATGACCAGGGCTGGCGGATTGAAATCAAAAAATACCCTTTACTGACCCAGGAAGGGGCCTGGCGTACGCTTAACAATCAGGATTCTACCTGTATCGCCCGCTCGAAAGACAACCCGGATTTTGCCATCGACCCTCGTTTCCTGAAAATGAAAGACGGCAAACAGGTATACGGCGGGTTCTATACCCAGGAGCAAATCAAGGAACTGGTGGCTTACGCAGCGGAACGGTCCGTGGAAATCGTTCCCGAAATCGATATGCCCGGTCACATGATGGCGGCCATCCGGCAATATCCGTTCCTGAGCTGTACCTCCGATGCGGGGTGGGGGAAGACCTTCTCGACGCCGATTTGTCCCTGTAACGAGCAGACGTATCAGTTTGCCGAAGACGTATTCAACGAAATTTTCGCCCTTTTTCCCAGCAAATACGTCCATCTGGGAGCCGACGAAGTAGAGAAAACTACCTGGGCCAATTCCGAGGCCTGTAAGGCTCTGATGCAGAAAGAAGGCATCAAAAACGTGGAAGAATTGCAGAGTTATTTTGTGCACCGGATGCAGAAGTTTTTCGCTTCGAAGGGCAAACAGCTCATCGGCTGGGACGAAATTCTGGAAGGGGGCATCGACGCTTCGGCCATCGTGATGTACTGGCGTTCGTGGGTGAAAAAAGCACCCTACCAAGCTGCCCAGAACGGAAATGCTATTGTCATGACGCCCGTGAGTACACTTTACTTCGATAGCCCTCCGGGTATTCAGTCGGTATCGAACGTGTATAACTTGGAAGTGGTGCCCGAAGGCATTACGCCCGAACAGGCGAAGTTGTTCATGGGTGCTCAGGCGAACCTCTGGACGGAATTCATTCCCAGCGAAAACCGGGCCGAGTACATGTACATGCCGCGGATGACGGCTCTATCGGAAGTGGTCTGGACGAACAAAAAGGATTTCGCTTCCTACGAGAAATGTCTGTTGCAGCATTATCCGATCATGGAGAAACACAACATTCATTACCGCTTACCCGACCTGACGGGCTTTACGGAGGAAAATGTGTTTGTCGATAAAGCGACGTTATCCATCAAAAAACCGTTGGAAAGCTATACGCTTCGGTACACAACGGACGGCTCGCTGCCCCAGAAAACCTCGCCTGAGCTGGGCAAAGGACTGACGATCACCAAACCGCAAACGATCAAAGTAGCGGCCTTTACGTCTACAGGCTTACGCGGGGATATCTATACGCTGAAGTACCAGCAACAGGCGTACGCCAAGCCCGTTTCGGCTAGTGGGAAGAAACCTGGTTTGACGGGTAGCCTGTACAAGAAATTTTTCAAGATGACTACGCTGATGAAGCAGGAGAAAGCCGATAGCACCTTTACGGTATCGAATGTAGTCGTGCCCAAGACAGTCACAGCTCCCAGCTTCGGTATTCAGTTCCGGGGACTCATTAACGTACCCGAAACGGGCGTGTATAGTTTCTTCTATACTTGTGATGATGGAGGGATTCTCCGTATCGCCGACCGTATGGTTGTAGATAACGATGGGAACCATTTCCCCATCGAAAAAAGTGGACAAGTGGCTTTACAAAAGGGTGCTCATCCCTTTGAAGCCGATTTTATTGAAGGCGGCGGTGGCTTCACGCTTACATTGAAATACAGCCTGAACGGTTCGGACCCGAAGGAGGTACCAGATAGCTGGTTTATGCGATAGATGAATAGAAGAACTTGAGGAAACCCCCGCAGTGCAGACTGCGGGGGTTTCTTTTTTTATCAAAACTGGCCATCAGTGAATGCATTTTGGGGGTTGGGTTTTAACTCAACCCTAGGATGAATCTATGGCTCTTATCTGTTGGTCTCGAGATTACCTTGTAAGGACGGATTCCAATCCATACTCTAATTGGTATAGATTTTTATAGGTATAAATACTTAAAAATTTATATATTTTTACCTATGGAAAATAATTCTTCTTTACGCGTTCGTAAACGCCAGCTTCTGCTCTGCACTGGCTTGTTAGGGATAAGCCTATGTATCTCATCTTGTCATAAGCCTGATATAGAACTAGTAGAGCAACCTGTTTTCGAAACAGATACGACAGGTGACCATATCGGCGTAAGAACTTTTATTACTTACAACATCTACAAGGATCAATTGTACCCTTATACTACGTATTCTATTAAGCCAGAAATCTTGGCAACTATTAAGGATAAGAACGTAGTAACTGCAGAGTTGAATTTGTGGAATTCAAGGCAAAAGGATAAACAGAGTCACGAGAAAATATTCCGACTTTTCAGCGACTTAATTCCAGAAATGTACCGAAAAGACATTAAGTATTTTTCGGTAAGTGTCCCTTCACCAACTTATGCAACTATGAGTACGTTAAAAAACAATTCGTTGGAAAGCTTTAACCTAGAAGTGAACGCAGAATTATTAACGTATCTAGATTCCATTCCTGCGTTCAAGGCACCGGAGTATCGGCATAATACACTGGGATACAGCTATCCTATCTATCTACTCATTCATGAATTTGGGCATTATGTAACGTCTAACAAAGAGCAAAGCTATTTGAAATACCTGCCCAATTCTAATACGTATAACGCTGCACCCAAACCGGGTTCAATTCAGGATAGCCTGGATGTAATGTATTGGAATCGGTATTTGAAGGATCAGGCTGGGGTGGATTGTTGGGCCAAACACGGAAATACCTATTATTTTTGCGAACCTGCCAATGAATTTGTCACCGGATATGCCTCTAGTTCGCTAGGCGAAGACGCAGCCGAAACCTTCGCTCACTTTGTACTCTTGGACGAAAAGCCTACCGCAACCACAGCGGTGAACCGTAAACTATTATTGTTCTACCAGAATCCCAGAATGGTAGCTATTCGGCAGAGTATTCGTGAGAATCTGAAGAAATTGGGGATTGTTCCCAGAAGTCCTACTATGCGTTAGGTTCTGTTAATGATGAATGATTCGTTTACGGAGATCGTGCTTTGAAGGCGAGAAGGATTGCGTCTTTATCTGTGGAGAGCAACGGTCTTTCAGGGATTAGTTTAAATGTTAACCTTAATAGATAGGTCGAGCCTATGTTCTCGGCTGTCGCTATTCTAGCTGGCAGCACAGAGCGATAGGCTCGATTATCTTATAAGAACGCATTCCAATCCGTTCTACCCTCAGGCTAAGCCCTCCAACTGCTTAAACACCGGAATTAGAAGCTGACCTTTCTCCGTCAGATAATATTCGATATGCAGGGGTTTTTCTTGGATCGTGATCTTCTCCAAAATCCCTTCTTCTTCCAGTTCCCGCAAGGCTACCGCCAGCGATTGTTTGTTTGTATCCGGTATTTGTCGTAGTAGCGAATTAAACCGTAACGGAGCATCTACCGCCAGACGAAAGATGTCAGCCTTCCATTTTCCTGACAACAATTTCAAAAGACCTTTTGCTGGGCAGGTCTCAGAAGCTTGGGGCTGTTCGCTAGTAGTCATACATTCCATCAATCAATTTCGAAACAAAGATAAAAGAATCAACTACATGGAACGGAAGAGCAGGAAGCCGCACGAAAAAAGTACTGACGAACTACGTAAGAATGAGAAGTTCTTGAAAATGGCGGTCGCTATGACCGCAATCGCAGCAGGGCTGATGGTAACGATCGGAATCTATTCTAAGCGTTAAGAGCGAAAAATTCAACCCCATTGCTGCTGTTTCCGTATCCATGTTAACTCTTGTGCTGGTGAATGCGATGAACTTAAAAGCCATACAGGCGGAGAAAAAAAGCAGGGGATTATACGTAAACAGGCACGAAAGAGACTCCAGTCCTTGGCCCAGGCCAATGATCCACTAGGTAAGCAAATCGATTGAAGCAAACGTAAGCAAGGCTTTGGTTTACAGTTTATTATCCTTTACTCAGTGAATCATCTTACCTTCTTTTACGGAAATCAAGGGAAATCGACTGATAAGATGCTACATAACCTCGAAAAAATGATATACATATCTCGGGTTTTTATAGCCTTATTTTGAGGTTGTAATGAAGTTCACCCTTCAATCTATCGCTTCATTCGTATTCGTCTTTCTTTAACGAAGAAGAAAACCTCGATTTATCCGTGATTCATCCGTTTTTTGGGTAACCATGAAGAAAAACCTCATTCCTGTTTTACTAGCTGCTGTACTGAGTTCGACGAGCGTTTTTGCTCAGTATCCCCAAATTCCCTCCGACGTACAGAAAGCTAGTGATGAATTACTGGCCGAAGCCCGCAAAAAATCGGACTTAGCCTGGCAAAAAGCGTATCCTACCATTCTGAAAGAAGCCCGCGAGGGTAAGCCGTATATTCCCTGGGCGGGCCGTCCCTATGACTTACCCCAGGCTCCCATTCCGGCCTTTCCCGGAGCCGAGGGCGGCGGTGCCTTTACCTTTGGTGGACGTGGGGGCAACGTATATGTAGTAACGAGTCTGGAAGACAGCGGCCCCGGTACCTTGCGGGATGCCTGCGAACAGGGGGGAGCCCGTACCGTTGTATTTAACGTTTCGGGCATTATACGGCTGAAAACACCGCTCATCATCCGGGCACCGTACATCACCATCGCCGGACAATCGGCTCCGGGCGATGGCGTCTGCGTAGCCGGGGAGTCGGTCTGGATCAACACGCATGACGTGGTGATTCGGTACATGCGATTCCGTCGGGGTGAAACGCACGTCGGTCGTCGGGATGATTCTATCGGTGGAAACCCCGTGGGTAATATCATGATCGACCACGTATCGGCCAGCTGGGGTCTGGACGAAAACATGTCGATGTACCGCCACATGTACAACGACAGCACGGGAGCCATCGAGCAGAAACTGCCCACGGTGAACATCACCATTCAGAACTCCATTTTCTCGGAAGCCCTCGATACCTGGAATCACGCCTTTGGCAGTACGCTGGGCGGCGAGAACTGTACGTTTATGCGGAATCTCTGGGCGGATAACGCCGGACGAAACCCTTCCATAGGCTGGTACGGCATCTTCAACTTCGTGAATAATGTGGTCTTCAACTGGGTACACCGATCGGTAGACGGCGGCGACTATCGGGCCATGTTCAACATCATCAACAATTACTACAAACCCGGTCCGCTGACACCGAAGGATTCGCCCGTCGGCCACCGGATCATCAAACCCGAAGCGGGTCGCAGTAAGCTCGACCACCTGGTGTTTGGCCGGGCGTACGTTCACGGGAATATCATGGAAGGGAACGAAGCCGTTACGAAAGACAACTGGAACGGAGGCGTGCAGGTAGAAAACTTCGCCAACACGGATAAGTATACCGCCGACATGAAGTGGAATGAGCCGCTACCAATGCCCCAACTGACGATTTTGCCCACGCAAAAGGCCTTTGATTACGTACTGACGAATGCCGGTGCTACCTTACCCAAACGCGATCCCGTGGATACGCGGATTGTGGAGCAGGTACGGACGGGCAAGATCACGTACAAGGAAGGCGTGAAACTGCCGGAAACTCAGTTCAAACACCGTCGGTTGCCCATTGATTCGTACAAACAAGGCATCATTACCGACATTAGTCAGGTGGGAGGTTATCCCGAATACAAAGGCACGCCCTACGTCGATAGCGATAAGGACGGCATGCCCGATGACTGGGAAAAGAAAAACGGACTGAATCCGAAAGATCCGTCGGATGCTTCCAAAGTCAAGAAAAAAGATGGGTACACGAACATCGAAAACTACCTGAATAGTCTGGTTTCGGTGCAAAATGTAAAGCCCTAAAACCTAAGGGTACCCATCATCAAAAGGACTCTTTTGGGGTGTCAGACCGGGGCGAAGGCTTCGACGCTGACACCCTTTCATTTGGTACGGGTTTATGCTAAAATGATACAGCGGCTGGGAAACATGGTACACGAAAAAAAGAGCCTATTTCTTTACTTTTGAATACTTTTTCGGGGAAAAAGTACAGTCTTGGCCGACCCATTGAAAAAGTATACGCGAGTGAGTGTGTATCCAATCCACGCTTCTGTAGAAACTTATCTTTTCTCACCAGTGAAAGGTCACCCGATGTTTCGCTGGTGAATGTATTCATTTAAGCCTGTTACCTGCGGTGTATCTAACGAAGCTTTTCTTAGGACTTGTACTGGGGCTAGGGCTGGGAACGGCCCGGGCTCAAAAGCCTAAACCGGTCAAAAAACAGCCGCCCATTCAGCTGAACGCTCAGCAAAAACTGGAGTATACGACCGACGCCCTCGGCAACCGGATACTGGATTTTTCCTACTGCGGCTACCGGGCGGGCGAAGCAGTTATTCCAAACGTACCCATTCAGATTCGAGTTCCTGTCACAAAGGGCGATGCAACAGCCCGGATTCAGGCCGCGATTGATTACGTATCGAAATTACCGCTAACTACCGAAGGTTTTCGCGGGGCTATTCTGCTGGAAAAAGGCCTGTATGAAGTCAGGGGTACGCTGAAAATCAAAGCCTCGGGTGTAGTCCTGCGGGGCAGTGGCATTCACGCTACGACGCTACGCGGAACGGGGGCCAGCCGGGACGATCTGGTTACAATCACCGGAAAAAACGACCAGCAGATCGAGAAAGCCGTACCGCTGACGGATACCTACGTACCCGTCAATGCCCGCGTGATTCATACCCATGCTTCCATTCAACCGGGAGATCGGGTACAAATTCAGCGACCTTCCACCAAAGCTTGGATTGACACGCTAGGTATGGATCATTTTGGCGGTGGCGTGATGGCTTTGGGCTGGAAACCCGGCCAGCGGGACTTGTACTGGCACCGAAAAGTCGTAGCGGTCCAGGGCAATGAACTGACGCTGGATGCCCCGCTCACCACTGCACTGGATCAAACCTTCGGCGGTGGAACCATTGCCCGCTATACCTGGCCCGGAAAAATCCGGCAGAGTGGCCTGGAAAACCTGCGGATGGAATCGACTTATGATACTAGAAATTCCAAAGACGAAGACCACCGCTGGACGGGCGTAACGCTGGAAAACGTGGAAGACGCCTGGGTCCGTCAGGTCGATTTTGCTCATTTTTCGGGTTCGGTTGTCAACATACAGGAGACGGCTCAACGCATTACGGTGGAGGATTGTCGTTCCTTCGAGCCCATCTCCGAGATCGGCGGCGAACGACGCTATACGTTTTATACCAAAGGTCAGCAAACGCTGTTTCAACGCCTCTATTCCGAATACGGTTACCACGATTTTGCGGTAGGCTTTTGTGCCACCGGGCCGCACGCCTTCGTACAGTGCGAAGCCCATTTGCCCTACAGTTTCAGCGGGGGCGTGGACAGCTGGGCTTCGGGCGTATTGTTCGACATCGTGAACAGTGACGGCAATGCTTTACGCTTCGGTAACCTCGGTCAGAACGGGCAGGGAGCCGGATACAACGTCGCCAACAGCGTATTCTGGCAGTGTACGGCGGCACTCGTGCAGTGCGATCAGCCCGTACTTGCTCAGAATTGGGCTTTTGGTACCTGGGCTCAGTTTGCGGGTAATGGGTATTGGGAGCAATCGAACGAGCACATTCGGCCCCGCAGTTTGTACTACGCTCAGGTGAAGGAACGTCTCGGGGAACGTTTTCCTGAAGCCCTGATGCCCGTTCCCACGGAAGCTTCGAGTAGTCCGCCGGTCAACGTGGCTCAGGAGCTGACGCAGGCATCGCTTCGGCCGGCCCTAACGCTATCGGAATTTATCGAACAAGCTTCCACCCGGAACGCGATCCCCGTGGAAACGAAAATCGCGGCCGTGGATTCCAAAACCACCATAGCACCTGTATCCAAATCGGCTCCCATGGAAATCAAAAAAGGCGTGCTGGTACGGGGAGAACAAATCCTGACGGGTCGTCGGCAGGAGGTGCCCTGGTGGAACGGTAGTACCCGTCCCCAGGGTCTGAAAAATGCCAAACCGCACATTACTCGGTTTGTTCCGGGACGCACCGGCGTTGGACTTACCGATGATCTGGACGCCCTGACCGATTCCATGCAAGCCCAGCACATCTTGGCCATCGACCATAATTATGGACTTTGGTACGACCGTCGCCGCGACGATCACGAACGCATCCGTCGCATGGACGGGGAAGTCTGGGCCCCGTTTTACGAACTACCGTTCGCCCGCAGTGGAAAGGAAACGGCCTGGGACGGCCTGAGTAAATACGATCTGACGAAGTATAACCAGTGGTACTGGAATCGGCTGAAACAATTTGCCGATCTGGCCGATCAAAAGGGACTGATGCTGGTACATGAGCATTATTTCCAGCATAACATCATCGAAGCCGGAGCCCATTACGCCGATTTCTCCTGGCGTCCGGTGAATAACCTGAATCACACCGGTTTTCCCGAACCCGTCCCTTACGCGGGTGATAAGCGAGTATTCATGGCCGAGCAGTTTTACGACGTGACGCATCCCGAGCGGCGGAAACTACACCGGGCGTACATCCGACAATGTCTGAATAATTTCATCGGAAACACGGGTGTCGTACAGCTCATTGGAGCGGAATATACGGGGCCTCTGCACTTCGTTCAGTTCTGGATCGATACCATCAAAGAATGGGAAAAAGAAACGGGCAAATGCGTTACCGTCGGACTTAGTACGACCAAGGATGTGCAGGACGCCATTCTGCAGGACGCCAAACGAGCCGACGCCGTGGATCTCATCGACATTAAATACTGGCATTACCAGGCCGACGGGTCCGTCTACGCTCCGGCGGGTGGACAAAATCTGGCTCCCCGCCAGCACGCCCGCTTGCTCAAACCCAAACGCAGCTCCTTCGAACAAGTCTATCGGGCGGTGAAGGAATACCGGGAGAAGTACCCCAACAAAGCCGTAACCTACGCGGGCGACAGTCATGACATTCAGGGGTGGGCCGTGTTGCTGGCGGGCGGTTCCATGCCCAGCCTGCCGCCCATCGCCGACGGTGCTTTTCTACAGTCCGCGGCTCGGATGCAGCCCGTCAACTTACCGGAAAATGGCCCGAATCAGTACGCTTTGAGTAATCCGGCACTTGGTTATATTCTGTACAACGATTCGAATCAAGCCATTAGTTTACCCATTCAGAAGTCAGTAACCGTTACCCGGATCGATCCAAAAACGGGGCAGGTCCGTGGCGTAAAAAAAGCCGACCGTGGAACGCTTGATTTACCCGCCAGCCAGGGGCCCGAAGTGATCTGGATACGTTTTCAGTAAACCAGTAGGCAGCAGTACCGAATGATTTTCCAGCCTTTTTGCCGAAGGCCGGAAAGCGTATACTTACCTCTTTACAGTTTAAACCTATATAAAACCTATGAAACAATTCTTCCTGACCCTGCTGGGGTTCCTGCTGCTATTCTTCACGGCTCAGGCCCAAACCCGTACCATTAGGGGCAACGTAACGGGAGCCGGGGAGGCCCTGCCCGGCGTAAGCATTTTGCTGAAAGGTACCCAACGCGGCACCACTACCGACGCTAGTGGTAGGTTCCAGCTCGAAGTACCGGAATCCAATGCCGTACTGCTGTTTAGTTACGTGGGCTACCAAAACAAAGAAGTCACCGTCGGTAGCCAGACCGAATTAACCGTAGAACTGATGACGGATAACAAAGCCCTCGATGAAGTGGTCGTCGTGGGTTACGGGACACAAAGCAAGCGGGCCGTGACAGGGGCGGTTACCTCCATCGGCTATGACCAGTACAAGGATCGTTCGTTCAGTAATGTCACACAATCACTGGCGGGGAAGATGCCGGGCGTAAACATCACGCAGGCCCAGGGAGCACCGGGCTTATCGCCCATCATCCGGATTCGGGGCGTCAACTCCATCACGGCGGGTACCAATCCGCTGTTTGTCGTAGACGGTGTTCCACTGGAAAACTTCAACCTGAACATGATCAATCCGCAGGACATCGAATCGGTAGAAGTACTGAAAGATGCTTCCTCGGCGGCTATTTACGGGTCACGCGGGTCCAGTGGCGTAATTCTGGTAACAACCAAGCAGGGGCAGGCGGGCCGGACTGCCGTGAGTGCTACCTTCGAATACGGCGTTCAGGAAGTAGCCAAGCAGATCAAAATGATGAACGCCCAGCAGTACATTGACTACTACGTCACGGCAAAAAACAACGGCTGGGTGGCGGCGGGAGGGAAGGCGACCGATCCCAATTCGGCCCGGACGGCTTCGTACCGCATTCCCGAGGATTTCCTCAATAACCGTCAATTATTCGGAAATGGTACCAACTGGCAGGACGCGATGTACCGGACAGCTCCGCTGCGAAACGCTCAGGTATCGGTGTCGGGCGGAACGGACAAAACGCAGTTTCTCTTTTCAACGGCCTATCTCGATCAGGACGCCGTACTCGATCAGAACTATTACAAACGCCTGACCATTCGCTCCAACATCAAAAGTGCCGTTTCGAAACGCCTCACCATTGGAGCCAATCTCGGCATCACGGGAATCAACGACCGGACGGAAGGGACACAGGGGAAAAGTGACGTCATCAGTCTGGCTTTGCAGAGTACGCCGATTTATCCGGTGTACAACGAAAACGGCAACCTCGGCCCACTGGACCCTAATTCAACCTGGAACCGATTTGTACCCTTCAATGATCTGGTACTCTGGCATCCGTATTCGCTGACCCGCTTTTACCACAAGAAAAACCGCTCGTTCAATACGCTGGGAACGGCTTACGCGGAGTTCAACATTCTCGACGACCTGAAATTCCGGACGAGTATCAACGCCAATCTTTTCAACAACCGGGGCGATAGTTACCGCGTGGCGAAGCAGGGCTACGGCTACTCCTCGGTGCTGGACGCGGCAGCAACGAATTTCTCGACGTACTCCCTCAACTGGCTGAGCGAGAATACGCTGAACTACGACAAGCAATTCGGTGATCACAAACTGACGGCTCTGGCGGGGTATACGGCTCAGAAACAGCGGGATGAGTACGCGACGGTGGGAGCCAATAACTTTCCGAACGATCTGGTTGAAACGCTCAATGCGGGTACGGTTTCGGCGGGAAGCACCACGGCTTCGGAATGGTCAATGCTGTCGTATCTGGGTCGGGTGAATTACAATTTCAAAAACAAATACTTTTTGACGGCGGCGGTGCGGCGGGATGCCAGTTCGCGATTTGGCCGGAATAGCCGCTGGGGTACCTTCCCCTCAGTATCGGCAGGCTGGCTGGTTTCGGATGAGAATTTCATGAGTGACCTCAAAGCCGTCAGTAATCTGAAAGTACGAGTAAGTTATGGCGTAACGGGCAACAACCAGATTCCCAACTACGGGGCGGTGAGTTTGCTCGGTAGCAGTAATTACGTGGGCAACGGAGCCATCGCCAACGGCCTGCGAAATACGAATATCGCCAACCCGGATTTACGCTGGGAGAAGAACAACCAGTTTGATATTGGGCTGGATCTGGGGCTGTTTAACAACCGCCTGAACATCACGGCGGATTACTACAATACCGTCACCAAAGACATGCTGCTGAACCTGCCCGTGCCGGACATTACGGGTTTCTCGACGCAACTGACCAACATCGGACGGATGCGGAACCGGGGATTCGAACTGGCGATCAACTCCAAAAATGTGGTGGGAAGTTTCAACTGGACGACGGATTTCAATTTTTCCCTGAATCGCAATAAAGTCCTAAAACTCGGGCCTTCGAATGCTCCGATCATTTATACGGAATACGTCGTGAGCGTGAAGACGGAAATCGGTCAGCCGATTTCGAATTTTTACGGCTACGTGTTCGATGGCGTATTTAAAAATCAGTCGGAGATCGACGGCTATCCGCACGACCCGAGTACCACGCCGGGCGATCCTCGCGTGCGGGACGTCAACGGCGATGGCCGCATCACCACCGATGATCAGACGACGATTGGCAATTACCAGCCTGATTTCATTGCCGGGATGACGAATACGTTCAGCTACAAAGGCTTCGACCTCTCTTTTCTGTTGCAGGGTTCCTACGGCGGAGAAATTGTAAACCAGAACGTTCGTTACCTCGGAATCTGGAACGCGGGCCGGAATTTCTACGAAGACCTGACCAATTACTGGCGTTCCGAAAGCGAGCCGGGTGACGGCAAGCATTTCAAACCTACCATTTCACCGAAGGGTTTGCAGGAGAAATTTTCCAGCTACTGGGTGGAAGATGCGTCGTTTCTGCGGGTGAAAAACATTCGGGTTTCGTACGCCCTACCGACAAGCTGGCTTAGTAAAACGCCCGTCCGTTCGGCCCGGGTGTATGTGAACGCCGAGAACGTCTTTCTCTTCAGCAAATACCGGAACATCGATCCCGAAAACACCACTTACCGACCCACCAACTACAACGCCATTAGTACCGAAACCGGCACGATTGGCAGTACGGGCAATGCGAGCTTCCCCTCGGGAGCCATGATCGGCGTGGATTACGGCTCGTACCCGCTGCCCCGGGTCATTACGTTTGGTATTCGTGCGGACTTCTAAACCTGATACTCATGAAACGTTATTCATTCCATCAATCGGCTTACGGGCTGATGCTCGTGCTGGCGACGCTTACGGGTTGCACGAATTCCTTCCTGGATCTGGCTCCAATTTCCAACGCCAACTCCGAAAATTTCTACCGGACTACCGCTGATTTCGATCTGGCTGCCAACGCCGCGATGGCTACCCTGTACACCGTATACGGCCCTGAGGGACCCGTTTCGTACGCGGGAGAAATTCAGTCGGATAACGTAACGCTAAACGCCGTAGCGGGCATTCAGGCCGACAAATGGGCCTACCGCGATTATACGCTTAATTCCACCAATACGATCAACTACTCTTTCTGGCAGATATACTATTCGGCTTTGTACAACGTCAACATCGTGATTCAGAAACTGGAATCGGCTTCACTGAATGAAGACTACAAGAAGTCGGTTCGGGCTCAGATGTTGTTTCTGCGAAGCTTGTACTACTTCAATATGGTGCGAACCTGGGGCGATGTGCCGTTGGTACTGACGCCCATTACAGCGGCGGAAAGTTATACCTACGCCCGCAAGCCACAAGCCGAAGTATACCAGCAGATTCTGTCGGATTTGCAGTACGCGGCGGAAAATCTGCCGCTGGCTTCGGCGACGACCAAAGGCAAGCCGACGCAGGGAGCGGCTCAAACTTTACTGGGCAAAGTATACCTGACGCTGAACGATAAAACCAACGCAGCCCGCGTGCTGAAAGCCGTTTATGACAGCAAACAGTATTCGCTGGTACCGGCGTACGCTTCGCTGTGGTCGAATACGAACAAGAATACGAGTGAGTCGATTTTTGAAATTCAGTTTCTGGGCGGTTCACCGACGAGTCCGTACAGCGAGTATTACCAGACGTTTTTTCCCGCAGTGAGTTATACGGGGTACATCGGAGGCGGTATCAATCAGGTAACGAATGATTTGTGGAATGAATATGAACCGGGTGATCCCCGCAAAACGGCTAGCATTGATACGGGCTACGTGGATACGAAAGGAGTGTTTCAATCCATCAAGTTTCCGAAGAAATGGAACGACAAAACGACGCCAGTAACGACGGGCAAGGTGCTGGGGCTGAGTAATTTCATGGTACTTCGCTACGCCGATCTGTTACTGATGCTCAGCGAAGCCACCGACGATCCTACGTATCTGAATCAGGTACGGACGCGAGCGGGTGTGCCGACGTATGGCTCGGCGAATTATCCTTCCGGTCGCTACGGAACGTTGGCCCTGGCTTTGGAACACGAACGTCGGGTGGAGCTGGCTCTGGAATTTCACCGCTGGTTTGATCTCAAACGTACCAACCGGGCCATTCCAGTGCTGACGACCAAAGGCAAACCCACCACGGAATCGAAACTGATCGCTCCGATACCCTTAACGGTGCTTCAGCAAAATTCGATTATTACGCAGAATCCGGGGTATAATTAAGTATAGAAACTCCGCTTTTCTGTTCGCCTCGCCCCGATTGTGAATGATCGGGGCGTTCCTATCGCTCGTCCCGATCATTCACAATCGGGGCGTTTTTGGTCAAGCGTCTTAGCCGCGAAACCACACTACCCCGATCATTCCATGACGGTCATAAATCGGGGTGAGCTAAGTAAAATCTTTCAAAAAAAATTTAACCCAATCTTCCTGTTCAACCACCTTCTCAGGAAAGTATCGTATAGAACTATGCTAAGTTCTTACAACGTACGCATGGGTTTACTCTTCTCTGTTTGAAAAATGGCCCTATGAGGTCAGGAAGCTATTTTTTGTGTCAGAAAAGATAGTAGGGGAGAGCCTTCTGAGAGGACGTCTGTTCTAGTAAGATTCATTGGTAAAAGTGAATAATACCAAGCCTGACCATTAATTGCGTATAGTCATGACGAAAAAAATAGGGCTATTTCTGGGCATGATGGCACTGTTTGCCGCCTGTCAGTCTAAAGGAGAACAAGCAAAAGACGAGAAACCCAACGCATTAAGTTTACTGAAGGTATCGGACAATGGCCGCTTTCTGGCCACCCAAGACGATAACGAGCCATTTTTCTGGCTGGGCGATACGGGCTGGTTGCTCTTTACAAAACTCAACCGCGAACAGGCCGATCAGTACCTCGAAAACCGGAAGCAGAAAGGTTTCAACGTCATTCAGGTGATGGTACTGCATACGCTGGGAGCTAAAAACGTATACGGCGATTCGGCCTTAGTGAATAAAAACGTAGCAACGACACGGGTTGAAAACGGCGATGACCCCAATAAACCCGAAGAGTACGACTTCTGGAATCACGTGGATTATGTGATCGACAAAGCCGCGGGAAAAGGCATCTACATGGCTCTCGTACCCATCTGGGGGTCGAACGTGAAGTCTGGCAAAGTGAAGCCGGAGGACGCGAAACTCTACGCCGAATTCCTGGCCAACCGGTATAAAAATCGCAAGAACATCATCTGGCTGAACGGCGGGGACATCAAGGGCAGCGATGGACTGGACGTCTGGCAGGCCATCGGTACGACGCTTCGGGAAAAAGATCCCAATCACCTGATTACCTACCATCCCCGGGGCCGGTATACCTCCTCGGACTGGTTTCACGCCGAAAAATGGATGGATTTTAACATGGTACAGTCGGGGCACCGTACCTACGCTCAGGATACCTCTCGCAACGATAAATGGCACCACGGCGAAGACAACTGGCGATTCATTCAGGCCGATTACGCCCGGAAACCCGTCAAACCCGTTATCGACGGTGAGCCTTCGTACGAGGGCATTCCGCACGGTCTGCACGACGTCAACCAGCCCCGCTGGACGGCTGCCGACGTGCGTCGCTACGGGTATTGGTCGGTGCTGGCCGGAGCCTTCGGGTATACCTACGGCGACAACGAAGTCATGCAGATGCACCGCACGGATGATACGTCGGGAAGCTCGTACGGCCCTAAACTCACCTGGGATAAAGCCGTAGACGTAGAGGGTGCGGGTCAAATGATTCACCTGAAAAACCTGCTGCTTTCCAAATCGTACTTTGACCGCGTACCGGACCAATCGCTCGTGGCCGATCAGGGAGAACGGTATAATTATCTAACGGCCAGTCGCGGTACGGATTACGCGTTGGTCTACACCTACACGGGTCGGACTTTCAGGCTGAACATGGGCAAAATCCCGGGGGCTAAAGTGAAAGCTTCCTGGTACAGTCCCCGCGATGGGAAGTACACCGAAATCGGCGAAGTAAGCAATCAGGGCGTGCAGGAATTCAACCCACCGGGCGAACCCAAAAATGGAAACGATTGGGTACTGGTAATCGACAAGGTATGAAGCCAATAGCGTGGATAATTGGCCTGTGGATGTGCCTGAGTTCGTGTACTCGGGACACGTTCCTGTTCACGTCCTTTCACGAACCCGCCAACGAAGGCTTACGCCTATTGTACAGCCCTAATGGCTACCAGTGGAAGGATTTGGACAAGGTATTATTAAAACCCGAAGTGGGTACGCAGAAAGTCATGCGGGATCCTTCGATGGTACGGGGCAAAGACGGCACCTTTCACCTGGTCTGGACTTGTAGCTGGAAGGGCGATAAGGGGTTCGGATACGCTAATTCAAAGGACCTGATCCACTGGTCAGAACAACGCTTCATTCCGGTGATGGAACACGAAGCGGCCACGGTGAACGTCTGGGCTCCGGAAGTTTTCCTGGATGAGGAGACAGGACAGTTCGTCATCATCTGGGCGTCCACGATTCCGCACCGGTTTACCCGGGGCGTGGAGGACGAGGATAATAACCACCGGATGTATTACACGACGACCTACGATTTCAAAACGTTTGCACCCACCCAGCTTTTCCTCGATCCGGCGTTTAGTGTCATTGACGCCGTGATTGTGAAACGGAAAAAGGAAGATTATGTGCTGGTGTTGAAAGACAATACCCGGCCCAACCGAAACCTCAAAGTCGCCTTTGGCAAACGAGCTACCGGGCCGTACACGAACGTTTCGGAGCCTTTTACTGATCCCTTCACCGAAGGACCTTCCGTGGTGAAAGTGAAGGATAAGTGGCTGATTTACTTCGATTCGTACCGAACGAAAACCTACGAAGCCGTCGAAACCAAAGACTTTAAAAGCTTTCGGAAAGCCAAGGTGAGCGTTCCTGAAGGCCATAAACACGGGACTATTTTGAAAGTAGACCGCAACATTTTGAAAGGACTACTACCATGAAAAGCCTTTGTATCCTGGCCCTGGGCTTGCTGATTACGAGTGCGAGTGCTCAGGACACGGTTCGCTATGTAGGCACGACGCTTTCGAACGTGGATTACCACCACGGGCAACTGAATGCAGCCGTGGGCGTGCACAACATTCAGGTCTTTCGGGCCAATCGGGAGGACCCCGAAAACAACTGGACCTACAACCACGCCCCCATGCTGGCGTACTGGAACAACACGTTTTACCTGCAATACCTGAGTGACCCGGTGGGCGAGCACATTCCGCCGGGCCAAACGCTGCTACTGACCTCTAAAGACGGCTATAGTTGGTCAAAGCCCGTCGTAATCTTTCCCCCGTATAAAGTGCCGGATGGCTTTTCCAAGAAAAAACATCCCGGAGTTGCCAAAGACCTGTACGCAGTGATGCACCAGCGGATGGGCTTTTTCGTCGCCAAAAACAAACGACTGCTAACGCTGGCCTATTACGGGATTGCGATGGACGCCAAGGACGATCCCAACGATGGACAGGGTATCGGCCGCGTGGTTCGGGAAGTATACAAAGACGGAACGTACGGGCCGATTTACTTTATTCGTCCGAATGCTTCCTGGAAACTGGATCAAAACACGTATCCGCTGTATACCAGCAGTAAGGATAAGGGATTTGTGGAGGCCTGTACCGAGCTGCTCGCGACGCCCTTGATGATGCAGCAATGGGTGGAAGAAGCCGACCGCAATGATCCGCTGATTCCGCTTAAAAAGGAAGTCAAGGCGTTTAGTTACTACCATTTGCCCAACGGCAAGGTCGTCGGGCTCTGGAAACACGCCCTGACTTCGGTTAGTACCAACGAAGGGAAAAGCTGGCAGTACAATCCCCTGCGGGCACCCGGTTTTGTGAACAGTAACGCCAAAATCTGGGGGCAGCGGACTTCCGATGGCCACTACGCTACCGTTTACAATCCTTCTGAATTTCGCTGGCCACTGGCGATTTCGACCAGTACGGACGGTCTGAATTACAAAAACTTATGGCTGGTAACGGGTGAAATTACACCGATGCGGTACGGCGGCAATTACAAATCCTACGGACCACAGTACGTTCGGGGCATCGAAGAAGGCAACGGTACGCCGCCCGACGGAAATCTGTGGCTGACTTACAGCATGAACAAGGAAGACCTCTGGGTGGCGACAGTGCCCGTTCCGGTGACGGCCGATGTAACGGGTCCCGTTCGGGAAGTCTTTGACGAAATGCCCGCCGGAAAAGAACTGAGTTCCTGGAATATCTACAGCCCCATAGAGGCTCGGGTCACGGTCGAAAAGGGGAGTGAGGGCAAGAAGGCGCTGATCATGCGGGACAAGGATCATTTTGATTACGCTACGGCGGAACGGGTAATCGCTGAATCGCGGAAACCGACGATTGAGTTTACCGTGGTGCCCCGGCAGAGTAATACCGGCGTGCTGCACATCGAATTGCAGGGGCCGAATGGACAGGCCGCCGCCCGCCTGATTTTCGACGCCGACAGTACGCTGAAAGCAAAAGTCGGATACCGGGAATCGGCCGTGATGAAGTACGAAGCCGGAAAAGCCTATACGCTCAAACTCGAACTGGATTGTAGCAAACGAATGTATACCCTTTCCGTCAACGGTCAGCCTAAGGGGTTGAAGCTGTTCTTCGCTCCGGTACCGTATTTCAAAAAAGTACTCTTCCGGACGGGAACAGTACGCCGCTTTCCCAACGCCGATACGCCCACCGATCAGAAGTACGACCTGCCCGACGCCGGAAAAACGGACCCGGAAGCGGTGTATGAGATTCGGTCGTTCCGGGCGGAAGGAGAGTAAGGTTAGGTGTTGGTTGTTAATTAATGGTTGTTGGTTGATGGATCCTGTTGGGTTTTGTTGAATCAAGAGTTGAAAGAAGAATACAAGAGATGATGTTCTACGATTTCGCTAATAAAGTCCATAGGACTGACCCATGCATTAACCCCGGATTTCAATCCGGGAGACCAGCAATCTCAGTCCAGTACCTCCATTTTCATTCGTAAGCGTCATGCGATACCTTGTTCTGCTTCTGGTCCTACTGCTCCACGTCACCGCTCAGGCGGACGTCGTGCTGCCTCGCATTTGGGGGCACCACATGGTCTTGCAGCGGGAAAAACCCGTTGTCGTCTGGGGACAGGCCTCTCCGGGAGAAGCCGTGACGGTACGCTTCGCGGATCAGAACGAACGAACCACCGCCGATGCTTCGGGATACTGGAAACTCAGCCTGAAACCGTTGGCAGCCTCCGGTCAGGCGAGAGACCTGACGATTCAGGGCACGAATACCATCGTACTCAAAGACGTGCTCGTGGGGGAAGTCTGGCTGTGCTCCGGACAGTCGAACATGGAATTTACGATGCGGAAAAACAGCAAGGTCAAACCCTGGAAACAGATAGGTGAATGGCCCGATCCCGTAAACGAACTCGAATGGGCCGATAATCCCGAAATCCGTATTTTCCTCGTCAACCGCAAAACCTTACCCAAACCCGATTCGACGCACGCGGGATGGAATATGGCGAAAGACTCCGCCCTGCGATCCTTCTCCGCTCCGGCGTACTTTTTCGCGAAAAAACTCCAGCAGGAACTAGGCGTACCCGTGGGCGTCATTGCTTCCGCCGTTCCCGGCAGTCGCATCGAACCCTGGATTGCCGAACGGGCTTTTCAGGAAAATGCCTATTTCCGCAATCAGAAAATCGAAGGAGAACCCGGAAAGTTTTACGAACCCATGATTCGTCCGCTGGCTCCGCTCACACTTCGGGGATTTTTGTGGTATCAGGGCGAAAGCAACTGTTTTCTGAACGAAACCGAAAGCTATACGCAGAAAATGAAAACACTGATGGACAGCTGGCGTAAGGCGTTCGGTGATCAGGATTTACCCTTCTACTACGTGCAACTGGCTCCCTTCACCTATAGCGAATCGAAGGGCAACAAAGCTCCGTTGACGAAAGCGTCTTTACCGGAATTTCGGGAAGCTCAGGAGAAGATACTACAACTGCCGCATACGGGCATGATCATCACCACCGATCTGGCCGATAGCCTGACGGACATTCACCCGCCCTACAAATGGGAAATCGGTCGGCGGCTGGCCCTGGTGGCTCTGCACGAAACGTATCAGAAAAAAGACGTAGCGTATACCGGACCGATCTTCCAAAAACTGAAAAAGAAAAAAGGTACGCTACAGCTGTATTTCGAGCACGCCGAGGGACTGATGAGTCAGGATGGAAAACCATTACGCGATTTTGAAATTGCCGGGAAAGATCAGGTGTTCGTACCCGCTCAGGCCGTAATTCAGGGCAACACGGTCGTGGTATCAGCACCCCAAATCAAAAATCCGGAAGCTGTCCGCTTCGGCTGGTACGAGCGGGCTCAACCGAATCTATTCAACCAAGCGGGTTTACCCGCCCGACCCTTCCGGACCCGTTGGCCGTAAGGATTCGCATCGATTTTCAGCAGTTTAACGCTTTTCGGAACGTGAACGAAAGCCAGTATTGAAAGCATGAAAAGTATAAGTTTCTACCTCTTATTCCTAAGCATCTGGCTGGTGTCCCTGGCTCAGGCTCAGCAGACCCGGAAACACTATTTGTCGGGTACGGGCAGCGACCAGACCGTCAACTGGCAGTTTTACTGTACTGCTGGGCAAAATTCCGGGAAATGGACGACCATTCCCGTACCTTCCAACTGGGAATTACAGGGCTTCGGTAAATACAATTACGGCTTTAACCGTGACAGTTCGAAAGGCCGGGAACAGGGCTTGTATAAGTATACGTTTGCGGTTCCGGCGGCTTGGAAAAATAAAAAAATCAACCTGGTGTTTGAAGGCGTGATGACCGATACCGAAGTGAAAATCAACGGTACTTTGGCGGGGCCTAAACACGAAGGTTCCTACTACGCCTTCAAGTACGATGTAACCAATCAGCTTAAATACGGAGCGGATAATCTACTCGAAGTCACCGTTTCCAAACACTCCGCCAATGCGTCGGTCAACGCGGCTGAGCGGAAGGGCGATTTCTGGATTTTCGGGGGAATATTCCGTCCCGTCTGGCTGGAAATTCTTCCGGTGAAACACATCGAACACGTAGCCATCGACGCTCCGGCGACGGGGTCCTTCAAGGCCGAAGTAAAGCTGGGTGATGTAACGAAAGCCAGCGAAATCAAAGCTCAGCTGTACACGCTGACTGGCCAGAAAGTAGGCGTTCCCTTCGGAGGGAAAGTATCCCCAAATCAGACATCCGTTACGATTCAGACGAAGGTCAACAACCCATCACTCTGGACTTCCGAAACGCCTACGCGTTACCGGGTAGAGCTTAGTCTGGTTCAAAACGGAAAGACGCTTCATACACTTCAGGAAAAGTTCGGCTTCCGTACCGTCGAAGTCCGGAAACGCGATGGGGTTTACGTCAACGGTACGAAAGTGAAATTCAAGGGCGTGAACCGGCATTCGTTCTGGCCGACATCCGGTCGTACAATGAACAAAAAGCTGAGTGTACTAGACGTGAACCTGATGAAGGAAATGAATATGAACGCCGTGCGGATGTCGCATTATCCGCCGGACGATCATTTCCTGGACGTTTGCGATTCGCTGGGCTTGTTTGTGTTCGACGAGCTGGCGGGCTGGCACGGCAACTACGACACCCCAACGGGTACCAAACTGCTGCACGAACTCGTCACGCACGACGTTAATCACCCTTCCGTGATCTTCTGGATTAACGGCAACGAAGGGGGACACAACTACGATCTTGATCCGCTGTTTGCGAAGGAAGATATTCAGAAACGCCCCGTCATTCACGCCTGGGAGGTATTCGGCGGTTTCGATACCCAGCATTACCGGGAATACAACTACGGCATTGGCAGCTATGACCTGGGCCATGAAATTGTAATGCCGACGGAATTTCTGCACGGCATGTACGACGGCGGCCACGGGGCAGGCATTGAAGATTACTGGGAAGCCATGTGGCAGAATCCGCTGTCGGCGGGGGGCTTTCTCTGGGATTTCGCGGACAATGGCGTCATCCGTACCGACAAAAACGGCATCCTGGATACCGACGGCAACCACGCCGCCGATGGCATCGTGGGTTCGTATCGCGAAAAAGAAGGCAGTTTCTTCACCATCAAACAGGTCTGGTCACCGATCAAGATCGAACGCCGGGAAATCGCCGAGGGTTTCGACGGGACGTTCACCATCGAAAACCGGTATCATTTCACGAATATCAATCAATGTTCCTTTTCGGGGAAACTCGTGAAAACGGCTTTTGGTACTACCAAAGCCAGCGAACAGAGCTTTACCGTGACCGCACCTTCGCTGAAACCGCTGGAAAAAGGGACGATCCGGGCGAATCTTCCGGCCCACTGGCAGAGCTTTGACATACTTTATATTACGGCTTTCGATCCGCAGAAAAAAGAACTCTTTACCTGGAGCTTCCCCATAGCCTTACCCGAAAAAATCGCCGCGACGGTGGTCAAAACGGAGGGAACGGGCAACGTACAGATCAGCGAAACCGACTCACTTTACACGCTTTCGGCGAATGGCATGCAGCTCGTGCTGCACAAAGGCAATGGCCGGATTCAGCAGGTCAAAAACGGTTCGGGCGTGATTCCGCTGACGAATGGTCCAGTGCTCCAGGAAGGCGTGAATAACTTCAAAAGCTTCACTCGACGCACCGAAGGTAAAAACGTCATCATCGAATCGACCTTCGATCGCAAAAACAGTTACAATACGCTGCAATGGACGATTTATCCCTCCGGCTGGGTGAAAATGCAGGTGAAGTACTTCCCGGGAGCCTACTTTACGAATCTGGTGGGGGTAAACTTTTCGTTTCCGGAAGAAGAGGCGAAGTCCGTTCGCTGGATGGGCAACGGTCCGTACCGCGTCTGGAAAAACCGCATGAAAGGCAACCAGCTGGGCGTCTGGGAAAAAGCCTACAACAATGCTTCCACGGGCGAGCCGCCGCTGACGTACCCCGAATTCAAGGGCTATCATTCCAACCTGTACTGGATGCAACTCGAAACGAAGGGGCAGCCGCTGACGGTGGTTACGCCAGACGAAGATCTGTTTTTCCGCCTGTTCACGCCCAAACCGATTGTGGATGAGTACAACAACGTACAAATGACCTTCCCCTCGGGTGATCTGTCGTTCATGCAGGGTATTTCGGGCATCGGTACCAAAACCCAGAAGCCCGAAACAACCGGGCCGATGGGGATGAAACACATTTACTACGATTACGAAAAAGAACCGATGCGGGCGAAGGTGCTCACGGTCTATTTCAATTTCTCCGGAAAAAATTAGTACATGCTCGGGACAGCAAAACGGTATACAAACAGATAACCTTAGCCTCTCGAACGTTTAACAGATACCATGAAACGCTACGTACTCATCCTGCTGCTGCCTTTTTTTCTGTTCGCCTTCGATCAGAAACCAACGGCCTTGCGGGTCGGTGACCTGCGAATTGAGGGACGCGTGAATCCGGAAGGAATCGATGCCCGACAGCCCCGTTTCAGCTGGCAGCTCACGAGCGAGCAACGAAAACTGCAGCAGACGGTCTACCAGATTCTGGTCGCTTCGAGCGAAGAAAAACTGGCAGTGAATGAAGGCGATCTCTGGGATTCGGGAAAAGTAAACGCCGACCAGAGTATCCAGAATCCGTATCAGGGGGAAACGTTGAAAAGCAGGACCGAGGCGTTCTGGAAAGTGAAAATCTGGACCAATCAGGGCGAAAGTGACTGGAGTATGCCGCAGCATTTCAGCATGGGGCAGCTCTACGCGGTTGACTGGAAAGGCCGCTGGATTGGGCTGGATCGGGCCTTCGCCTGGGATACGGAAACGCAGTTTTCCCGCCTGTCGGCCCGGTATTTCCGCAAGGAGTTTACCCCGAAAAGAGAAATCAAACGGGCGAAGGTATACATCATCGGACTGGGTTTGTACGAACTCTACCTGAACGGACAGAAAGTAGGCGACCAAGTCCTGGCTCCCGCTCCAACGGATTACACGCAGGGCGTCAAGTACAATACTTTCGACGTTACTGCACTACTGAAATCGGGTAAAAATGCCATCGGGACTATTTTGGGTAACGGCCGTTACTACACGATGCGGCAGGCCTATAAACCTTACAAAATCAAGACGTTTGGTTACCCAAAACTGCTGCTGAATCTGGTATTAACCTATGCCGATGGCTCGACGGAGTGGATCACAACCGATGATTCCTGGAGAGCCACGGCCGACGGCCCGATTCGTACCAACAACGAATACGACGGCGAAGAGTACGACGCGACGAAAGAACTGCCGGGATGGAGTACCGCAGGTTTCAACGATCAGAAGTGGCTGAAAGCGGAATTTGTGCAGGAGCCGGGCGGAGCCTACGAAGCCCAGATGAATGAAAACATGAAGGTGATGGAGACAGTAAAACCCGTATCGATCAAACCTTTAAAAACGGGGGGCTACGTGCTGGATATGGGTCAGAATCTGGCGGGCTGGGTTCGGCTGAAGGTACAGGGTAAACGCGGCGACCGGATCAAACTCCGCTTTGCCGAAACATTGCAGGAAAACGGCGAACTGTTCGTCCGCAACCTTCGCGATGCCAAAGTGACGGACGTGTACACGCTGAAGGGCGGCGGTACGGAAACCTGGGAGCCGACGTTTGTGTACCACGGGTTTCGATACGTGGAAATTACAGGTTTTCCGGGCGTACCCAAACTCGAAAATTTTGAAGGACGCGTAGTCTATGATGATATACCGACGATTGGTACGTTTACCTCTTCCAACCCAACGCTGAATCAGATTTTCAAGAATGCGTACTGGGGCATTCGGAGCAATTACAAAGGAATGCCCGTCGATTGTCCGCAACGCAACGAGCGGCAACCCTGGTTGGGCGACCGGAGCACGGGGGCGTACGGAGAGAGTTTTGTGTTTGATAACAGTCGGCTATATGCCAAGTGGCTGGATGATATTCAGCAGGCCCAGAAAGCCGACGGGAGTATCCCCGACGTCGCTCCGGCCTTTTGGCGGTACTACAGCGACAATGTCACCTGGCCGGGCACGTATCTGATGGTGGCAAACATGCTGTATCGGCAGTTTGGCGACACGGAATCGATACGGAAACACTATCCCTCCATGCAGAAATGGATGGCCTACATGGCCGCTCAGTACACCAAAGATGGCCTTATTACCAAGGATAAATACGGCGACTGGTGCGTACCGCCGGAATCAAAAGAGCTCATCCACGCCAAAGGTCCGGCTCTGCAAACGGATGGCGTGCTGCTGGCTTCAGCTACGTACGTCGGTCTGCTGGATTTGATGCAGCAATTTGCTCAGTTGTTACAGAAAACGGAAGAGGCTCGTACGTACGAGCAACAGGCAGTGGCGATGAAAAAGGCTTTCAATGAGAAGTTCTTCCAGGCTTCCACGGGGCAGTACAGCAATAATACGGTCACGGCGAATTTGCTGCCACTGATGTACGGGATTGTACCCGAGAAACAGCAGTCGCAGGTGTTTACTAGTATCGTCAATAAGATCGTGAAGGAGCAGAAATCGCACATTAGTACGGGCGTGATTGGTACGCAGTGGCTCATGCGGGGACTGGCCCAGCACGGTCGGCCCGATCTGGCCTATACGCTGGCAACCAACCGCGATTATCCGAGCTGGGGCTACATGGTGGAAAACAGTGCTACCACCATTTGGGAATTATGGAACGGCAATACGGCCAATCCGGAAATGAATTCGGCCAATCATGTGATGTTGCTGGGGGATTTACTGATTTGGTACTACGAGCATATCGCCGGAATTAAGGCTCAGACACCGGGTTTCAAAGTCATTGAAATGAAACCGGATTTTCCGGAAGGGCTGACGGAAGTAGACGCCTCGTATCGCTCGGGCTACGGATTGATTCAGTCCACCTGGAAGAAAGAAAAAGGACGGCTGAACTGGTCGATTCAAGTTCCGGGCAATGCCCAGGCACAGGTCTATATCCCCGCCCGCTCCGTGGATGAAATCAAAGAAAACGGCAAAAAGGTGACGGCCCTGGAAGGGGTGAAGTTGGTAAAGAAAGAAGGCAATCGCGTAGTACTGAATGTGAGCTCAGGAACATATCGGTTTGAGGTCAACCAATAATTCATCCAAAATACCCGCGGATAATCCCAGGATCCGATCCCAAGGAAAGTCGAAGTAAGAAGTCCGGAGGATTTCAATGTGCATAGCCCCGGGTAGAACCCGGGGACGGGACGGCAAAATCCCCGAAATCCCCAAAAAACAGTAACCTCGGAAACCGATGAAAATCCGGCATCCTAACATAAAAACCATGAATACTTTCCAAACCTACCTATTCCTGGCGGGTGGTCTGCTGGCCGCCCACTTAACCCAGGCCCAGGTCAAAAAATGGCAGAGCGGCTTAGTCAAACACGAAGCCATTTTTGAGTCAGCCCCTTTCCCGGAAAGCCACTCGGCCACCATTGTCGAAACGCCCAAAGGTCTGGTAACGGCCTGGTTTGGAGGGACGAAGGAGCGGAATCCGGACGTCTGTATTTACGTCAGTCGGCTGGAAAAAGGGCAGTGGACAACTCCCCAAAACGTCGCCAATGGCATCGTAAACGATACCCTTCGGTATCCCACCTGGAACCCGGTGTTGTACCAGATACCCAACGGAGAGCTGCTGTTATTTTACAAAATCGGTCCGAGTCCGAGTAAATGGCAGGGCTGGATGAAAACGTCGTCGGACGGGGGCCTAACCTGGTCGTCGGCAAAATCCTTGCCCGAAGGCTATATCGGCCCCGTCAAAAACAAACCCATCTTACTGGAAAATGGCAACCTGTTTTGCCCAACGAGCACCGAAGGCAAGGGCTGGAAAATCCATTTTGAAGTAACCGCGGATCAGGGAAAAACCTGGCGTAAAGTCGGACCGATCAACGACGGAAAAACGCTCAACGCCATTCAGCCCAGTATCCTCAAACACGGGAAAGGCAAGCTACAGATTCTGGCCCGCAGCAAAGACCGGGCTATTCTGGAATCCTGGTCGAACGACAATGGGGAAACTTGGTCGCCGCTGGCGAAAACCAATCTGCCCAATAATAACTCCGGTACCGATGCCGTCACCCTGAAAGACGGTCGGCAGGCCCTGGTGTATAACCACGTGCTGCCGCCGGGCGACAAAGCCAAAGGTCCGCGGACGCCCCTGAATCTCTCCATTTCCGAAGACGGCAAAAACTGGTCGGCGGCGGTGATTATCGAAGACTCACCCATCAGTCAGTATTCCTATCCGTCGATCATTCAAACGTCGGATGGACTCATTCACGTCGTGTATACCTGGCGTCGCCAGAAAATCAAACACGCCGTGATCGACCCGAAAAAGATGAAACTGATTCCGATCAAAGACGGCGTCTGGCCATCGATCAAAGGCTATACGCCCCCACAGGGCGGCGAGATGACGAAAGACGGATAAACCGATCGGGACGGTTTGAATCCACGAAATGAATCCTCTATAACCATGAAACGAATCCTTGTTTTACTCCTGCTGCTGGGGGCGAAAACCTACGCTCAAATCTCCGACGACGCCTTCCGAAAACCCTTGAAAGAGGTGATTCAGGAAATCGAAACCCAGTACGCGGTAAAAATCCGGTATCCTGAAGACTTGGTGAAGGATCGGCAGATTACCTACGCCGACTGGCGGTTTCGCCCCGATGTCGAGCAGACGATGACGAATATCTTCGCCTCGCAGGACATTACATTTACGAAGGAAGGCGACAAAAAATACAAACTGCAGGCCTTTCAGTATCACCTGAAAACGCCCAAAGAAGGCAAGCAGCAGCTCGACTATCTGGCCTCTCTGTACAAGGATCAGGCGAGTTGGGAAACGCGTAAAGCCGAACTCAAAAGCTGTATGCGGACGGCGTTAAAGCTGGACCAGCTACCCGCGACTCCGAAAAGCCAACCGATCATTACCAACAAACGAACTTTCGATGGCTATACCGTCGAAAACGTAGCCATCGAAACCTTGCCGGGGATGTACGTCTGCGGATCGTTGTACAAACCTACGCATGCCAAAGGGTTAATGCCCGTTATCCTCAATCCCGACGGTCATTTTGGCGACGGACGCTACCGCTCTGATTCCCAGTACCGCTGTGCCATGCAGGCCCGGATGGGAGCGATGGCGTTTAGTTACGACCTCTTTGCCTGGGGTGAATCACTGCTGCAATTCAAATCCGCCGACCACCGTCGGAGTCTGGCCAATACGATTCAGATTCTGAACGGGATGCGAATTCTCGACTGGCTGTTGACCCAGAAAAATGCTGATCCGGCCCGCGTTGCGGTAACGGGTGGTTCGGGCGGCGGTAGCCAGACGATGTTGTTGTCGGCTCTCGATGATCGTATAGATTTAAGCGTTCCGGTGGTCATGACTTCCTCGTACCACAGCGGCGGTTGTCCCTGCGAGAGTGGAATGGGCGTGCACCTCTGCGGCCACGGTACCAACAACGTGGAGATGGCAGCCATGGCGGCTCCGCGTCCACAACTAGTCATTTCCGACGGCAAAGACTGGACCCAATACGTTCCCGAACATGAGTTTCCTTTCCTGCAACGAACCTACGGCTTCTACGGTCCTTCGGCGGTGATCAAAAACGTGCATTTGTCGGAAGAAGGACACGATTACGGCATCAATAAGCGACTGGCTCTGTACCAGTTTCTGGCCGATCAGTTCAAGCTGGATACGAAGCAAGTGAAAAACACAGCGGGTCAATTCGACGAATCGAAATGCACGATTGAGAAGTATCCCGCGATGTACGTATTCGGTGAAAAAGGGGAGAACTTACCCGCGAATGCTGTGCGGAGTTTTGAGGAACTGGAGCAGAAAATTGGATTCAAATAGCGGTTGGGTACTCATTTGGCCTGCTTACTAGCGATCGTTAAAAGCAAGAAATAGCATGAAAAACCTGAATCGTCGTCAGTTTTTGGGTCAGTCGGCTTTGGTGCTGACGGCTCTGTATGGTTCGCCGTTTGAAGTGTTTGCTAAAGAAAAGCAAGCGTACAAAATCGCCGTAGTGGATCTGATGATCCTGAAACGGCAGAAACTCGGAGCTTTTCAACTGACCAAAGAAATTGGAGCCGACGGTCTGGAAGTGGATATGGGTAGACTGGGCAATCGGGAAACCTTTGATAGTCAGTTAGGTAAGCCCGAAGTACGGCAGCAGTTTCTGGATAAAGCCAAAGAATTGAAGTTGGAAATCTGTTCGTTGGCGATGAGTGGATTTTACGCCCAAAGCTTTGCAACGCGACCGACCTACGAGCGAATGGTGCAGGACTGCATCGATACCATGAAAGCCATGCGGGTAAAGGTGGCCTTTTTGCCCCTGGGTACGCAGGGTGATCTGGTTAAAAATCCGGAACTGCGTCCGGCGATTGTGGAGCGATTGAAAGTGGTGGGGAAGATGGCGAAAAAAGCGGGTGTGGTCATCGGGATTGAAACGTCCCTGGATGCGAAGGGCGAGGTAGCGTTACTGGATGAAATCGGCTCGAAACACATTCAAAGCTACTTCAACTTCTCCAATCCCCTGAAAGCCGGCCGAGACCTGCACGAAGAACTTCGCACGCTCGGCAAAAAACGCATCTGCATGATTCACTGCACCGACGAGGATGGCGTATGGCTGGAAAACAACCCGCGGCTGGATCTAAAAAAGGTCAAACAAACGCTCGACGACATGGACTGGAAAGGCTGGCTTGTCATCGAACGGTCTCGCGATGCCAACGATCCCCGCAACGTAAAGAAAAATTTCGGAGCGAATACGGCGTATCTCAAATCCATTTTTCAGGCGTAACCATTAACCCCGGGGGGTGTTCCCTATCAATAGCCTGGGGTTTCAATCTCAGGTACCTTCGATGAATAAATGTAGTTTCATAGTGCTTGGCATGCTCCTGTGGTCGACGCTTACCTTCGCCCAGCAGGCCGAAGTGTGGGTATCGACCACCGGATCGGACGCGAACGTAGGTAGCCGCGAAAAACCGCTGGCGAGTCTGATGATGGCCTTGCGGAAAGTCCGGGAATTACGACGGCTCGCCGATCCTTCCGTACGCACAGGAGCTCATATCTATCTGGCAGGTGGACGGTATTCGCTGGACGAACCCGTCTTCCTGCGGCCTGAAGATTCGGGAACGGCTGAAAGTCCCACCTGGATTGAAGCGGCTCCCAACGAAAGGTCCGTCCTAAGCGGCGGTGTAACGCTAAAGGGCTGGCAGAAAGTGAAAGGAACCGTACCGGGATTGCCCAAAACTAGTACCGGAAAAGTCTGGGTGACGGACGTTCCCTTTATCGGTGGGCGGCCCTTCGAATTTAGGCAGCTATGGGTCAACGGACAAAAAGCCACGCGGGCGAAGGATACACCCTACGGAACGATGAACCGGATTTTGTCTTGGAATAAAGCCGAGCAAACCTGCTGGATTCCGGCTCCGAAGTTCGGTGGCTTACCCCAGGCGTATGGTCTCGAATTTTTTATTCATCAGTGGTGGGCCGTAGCGACCTTACGCGTCCGGAAAATGGAAGTGCAGGGCGACAGTGCCCAACTCTTTTTTCACCAGCCCGAAAGCCGGATTCAGTCCGAACACCCCTGGCCCGCTCCCTGGATTTCGAAAGAAACGGGCAACTCTGCCTATTACCTAATCAATGCGATTCAGTTTCTGGACGAACCCGGCGAATGGTTCCTCGATATCCGAACGCAGAAACTCTATTACTATCCAAAAGCGGATGAGAATCTGAGTACTGCCGAAGTCATCGCTCCGTACCTCGAAACGCTGGTACGTATGATGGGTACCGTCGATCATCCGGTTTCGTACGTGGAGTTCAAAGGCATTGCCTTTGAGCATACGGGCTGGTTGCGACCCTCGCGGGAGGGGCACGTGCCGCATCAGGCGGGTTTGTACATGCTGGATGCCTACAAGTTGAAAATTCCGGGTACGCCCGAGAAAAAAACATTGGAAAATCAGGCCTGGGTGGGGCGGCCTACGGCGGCGGTGGAAGTTTCCTACGCCACGCACACGGGTTTTGAAAACTGCCGGTTCGAGCATCTGGCCTCTACGGGGCTGGACTACCACCGGGGCGTTCAACACAACCACATCACTGGAAATCTGTTCCGGGATATCGGCGGTACGGGCATTCAGGCGGGCGTTTTTTCCGACGAAGCCGTGGAAGCTCATTTGCCGTATCAGCCCCAGGATGAACGGGAAGTTTGTAGCCAGTTAAGTATCCGGAATAATCTGATTACAAACGTAACCAATGAAGACTGGGGTTGCGTGGGCATTGGAGCGGGCTTTGCCCGGAATCTCAGCATCGAGCACAACGAAATCAACGAAGTCGGCTATAGCGGCATCAGTATGGGCTGGGGCTGGACGCCGACTATCAACGTTATGCGAAACAACCGCATCCGGGCCAACAAAATTCACCACTACGGCAAGCACATGTACGACGTAGCGGCGATTTACACGCTTTCGGCCCAGCCCGGTTCGCAGATCATCGAAAACGCCATCGACAGTATTTACAAAGCTCCGTACGCCCACATTCCGCAGCACTGGTTTTATCTGTACACCGACGAAGGCTCCGCGTATTTCACGATTCGGGATAACTGGACGCCGACGGAAAAGTACCTGCAAAACGCCAACGGTCCGAACAACGTCTGGGCACACAATGGCCCCTCCGTACCCGACCCTATCAAAAACCGGGCGGGACTCGAAGCTGCGTATCGGCATCTGTTGAAAGACAATTCAAAGCCGGATGCGTACTGGAAAATTAATGAAGAGAAACCCGTCATCGTAGAACTGATCGCGACGCAGTCGTTGGATGAGGAGAAACTACGAGCCGTTATGGCGAAAGGGAACGTGCCTACCATGGCTTTGTACCGTTGGGAAAACCACTACGTCATTTTTGAAAAGATTCAGGATGTATACCTGCTTCGCGAACGTCTAAAAGCGGCGTTTCCCGGTGTGACGATCAAAACCTACGACGACTTATTTTACGAATTCAACCGGAAAAAATGTGCGGATGCATCCGAAGCGAAGGAATGGGAGCACACGATTCTTACGGCGAATCTCGTCGCTGATCCAAAGCTGCAGCGGGAATACCTCGATTACCACGCCACGCAGTTCGAACAATGGCCGCAAGTCTCGAAAGGCTTTTGTAATGCCCAGTTTCAGCAACTGTTACTATTTCGAAACGGGCGGCAACTCATGCTGGTCATCAGTACTCCTAAGGGCGAAAGCCTGGAAAAGCTGGACCCCAAAACCACCGAAAATAACCCCCGCGTAGTCGAATGGAATCAACGCATGAAGAAGTATCAGGAAGGCATTCCGGGTACGAAGGCGGGGGAGGTTTGGGTACAGATGAAGTAAGATGATTTATAGGTTGTGTTTAATAGACTGAATTTCGCCCTCAGACGGAGATTGATTATCCGAGCCTAATTACGCCCTCGGGATTGGCTGGCTAGTAGCCGGTGAGCCTTCCAGGCTGGACCTCTCCGTAACTGCCTAGCTTAGCTCAAGGCAACCGCATTGCCCGCGAGACAGGTTACTCCGTTGCTCACCAGCGGGAGAGGTTTTCATCCACTAACACTAGGTAATGGTTGCTAGTGAGTAGTTGTTGGAAATGGGAAATTCCGCTATAGACGGCGTAAAACCGCACCCCGTCCTATCGCGAAAAGCCGCTGACTTCATCCACAATGCGGTGGCTTGGAGCAGGATGAAGTCAGCGGCGTTCGCGATACGGACTAAAAGACCAGCCGTATCTGCGGCCCAAACCCGGTCTAGGTGAATAACGAATTTCTAAAAGAGCAAGGCTTTACTTAGTCTAGGCAATTCAGAATAATAAAAAATGATTTAAAAATACCTTTATGTTAAAGCTAGGAATTTTAGGATTGGGCGAGGGCCGTAGCACTATGTCGGCAGCATTGCAGAGTACAAAAATCGAACTGGTCAAAGTCTGTGATCAGAAACTCGAACTCTGTCTGCAACGATCCAAGGAATTTGATTTTTACTCCTACACCACGCAGTATCAGGACTTGCTCGATGATCCAACTATCGATGCCATCGCCATTTATACCCCCGATAAATTTCACGCCGAGCATACCAAACAGGCCTTGCTGCACGGCAAGCACGTCGTCTGTACCAAGCCCTTCATTGACGATCTGTCCAAAGCCAAAGAACTCATCGAACTGAGCGATCAGACGGGTAAGAACGTCTTCGTTGGGCAAAGCTCCCGCTTCTTCGAGCCCATGAAAAAACAGCGGGCCGACTACGAAGCCGGACTCATTGGCGAGCTGATCACCATCGAAAGCTATTACCACGCCGACCACCGCTGGTTTCTGGACAAAGGCTGGTCGCTCGAAAACGCCTTCAAGTGGCTGTACGGCGGTCTGAGTCACCCCGTCGATTTCATTCGCTGGTACCTGCCCAACATCGAAGAAGTGATGGGTTATGGAATGCTTAGTTCAAATGGGAAAAACGGCGGTCTCAAAAACGCCGATACCATGCACTTCATTTTCAGGGCTACGGACGGACGCATCGCCCGGGTTAGTGGAGCCTATACCGGACCCGTACAGCCCGTCACCCGCGACAGCGAAATGAGCTGCATTCTGCGGGGTACGGAAGGGTGTAGTCAGGGAGATTACATGGATTTACGGTACGCCATCACCGACAAAACCGGCGAAGAACGCATCCTGACCTGGGAACACAAACTCAAGCACTACTTCCGCTTTGAGGGAAAAAGTCATCATGCGGGCGAATACCAGAACTACCTCGAATACTTCGCCGACTGCCTGGAAAGCGGCCAGACGGCGTATCCTGACGTAAAAGAAGGCATCGGAACCGTGGCCTTGTTACAGGCGATGGACCAGTCCCTGCAAACGGGGAAACCCGTAAAAGTGGCGGATTTGCTGCGTGAACACGGACTTTAACTTTCATTCCCGACTTCTTGAAAATCGATCATTTTCCGGGAAGTTAATCTTCGTATGAACAATATCATTGATCGCTTAACGCTGCTGGACTACGGGATTGTGGCGGCTTACATTCTGATTTTAGCTTTCATCGGTTTTCGAGCCAGTGTAAGCAAAAAATCGGTGGATGAAGAAACGCTTTTTCTGGCGAACAAATCGCTGGGCTGGGCGAGTATTGGCTTCAACATGTGGGGGACCAACGTCGGGCCGTCGATGCTGCTGGCCTTCGCGAGTATCGGGTATAGTACGGGGATTGTTGCCATTAATTTTGACTGGTATGCCTTCGTTTTTCTTTTTCTGCTGGCGATTGTTTTCGCTCCGAAATACCTGGCTGCCAACGTCAGTACCATGCCCGAGTTCATGGGGCAGCGATACGGCGAATCCACGCAAACCATCCTGGCCTGGTATGCTCTCATCAAGATTCTGATTTCCTGGCTTTCGCTCGGCCTGTTCGCCGGAGGATTTTTGGTACGACAGATTCTGGGCTTACCCATGGGGCCGTCGGTGGTGGTACTGGTCGCTTTTGCCGGATTGTTTGCGTACACCGGCGGACTGAAGGCCATCGCCCGCGTCAACGTTTTTCAGATGCTGTTGCTGATCGGCGTATCGCTGACATTGACTCTGTTAGGAATTCAGAAAGTCGGTGGACTGGAGGCCGTTTACGCCAAAGCCCCCGCCGACTACTGGAGCCTGATTCATCCCGCAGACGATCCAAAATATCCCTGGTACGCCATCCTGCTGGGTTATCCGGTAGCGGCCATAGCTTTTTTCTGTACCGATCAGGCGATGGTCCAGTCGGTACTGGGAGCCCGCAATCTGGAGCAGGGACAACTGGGCGTCAACTTCATCGGCTGGCTGAAAATCCTTTCGTTGCCGCTGTTCATTCTGCCCGGCATTCTCTGTTACATTCTGTTCCCCAACCTCAAGGACCCGGCCGAGGCGTACATGACGATGGTGACCAACCTCTTCCCGCCCGGACTGAACGGACTGGTCATTGTAGTACTGATTGCCGTACTGGTCGGTACGATTGGCTCGTCGCTAAATTCGCTGAGTACGGTGTTCACGATGGATGTGTATGCCCGAAAAATCAACCCCTCGGCTACCAATAAAGACCTGATTCGAGTAGGCCGCCTGACGGTCATTGCGGGCTGCCTGTTTGCCGTAGGCATGGCCCTGGCCATTGACAGTATCAAAGGACTGAACCTGTTTGATGTGTTTCAATCCGTACTGGGTTTCATCGCTCCGCCCCTGGCCGTCGTCTTTCTGTTGACGGTATTCTGGAAGCGAACTACGCGATGGGCCGTCAACACCGTTTTATCGGCTGGCTCAGTAGTCAGTCTCGGCGTCGGCATTGTGTACCTGTGGGTCTTACCGCCCGACCGCTACGATTTCTGGCCGCATTACCTGTTGCTTTCGTTTTTGATTTTCGTGAGCCTGCTGGTACTGGCGATGCTGATTTCCGTACTGGATCGGAACCCGACGGTTTATCAGGTCAATACCACACAGGTAGTAGTCAAACCCACGCCCAAAGTCTGGGCGGCCTGGATTGCTCTGATGATTACGATGCTGACGCTGTATCTGCTGTTTCGATAGGAACAGAAGTTGGGTTAAAGTAAACTAGTGCAAGAGTCTGTAGTACTGACGGATTAACATTTTTGATTCAAGTCCAATGAAAAAGAACCTCTTCCTCCTAAGCCTGCTCCTGATGAACGTCTCGGTATTCGCTCAGGCGACCTGGATCTGGTATCCCGGCGATTACGAAATCTGGCTGGGGAACCAAATGCAGAATCGACGTACGGAACGCACGACTTTTATGCCGCCGTTCTGGAAGCTCGATAGTCATTACAACCTCATGGATTTTCACAAGGAATTTATCCTGAGCCAACCGGAAGAATTGGAGCTTTTTGTGGAAGGCCGGTACAATGTTAAGCTCGACGGCAAGATTCTCATGGGCTATCCCAAACGCATCACGGTACCCGCCGGGAAACATAAAATCAACCTCAAAGTCTTTAACCAGGACCACGTTCCCGCCGTTTTCGTTCGTGGAAAAACCATACAGTCCGACGCCTCCTGGCGGGTGACATTCGAGGACAAAGAATGGATCGATGAAACGGGAAAAGCTTCCGATCAGTCGGGAACGACCTGGTTACAGGCGGGCTCCTGGAACTTCAACGATCCGCTCGTACCGCCTTCGCAATTTAAACTGAATACGAAGGAAGAAAACCCCGTGACGGTCGATAAGCAGGCGAAGTCATTTTTACTGGATTTTGGGAAAGAAACCTTTGGTTTCCTGAAACTGAAAGGTCTGACGGGAAAAGGAAACGTCCGGATTTATTACGGTGAATCGAAGGAAGAAGCCCTGGCAACGGAGACCTGTGAAACCACGGATTTTCTGGAAATCAACCAATCCGCCAAACGCGACTCGGTGATGGAACTGACCAAAGCCTTTCGGTACGTCAACGTTCAGTTTGACGGCAGTGTGGCCATCGACGGCGTTTCCATGCTCTACGAATTCCTGCCCGTCACGGAGCGGGGCGGCTTCCGTTGTTCCGACGAAGAAATCAATAAAATTTACGACGTTGCTCTGTATACGCTTCATCTGAATACCCGGGAGTTTTTCATCGACGGTATCAAACGTGACCGCTGGATCTGGTCGGGCGACGCCTCCCAGAGTTACCTGATGAATTACTATTCCTTCTTCGATTCGCCCTCCGTGGCTCGTACCATGCTGGCCTTACGCGGCAAAGACCCCGTAACGAGCCACATCAATACCATCATGGATTACACCTTTTACTGGTTCATTAGCATTTACGATTACTACCAGTTTACGGGCGACAAGGCCTTCATCCAACAGTTTTATCCCCGGATGAAGAGTCTTATGGATTACTGCCTGACCCGGCGGAATAAAAACGGGTTGCTCGAAGGCTTGTCCGGCGACTGGGTGTTTATCGACTGGGCGGAAGGACTAAGCAAAAAAGGAGAGGTGAGTTTCGAGCAGTTACTCTTCGCCCGGAGTCTGGAAACAATGGCCTTGTGTGCCGGAATCGTGAACCATACTGAGGACGCCAGTCAGTACGCTCAACTGGCCAAAGAAGTAAAAGGTAAGCTTTTTCAGTATTACTGGAATTCCGAAAAACACGCTCTGGTACACAGCCGGGTGGACGGCGTTTCAACCCCGCACGTAACCCGGTACGCGAATATGTTCGCCGTCTTTTTCGATTACCTCAACTCTGCCCAAAAACAAGAAGTGAAACAACACGTGTTACTAAACAATCAGGTACCGAAAATCACGACGCCGTACATGCGTTTTTACGAGCTGGAAGCCCTCTGTGCCCTGGGCGAACAGCCGTATGTAACCAAAGAGATGAAGGACTACTGGGGCGGAATGCTCAAACTCGGAGCGACCTCTTTCTGGGAAGAATACAATCCTGATAAAAAAGGAGCCGAACATTACGCCATGTACGGTCGCGAATTTGGTAAGAGCCTGTGTCACGCCTGGGGAGCCAGTCCGCTGTACCTGCTGGGCAAGTATTATTTGGGTGTAAAACCAACGGCGCCGGCGTATCAGACCTATCTGATTGAGCCGAATCTGGGTGGTTTGCAGTGGATCGAAGGAAAAGTGCCGACGCCGCAGGGAGAGGTAGAGGTGTATTGCAGTGCTAAAGAAATCAAGGTGACGGGTGCCGCCGGAACGGGGACGCTTCGCTTCAAAAGCAAAAAGAAACCCACCAGCAAGCAGGGCGAAATCCGATCTACGGGGGCCGGTTTGTACGAAATGACGATTGAAAAGGGGAAAAGTTATCGGGTGAGTTACTCGCTGTAGAATTGGAGTAGTTTGTTCATTTTTATGAGTTGTTAAAATGATTGGTTATCGACGGTTTTTTCTAGTTTTATTCAGTATCCTAAGTGGAGCATTTTTCGAGCTTTCTGCTCAATCGTTGCGAGTGGTGAACCTGCGGTGCGAGTACCGAACGGAACCCCTGGGCGTTCAGAGCAAACATCCGGCTCTGAGCTGGCAATTGTTAGCCGATGCCCGGAATGTTCGACAGGGAGCGTATCAGATACTGGTGGCCGACTCGGAAGAGGCCTTAAGCCGCGAGCAGGGTACGTACTGGGACTCGGGAAAAATCACGTCTGATTCGTCCCTTCAAATTATCTATCGGGGAAAACCCTTAGCCTCCACCCGAACGTATTACTGGAAAGTAAAAGTTTGGGACACCCAGCAGCACTCGTCCGAATGGTCGGCCCCGGCTTCCTGGCACATGGGTTTGCTCACGCCCGCCGACTGGAAGGATAGTCAATGGATCGCCTACGAAAAACTGGCCGATTCGCTGGTAAATCCGCTGCCTCGGGATGATGTGAAGGATAAAGTGACGGGAAGCAACGTCCTGCCACTATTCCGGAAAGCCTTCGTCCTACGCAAGCCGCTTCGAAAAGCAACGGCCTACGTCTGTGGACTGGGCCATTTTGAAATGAGCCTGAACGGAAAAAAGGTAAGTGAACACTTTCTCGATCCGGGCTGGACCAAATACGACCAGGAAGCCCAGTACGTGACGTTCGACGTAACCAACCAGCTTCAGCTAGGCGAAAACGTCATTGGCGTCATGCTGGGCAATGGCTTTTACTACGTGCCGCCCGTAAAAGGCCGTTTCCGAAAACTTAAAGTACAGTTCGGGTATCCCAAGCTCATCGCTCGGCTGCAACTGGCGTACGCGGATGGTTCGACGGAAGATATTGTTACGAATGATTCCTGGAAAACGGCACCATCCCCCCTTACGTTTTCCAGCATTTACGGCGGGGAAAATTACGACGCCCGTCTCGAGCAAGTCGGTTGGGATAGTGCCGGTTTCAACGATGCGTCCTGGAAGAAACCGTTACTTGTAACGGGTTCGCCCGTACTCACGTCCCAACTACAGGAGCCGCTGAAAGTAGCCGACGTATTCACGGCAAAATCGGTGACGGAAACGAAAACCGGCGAGTGGTTATACGACTTCGGACAGAACTTCTCCGGAATTATTTCCCTGAAAGTCCGGGGCAATAAAGGCGATACCGTGCGGATTTATCCGGCCGAATTACTGAAAGACGACCTCATTACCCAGCGAACGACGGGCGGACCGTATTACTTCGAATACATTCTGAAAGGACAGGGCGTCGAAACCTGGCAACCCCGGTTTTCATATTACGGCTTCCGGTATGTACAGGTGCGAGCCGGCGTACCCACGAAGCAAAACAACCCGGATCGGCAACCCGAAATTCTGGAGCTACGGGGCTTGCATACGCGAAACATGGCCCCGAATACGGGCACGTTTGTAAGTTCGAATCCGCTCTTCAATCAAACGCACACGCTGATCGACTGGGCCATCAAGAGTAATATGGCGAGTGTCTTTACGGACTGCCCGCACCGCGAAAAACTCGGCTGGCTGGAGCAGGTACACCTCATGGGCGGCTCGGTTCGGTATCCGTATGACATTGCTCTGCTGCTGAAAAAGTCCATTCAGGATATGAAAGCCTCGCAACTGGCGAACGGACTGATTCCGGAAATCGCTCCGGAATACGTGGAATTCCACTGGGGGGACGGCATTTTCCGGGATTCGCCGGAGTGGGGGAGCAGTGCCATTCTGGCTCCCTGGTACCTGTATCAGTGGTACGGTGAAAAAAGCGAATTGGCGGCAAGTTACCCGATGATGCAACGCTATATCCAATATTTAGGGACGAAAGCGAAAAATCATATTCTCTCACAGGGCTTAGGCGACTGGTATGACCTGGGCCCCAAACCGCCGGGAACTTCGCAACTGACGCCCATGGGCGTAACGGGTACGGCGATGTACTATTACGACCTGACGGTTCTTCAGCAAATCGCTACCTTACTGAACAAACCAGAGGATGCAGCGGCGTATCAGGCTCTGGCCGGAACAGTGAAAAAGGCTTTCAACAATACTTTCTTCAATCCTCAAACCAAACAGTACGCCACCAATAGTCAAACGGCCAATGCCATGGCGGTGTACATGAAACTGGTGGAGGAGCAGGACAAAGCGGCGGTGATCGAACACATCATTCAGGATATTAAACGTCGGAAAAATAGTCTGACTGCTGGTGATATTGGCTACCGCTACCTGCTTCGGGTGCTGGAAGACGCGGGTCGCTCGGATGTGATTTTCGATATGAACAGCCGCAGCGATGTGCCCGGCTACGGCTATCAGCTGGCGAAAGGGGCTACCGCTCTGACTGAATCGTGGGAGGCCTTGCCCACGTCGTCGAATAACCATTTTATGCTGGGACATTTGATGGAATGGCTCTACGCCGGACTGGCGGGAATCAAGCAGGAGGTATCTTCGGTTGCCTTCAAACAAATCGTCATCGAACCGCAACCCGTCGGCGATGTGACGCAGGCCAAAGCTACGTATCAGTCCCCGTACGGCTTGATTGTTAGTGACTGGAAGAAATCCGGGAATACGTTTGAACTGAACGTAGAGATTCCGGTCAATACGACGGCTACGCTGGTGCTTCCTATCTCGAATCCGCTAACCCTTATGGAAAGCAATCGCCCTATTCAGGAGGTAAAAGAAATTAAAATGCTGGGCCTCGTGGAAGGCAAAACGAAAGTAATCGTAGGCTCAGGACGCTATCGGTTGGTAAGTCAATAGTTAAACCTATAGACCGCATAACTACCAATCGCTAGCCTTTGCAAACGTTACTGGTTCGGACGAAAGCTGTAAGGCTGGTGATTCGGAGAAGACATAGGCTGGCGGCAATTTCATACAATCTTTAGAAAAAATGATAGAGAATACTGCGGATTTACGCCTTTAGTTTTGTAACGTTCAAAGAAGTAACTGCACAAAACAGGTCTTTTTCGCATGATTCGTACGCCGCTGATTCTACTATATTCGCTTCTTGCCTCGATTGCCTTTGCCCAGAAAACCAGTGTCCCTGCAACGGAAATGCAGCAGTTGTACGACGAAGTCAAAACGCCCTATAAGTACGGTCTGGTGATGGTCACGGAGGATAATTCCAAAAAGATGGATTGTCCCACCGTGTTCAGGAAAGGTAAACACTGGTACATGACCTATTTGCAGTACGACGGTCGCGGGTACGAAACCTGGTTAGCCGAAAGTAAAGACCTCTTGCACTGGGAAAACAAAGGCCGTCTGCTCTCCTTCTCCGCCGATACGACCCTGTGGGATGCTCACCAGAAAGCGGGATATAACGCTCTGCAGGATACGGAATGGAACGGGAGTTACGAGCTAAAAACCTATCAGAATAAATACTGGATGTCCTATATCGGGGGTAATGGCCGGGGTTACGAAGCGGGTGATTTATCCATCGGTATGGCCTATACAACGAAAGAACCTACCCAGGTACACGAATGGCAACGGTTTCCTAAACCCCTATTCACGGCCAAAGACCCCGATACCCGCTGGTGGGAAAATCGCAAGCTGTTTAAAAGTTCAGTCATCGAGGATCCGCAAAGGCTGACGGGACATCGCTTTGTGATGTACTACAACGCCAACGGGGATTCGGCGAAAAACAACCTGAAAACCCGCTGGTTCGAACGCATCGGCATGGCTGTTTCTGACGATATGGAGCATTGGCAACGCTTCGAAGCCGAACCCGTTCTCCAGCATCCGGTGGGTATTACGGGTGATGCAGTTCTCCAGAAAATCAAAGGTACCTGGGTGATGTTTTACTTCGGAGCCTTCTGGGAAGATCAGAAAGCCAAGGGGTTTAACCGTTTCGCTGCGTCCAAAGACCTCGTGCACTGGACCGACTGGAAGGGCTCCAATCTGATTGAGCCTTCCGAACCCTACGATGAATTATACGCCCACAAATCGTTCGTCCTCAAGCATCAAGGCGTCGTATATCATTTCTACTGTGCGGTGAATAAGAAAGATCAGCGGGGAATCGCTGTCGCTACTTCAAAAGATGTAGGAAAGAGTGAAAAGGAATTTACGAAAGAGTAAGGTTCGAGGGATTCCCGGACAATCCCGGTATGGCATCCGGGGCTAATCACATTCAAACCTTCCGGGTTTAGGTCGATGTTGGCCGAATAAGCCCGGAGGGCTTCCATTTAAATAGCCCCGGATGCCATCCGGGGTACTGGTATGAAATACGTATTCATTTTTTTGTCGCTAATCTGTCTTCAAACCTACGCCCAGGTTTCCCCCCGACAAATCGAGTCATTCAATAAAGACTGGACGTTCGTACTTGCGGATGTGCCCGAGGCCAGAGAAGTCCGTTTCCAGCATCCCCAAAGCCAGTCCGTCACCCTGCCCCACGATTGGAGTATCGGTGGGCAGTTTAGTAAAGATCACCTGACTACTACGCAGGGCGGAGCCTTACCGACGGGCATCGGCTGGTACCGGAAAACGTTTACCGTGCCCGTTACGGCTCAGGGAAAACGCGTGTCCATCGAATTCGACGGCGTACACCGCAACAGCGAAGTCTGGATTAACGGGCACTCGCTGGGCGTTCGACCGAGTGGGTACAGCTCCTTTCAGTACGACTTGACGCCACATTTGAAATTCGGTACCGAACCCAACGTCATCGCCGTTCGCGTCGATAACTCCGTTCAGCCGAATTCCCGTTGGTACACGGGTTCCGGGATTTACCGTAATGTTCGGCTGGTCACCACTTCGTCCACGCACATCCGTCCCTGGGCCGTATTCGTAACGACGCCGAACGTGACCGCTCAGCAGACCCAGGTGCAGGTACAGACGCAGGTCTCGGGTGGCGACCGACTGGTGCAAACCATTCTGGACGCGACGGGGCAGGTAATCGCTACCCAACAGGCTAAAAATGTTCAGAAACCCATCCAGCTAACCCTTTCCAAACCGACTCGCTGGTCCATCGAAAACCCGTATCTGTACACCTTGCGGACGCAGTTGTATCAGAATAATCAACTGGTGGATCAGGTGGAAACGCTTTTTGGGGTGCGGTCTTTTCGTTTCGATGCCAGCAAAGGCTTTTACCTGAACGATCAGCCGACGAAAATCCTGGGCGTATGCCTGCACCACGATCTTGGAGCCCTCGGAGCGGCCGTTCACGTGCGGGCCATGGAACGGCAACTGGAGCTGCTGAAAGCCATGGGCTGCAACGCCATCCGTACCTCGCACAATCCCCCCGCTCCGGAGTTTCTGGACTTGTGTGACCGGATGGGTTTTCTGGTGATGGATGAAGCGTTTGATATGTGGAAGAAGAAAAAGTCCGCGAAAGATTATTCCATGTTTTGGGATCAGGAACATCGCCGGGATCTGGAAGATCTGGTGAAACGTGACCGTAATCACCCCTCCATCATCCTCTGGAGTATCGGCAATGAAATTCGCGAACAGTTTGATTCCACGGGTACTACGATTGCAAAAGAGCTGGTACAGATCGTTAAAAACCTGGATACCAGCCGTCCGGTAACGTCGGCTTTGACGGAAAACATTCCTGAGAAAAACTTCATCTATCAGTCGAAAGCCCTCGATATACTGGGCTTTAATTACAAGCACGAAGCCTACGCCGATCTGCCCAAAACCTTTCCCCATCAGCTTTTCCTGCCTTCCGAAACCGTTTCAGGCCTGCAAACCCGTGGCGACTATATCATGCCCTCGGACTCCCTGCAACTTTGGCCCCGCAGCGGCCGATCGAAACTGGTGGAGGGCAATATTGACTTTACGGCTTCGGCCTACGATAACGTGTTCGCGTACTGGGGTTCCACCCACGAAGACGTCTGGAAAGTCATCAAAAAATATCCCCATCTGGCGGGTTGTTTTGTCTGGTCTGGTTTCGATTTTCTGGGCGAACCGCACCCGTATCCCTGGCCCGCCCGCAGCTCGTACTACGGCATTATTGACCTGGCGGGTTTTCCGAAAGATGTGTACTACATGTATCAGTCGGAATGGACCAATACGCCGATGTTACACCTGTTTCCGCACTGGAACTGGGAGAAAACCCAGACCGTGGACGTCTGGGCCTACTACAATCAGGCCGACGAAGTGGAACTGTTCCTGAACGGAAAATCACTCGGTACCCAAAAGAAAACGGACGAACGCCTGCACGTGCAATGGCGGGTGAAGTACGAACCCGGAACCCTGAAAGCCATTTCCCGGAAAAACGGAAAAACGGTTCTGACGAAAGAAATCCACACCGCCGGAAAAGCCGCCCGTATCGAACTGGTAGCCGATCGGAAAGAGCTGAACGCTAACGGAAAAGATTTATCCTTCGTAACCGTTCGAATCCTGGATGAACAGGGAAATCTGGTACCGAATGCCGGGCATCTGGTGCACTTTGATGTCGAAGGCGAAGGAACGCTTGCGGGCGTTGACAACGGTTTTCCGGCGAGCACGGAACCCTTTCAGGCCTCGTACCACCGGGCTTACAATGGCCTGTGTCTGGCGATCATTCGCACCCGTGAAAAAGCGGGAATCATTCGACTAAAAGCTTCCGCGGAAGGCTTGAAGGGGGCGGAAGTCGTGTTGCAGGTAAAAGAATAATACCGTTCTTTTCCAAGGAATAAAACTTAAAATCCGTCTTTCCCCTAAAGCGTTCGGGCCTTTAGAAAAGGCGAAGGTTTTGAGTTGATACCGTAATTTACTTGTATGAGGCTTATCCGTTTTCCGAAGTTACTCTTCACTATATGCTGGCTCCTCAGCACGGCAGGCTTTGCCCAGTCGGGTAGCGGGTTGACGCAACTCGTGCCGAATCCGCCTTCATCGGCCAAACCCTGGGTATTCTGGTACTGGATGCAGGCGGGCGTTTCGAAAGCGGGCATTACGGCCGATCTGGAAGCCATGCAGGCGGCGGGGATTGGCGGAGCGTACCTGATGCCGATTCAGGGAGCGAAAAATCCACCCGTGTACACACCCGTGGCCGAACAACTCACGCCGCACTGGTGGGACCTGGTACGCCACGCCATGCAGGAAGCCAAGCGGCTGAAGCTGGAGATGGGTATGCACGTGAGCGATGGTTTTGCTCTGGCCGGAGGACCCTGGATTACGCCGGAATTATCGATGCAGAAAGTGGTATACGCCACAACGCAGGTGCGGGGGAATCAAAAATTTTCGGGCGTGTTGCCGCAACCGCCCACGCAGGAGAACTACTACAAGGACATTGCCGTATTCGCCATTCCCGCACCGCCTACGATTCTTTCCAAGCCAGTGATAACTTCCAGTCAAGCTGGGAATCATCCGCAGTTTTTGACCGATCCGGCCAACAAGCAGGCCTTTCGAAGCGATACTGTTTGCTGGATTCAGTACGCGTATGAGCAGCCCGTCACGGTTCGGTCGCTACTGGTGCGAACGCCCGGCAACAACGTGCAGGCCCATCGCCTGAAACTGGAAGCGAGTAACGATGGTAAAACCTTCCGACCCGTGACGCAGCTACAGCCGCCCCGGCACGGCTGGCAGGATACCGACGCGGATGTCACCCACGCCATTCCGACGACTACGGCCCGGTATTTCCGTTTCATTTCCGATAAAAAAGGATCGGAACCGGGTGCCGAAGACTTGGACGCGGCCAAGTGGAAACCTACCCTAAAGCTCACCGGACTGGAATTATCCGCCGAACCCAAAATTCATCAGTACGAAGGAAAATCGGCTCTGGTCTGGCGGGTGAGTCCGCGTTCAACCGAACAGCAGCTTCCCCGGGAATTATGCGTTCCGCTGAATAAAATCATTAACCTGACGGGTAAACTCAAGGCCGATGGTCGGCTGGACTGGCAGGCTCCCGCCGGTACCTGGACGATCATCCGGATGGGCCATACCTCCACCGGACACACCAACGCTACCGCCGGAGCTGGCAAGGGACTGGAATGTGATAAATTCAACCCGCAGGCCATTACGCTGCAATTCAATCGCTGGTTCGGTGAGGCCCAGCGGCAGATTGGGCCGAGTAAAGACGTGCTGAAAGTACTGCACGTGGATAGCTGGGAATGCGGGAGTCAGAACTGGTCGGTCACGTTTCCGGCGGAATTTAAAAAACGCCGGGGCTACGATCTACTGCCGTACCTGCCCGTGCTGGCGGGGATTCCGCTGGTATCGGCCGAGACGTCCGAACAGGTGCTGTACGACCTGCGGCGAACGGTAGCGGAACTGGTCGTGGACAAATTCTATACCACCCTGGCCGGACTAGCGAAACAGCACGGCGTACAGTTTTCAGCGGAAAGCGTGGCTCCGACGATGACGAGTGATGGACTGGCTCATTACCGGAAGGTCGATATTCCGATGGGCGAATTCTGGCTAAATAGTCCCACGCACGATAAACCCAACGACATGCTCGACGCCACGTCGGCGGCTCACATTTATGGCAAAAATATTGTACAGGCCGAGGGCTTTACCACCGTTCGCATGGATTGGTCGGAGCATTCCGGCATGCTCAAAACCTTGCAGGATCGAAATTATGCCCTGGGAATCAATAAACTGGTCTATCACGTTTTCTCACACAATCCCTGGCTGGACCGCAAACCCGGCATGACGCTTGACGGTGTAGGACTGTACTTTCAACGCGATCAAACCTGGTGGAAACCCGGTCGGGCCTGGGTGGAGTACGCCCGGCGTTGCCAGACCTTACTACAACTGGGAAAACCCGTGGCGGATATAGCCGTGTTTACGGGCGACGACTTGCCCCGGCGTTCGGTATTGCCCGACCGACTGGTAAACACCTTGCCGGGTATTTTCGGCAACGAGCGGGTGCAGAGCGAGGCCCGGCGACTAGCGAATGCGGGCGAACCCTTACGCGTCAAACCCCTGGGCGTATCGCATTCGGCCAACATGGCGGATCCCGAACACTGGGTCGATCCCCTGCGGGGCTACGCCTACGACTCATTCAGTGCCGATGCGTTGACCCGACTGGCTACCGTAAGCGATTCCAACGTACGTTTTGCTCCGGGTACGGCGTATCGGATTCTGGTCGTTCCCGGCCGGCATCCACTAAACGTAAATCAGCCTTTTGTAACGCCCGAAACGGCCAGCAAGCTAGTTGCTCTGGCGAAAGCCGGAGCCACGGTGCTGATCGAAGATCAGGCTTTTTTTGCCGCCGGAAAAGGGGCGAAGGAGGTTAGCAATGAATTATGGGAGGGGCGTTTTGAAATGGAAAATGGACTGGTTGCCAAGACGTTAGGCAAAGGCCGGGTCATTCAATTGCCATATGAACTGGAATCTTTCGCGTCGCTGGGGATTGAACGGGATGTAGCGTTCACAGAAACGAACGGTTCGTACGCTAAAGACCTCGCCTGGACGCATCGTCGCAGTGCTGATATGGATCTGTATTTTATTGGAAATCAGCAGGAAAAAGTACGGGAAATTACGGCTTCTTTTCGGGTGCGGGGCAAACAACCGGAACTATACGATGCCGTCACCGACGAACTCCTGAACGCCGATCAGTGGCGAATGCACCCAAACCGGACGGAGGTAACGCTTCGTCTGGAGCCCAACGCTTCGGTATTCGTCATTTTCCGGAAACCGACGAAGCAAAGCGAAGGTACGGGTCAGGTGGCAAAGGAACCGCAACGCGTGCAAACCCTGTCGCAACCCTGGCAGGTCCAGTTTGATCCGGCGTTCGGTGGCCCCGCCCAACCCCAAACTTTCGCTACACTTAGCGATTGGAGTCAGCACGCGGACTCGTCCATTCGGTACTATTCGGGCACGGCTACGTATACGCAAACCTTTCAGTGGTCAGATCAAAAAGGTCGCTACTGGCTGGATTTGGGAAAAGTAGCCAATATGGCTGAGGTGAAGCTTAATGGCCAATCCTGTGGCGTAGCATGGACATTTCCGTACCGCGTTGAACTCACATCGTATCTCAAAGCCGGAGAAAATCAATTGCAAATCGAAGTGAGTAATACCTGGGCGAATCGGCTCATGGGAGACCATCAGTTGCCCGAAAAACAACGCATCACTACTACTACCGCCCCGTACCGACTGGAGGGCAGACCGTTGCTGGAGGCGGGCTTGCGGGGACCAGTACAGATTATCACTCGCTAGGGATTGTCTGAAACGTTCACTACGGGAGATCAGCGATCGATTTAATAACGTTTCTTCGTGAGGCCTCTATTTGCTTTGTGGCTAAGAGTTAAACGTTACTGGCAAAGTCAAATTTTCGAAGCGGTTCCCACTGCTTGCCCGTGTGTTGCAACAGCCAGAGGGCATCTAAAGGCATGCGAGTGGAAAAGGATTCCTGCTCAAAATAGGGCCAGGCCTGTTCAAACTGACTGCGACTCAGGTCCCGGTACGCAATGGTTAGGTGCGGTGTGAATACGGGATGGATAGGTGGCAGGGATACTTGCAGGGTTTCCCGCACAAATGCATCGAGTGCAAGATAGTGTTGCTCCATGCGTTCCGTCTTTTCAACGGCTACGTAAATCACGTGCCCCCGCTTGGTGGAAAAATACCCGAAATCAGTCAGCTGAATAGATTCGGACTGAAAGCTTCTCAAGAAAGATTCCAACTGTTCTTCCAACGACGAGCTAGATACGTTTTCGGGCAAGGTAAATGGACTGACGTAGGTGATATGCGGTAGTACCCGCAAGCCCCGAACACTGCCGTAGTGCTCGGCTACGTAGCGTTTATACACCCAGATGGGCTCAGCAATCGATTCGGGCGGCAGAGCGGCAATGAGATAACGGGGCATGGCTGAGAAATATAGTTTGTTGAAGTAAGGGAACGTATATTCGTAATAAACAAAAAGACAGTTTAAAAAAACTTAAATAATACATCAAACATACTTAGGATATTTACTTTGCTTCGCACACAGTGCGAAGTCTTCAAAAATAGCAAAAGTACCAGACTAGGGCGTAAGCGAAAGAACATACTGAGGTTTTTAGACTGCTGGACTACAGGTTTAACCAAAGGATATCTGGCCGTATAAATGTACTCGATTCGCTAATCCTCAATACCTTTTAAACCCTAAAACGATGAAATGCATTTTTTGCGTAGTATTTACTTTTATAGCTACAGCCGTGTATGGACAAATGCCTAAAGAGGGTGCTGGAAAAGCGATTAACCCATCGATCCCAGTACTTCCGGATACGGTGTTTCGGGTAATTCATCTGGACCAATCCGTAAAACTAAAAAATCAAAATCTGGCTGTTTTTGTAAATGATCAATTTGCAGGAAATATTCCCGTCGCAGGTATACCACCTCAACAAATAGAAAGCTTAACGGTTGAGCATAAAAAAATACAGATGAAGGGAATCGATTATGAGCATCAGCTATATATCAAGACCAAAAGTACATACAAACCTAATCTTATTTCCTTAAGTGATTTGAAATCCAAATATACCGATCTACGCAATAAGCCAGCTGTTTTCAGTATAGATGGAGAAGTTTGTACTTCTGATTATTCTGAATACTTTATTGATGAAAGCAATCTGCTTCGGATCATTATTGATCGTATTTCAGACAAAAAAGAAAAGACAAATATTGTCTTAATTAAAATATTAAGTAAAAATCCGGAAAATATTAAAAAAGTAAAGCAGATACGAATCAGGGGCCAAGAAGCTTACTCTCGCTAATTGTGTAAACGGATTAAAATCCGTTCTTAGCGAATGTGCCGAGCCTACAGCTCTGTTTCGTCAGGAGTGTGGCATTGAAGAGCCGTAGGCTCGGCCTATTTTGTAAGGTTGGGCTTTAACCCAACCCCCTCAGCTTAAAGTATAAATTAAGCCGAAATTAAACGTACCTTGCTGTATCAGTAAGCGAAAATCTTCAATCGGTATGAAAAGCACCGCACCGGCCAGCATCGATGAATACATCGCCGGCTTTCCCGACGACGTTCAGGCGATTCTCCAGCATAATTCGTGCGGTAGTGAAAAAAGCCGCTCCGGAAGCCGAAGAAACGATCAAATACGCCATGCCGACGTTTACCCTGAATGGAAATCTAGTGCATTTTGCGGCTTACAAAAATCATATCGGCTTTTATCCGACACCTTCGGGTATTAGTACCTTCGAAGCCGAACTTGCTCCGTATAAAAAAGCGAAAGGTTCTGCCCAGTTTCCCCTTACCCAACCCATTCCCTACGAGCTGATTGAGAAAATGGTACGGTTGCGGGTACAGGAAAATAGGGTGAAAGGAGAATAACCTCACGCGTAAATGCTAAGGCAAATAGCTCACTTCTAAATCATAAACAGGGGAGAATCGAACGAAATTCCGTGCTAAACTCAATCCTTTTCTACGCTTATGAAAGTACTTGTACTGGGATTACTGGCTTGGTTTACTGTCGCTTGTCAGCCAGATGCTGAAAAAAAGAAGATGCCTGAAAACGAAACCATCGCCCGGCAGGTATACGAACGTTTCAACGCCCATGACTGGGAAGGGATGGCGGCTCTCTACAGCGATTCTACCGAATTCAAAGATCCGGCCTTTGGTACGAAAGCCGTGATGCAATCCCGAAAGCAAATCGTTGAAAAGTACGCCGCCATGCACAAGGAAACGCCGGATATTCACGATGAAATTACGGGTGTGTACCCTTCCGGTGATAAACGGGTAATTGTTGAATTTGTATCCTCCGGCTCCATGCCCGACGGCAACAAATGGGAGTTACCCATTTGTACCGTTTTTACGATTGAAAAGGGAAAAATTATAAAGGATTATACGTATTACGATCAGGAATAAAAGCACGTTTCATAAAACGATAGAATTCCAATACGTTTAATCCGAAGCGTGGTGAAAGCCGTTATTTACTCAGCTTAACAGTCGGAATCTTCAGGCTAATCATCTCATTGATAAAAGCCACCCGGTCGTTTTTCAAGCGATTCAGGAACGCAGTGATCTCGTTGTCATACGCCCGCTTGGAGTACGCACAAACCTGAACACCCGGTTGATTCGGATGAATTTCAACCCGTTGGTATCGATAGACATTGAATTCGACCGTACTTAACTCGTTTCCTTGGCTTTCACTAAGAATAAAATCAACGATAAATTCTTTTCCGTCAGGACTTTCGCTGACCACGTAATTACACGTAGGATCTGTTTTTTTTGCGATTTTCTAATTCCTTTACTTTCTGACTTACTGCTGCTTTTACTTCAACGTTTTTATCAAGCAGATAAAACGTGATCATCTGGTTAAATTTTTCCGGGGTTTCGCTCGCGGGCAAGTATTCCTGAATGTAATAAAAATCGTTTGGCTTAGCGGTCCAGGCCAGTTTGAATTGGGTTTGATTGAAGGTAAACGGGCCTTTAATCCCTATTCTCTCAATGGGATCAATACTGAAACTGCTAAACACTAAAACAATGAAGGCTAAACAAAAAAGTCGGGAAAGCATGCGGATATAATTAGAGTGCCTGTAAAAGTACACATTCGTTTTTAAGAATGATTTGCGGTGATTATTTAGGCATTCGTTTGTTGCCAGCAAAGTGACACTCCTACGGCAGACAATGTTGTTAGGCTCAAAAGTTAGCCGTTGGATCGCTTAGCTCTTCCAAGTTTATAATCTACGTTCTTTCGGAGTTACAATCCGAAAGCAACTGTTTCGAATGTACCCTTCATTTTCCGCTAACAACTTTTAACATAGTTCTTAACAACTATTAACGTTCTGATTTTTAGAGCGTTGGTACGGCGTTCTACTTTCGGCCTGCTTATCGTAGCCTTTCACATATTCGCTGTACCTTATGAAAAACTTTTTACGTATCAACACCTGGTTAGGCTGGGGCATGTTTGCCGTTGCCTTCTTTACGTACGCTTTTACGGTCGAACCCACGGCCAGCTTCTGGGATTGTGGCGAATTCATTGCCTGCTCGTACAAACTTCAGGTACCACACCCGCCCGGAGCACCGATTTTCCTGATTTTAGGTCGATTGTTTTCGCTGTTGGCCGGAAGTGACCACTCGCAGGTCGCGTACTGGGTCAACATGGTATCGGTGCTGGCGAGTGCCGGTACTATTCTGTTCATGTTCTGGACGCTTACCTTACTGGGCCGTAAAGTCATCGGTAAAACGGCAGCTACCGTATCTGCAAGTGAAGCCATTGGCATCTTTGGAGCGGGCCTGGTTGGAGCCCTGCTGTACACCTTTAGTGATAGCTTCTGGTTTTCAGCGGTAGAAACGGAAGTATACGCTTTGTCTTCATTCTTGATCGCTCTGGTCTTCTGGGCCATGTTGCGATGGGAGCTGATCGAAGAGGAAGCGGCTGCCAACCGCTGGCTTATTCTGGTTGCGTATCTGACGGGTATTTCCATTGGGATACACCTGGTTAATCTGGTCATTCTGCCAGCCCTGACTTTGGTTTATTACCACCGTAAAAAGCAGAATCCTTCATTTTTACAAAGCATAGGAGCGGTACTGGTCGGGGTTTTACTGGTCGGATTGATCAACGGAGGGATGCTTTCCGGTCTTGGGGCTCTTGCCTTTGCTACGGATCGTTTGCTAGTCAATTCGTTCGGTTTCCCGTTCCATTCGGGCGTAGTGGTGTGGCTGTTGCTGGTGTTTGGGGCTCTGGGCTACGGCGTTTATTTCGCCCAGCAACGTAAACGCCCCGTGCTCAGTACGGCTCTGCTTTCGGTGCTGTTTATTTTGATTGGTTATGGCTCGTATACGTCCATCGTGATCCGGTCGAACTTCCATACGCCCATCAATGAAAACAACCCTTCTGATCTCATCAATTACCTGCATTACCTGAATCGGGATCAGTACGGAAGTCGCTCCTTGCTGTATGGACCGCAGTTTACGGCTCGGGTCACGGATTTTAAACGGGGTAAGCCGCAGTACAAAACCGAGGGGACTCGCTACCAAATTTACGACTACGAACCCGCCTACATCTGGGAAAAAGACCAGCAGTCTTTCCTGCCCCGCATGGGCTCGCAGCTGCCCGGTCATGCCGACCTGTATGCCGCCTCGCTGGGCTTAGTCAAAGACCCCACGGACCCCTCGCGGTACCAGAAGCCTACATTTTTTCAGAACCTGCAATACATGTTTAGCCGCCAGATGGGCTTTATGTACATGCGATACTTTTTGTGGAATTTCGTGGGTCGGGAAAGTGATCAACTCTGGGCCGACTGGTACCCACGGCTGGGCAAAAGCGTAGCTCTGCCCGAAAGTATTCGTACGAACAAAGGACACGATAACTTTTATTACCTGCCGCTGATGCTGGGACTGATGGGCTTTTTCACGCAGTTTACCAAGGGGGATAAGGATTGGCTGGTGATTGCCGTTGCTTTTCTGATGACGGGCCTGGCTCTGGTGTTTTTCCTGAATGCTCCACCCGTAGAGCCTCGCGAACGCGATTACATCTACGCGGGGTCGTTTTATTTCTTCGCTCTATGGGCCGGACTGGGCGTACTGACCCTGCAAAATCTGGTTCAGAAAATCACGAAACATCAGGTACTGGCCGGATCGCTAGCGGGTGCTTTGGCTCTGGGTGTACCCGTATTGATGGGGGCGAAAAGCTGGGATAACCACGACCGTTCCCATCGGTACACGGCCGTTGATTTTGCCCGAAATCTGTTGAGTTCCTGTGCTCCGAATGCGATTCTGTTTACCGGAGGCGACAATGATACGTTCCCGCTCTGGTACGTGCAGGAAGTCGAAGGTTTTCGGAAGGATGTACGCGTGTGCTGCCTTTCGCTACTGGGTACGGAATGGTACATTCAGCAAATGAAGGAGCCAGCGGATGGATCGGAGCCGTTGCCGATTTCACTGGCGATGGACAACTTCCGGACGGGTATCAACGATCAGATCATCTTCTCGGAAAACCCGAATGTCAAGGAAGGCATTGATCTAACGGAGTATCTGAAACTAGTTCGTGAAAACAACCCCGCCATTCAGGCCGAAACGTCGCTGGGAACGATCAACGTGTTGCCTTCGCGGGTTTTCTCGCTGAAGCTGGACCGGGATACGATTCAGAAATCGGGGGTGGTGGCGAAGGGCATGGAGCCGTTGTTTACGGAAGACCGGATGACCTGGGATTTTGGTACGAACGACATCATCAAGGATCGGTTGATTCAACTGGACATTATTGCTCAGAATCAGTTTAAACGGCCCGTATACTTTGCCTCGACGCTCTCATCGGCTAATTACCTGGGTTTGAAAGAGTTTATGCAAATCGAAGGGTACGCATATCGACTGATGCCGTTCAAGGTAGCCGGAGCCACCGATGGGTTCGTCAATACGGAACTGATGTACGATAAAATGATGCACAAAATGGCCTGGCGGGGTATGAACAACCCGGATGTCTACCACGATGATACCATTCGCGGTATCCCCGTCGTGTCGGCCCGACTGGCTTTTTATCGCTTATCGACCCAGTTGATTCAGGAAGGAAAGCTGGATACGGCGAAAGCGGCTTTGCATCGTTGCCTGGAGGTGATGCCGGATCAGGCAATTCCCTACGATCAGATTTCAGCGAGTTTCATTGGGCCCCTGATTTCCGTGGGTGAAAAACAGAAAGCTCTTGAGATGGCTCAAACGATGATGAAACGCTGCGATGAAAACCTGAATTACTACTTTTCCAGCAATGGCGATGCCGAGGATATACGGGTCAATTTGTTTCAGATGAACCGGATCGTCCAGCAATTACGCGAAGCGAAACTGGAAACGCTGGCCCAGAATTACGAGACGACATTTGAACGGCAGTATCAGAAATTTGAACGTCGCTTTGTAGAAGCGGAGTAAGGGGAAGCCGATCTTTGTTGCGACGAACGGATTGGTGGGGCGGAATAACGCGTCGGAGACGCTGGACCCCTAAGATCCCGATTGTAAATCGGGATCAGCGGATATACAATTGGAAAGAGAAGAAGCCCCATGGTTTCAGGTGACGCCTGAAACCATGGGGCTTCTTCTATCGCTGAGCATAAGCTTCACCCAATAGTTCGGTAGGAATACAGTTACTTCCCCGACACCGGAATCCACTGAGCCGACAGATTCGGCGTTTTCATGTTTTTATCCAGAGGATACATGGGCCGCTGGATGTGTTTGTAGGGTAGACGGTACAAATCCTGATCGACGCCACCGGGCGTCAGGGCCATGATCCAGTCTTTTTGCATGTTGTATAATTCGGGTTCAAGGTAACCGATTTTTACGACGACAATGTCCGCTTCGCGGGGTTTAAGTCCCAAGCGGGTAAAGTCTTTTTCTTTGTGATACGGTTTGCGTTTTTGCGTCACGATGACGTGTACGCTACCCACTTTGACCACCACTTCCACCACGGCATCCCGGTCGCCTTCCACGATGGATTCAACCGTACCTTTCAACGCTACAGGTTTGGCAAAGCGGTGATCGACGATGGCTCCGGCCGTACCCTCAATCGAGCCACCGACACCCACAGCCTGGGCTTTCTTCACAAAAGCAGGATCGGGAATGGAGGCATAAATCAGCGTCGGACCATCGGCTTTCCGGAACTCTGGACGTTTCAAAATTTCCGTAATCGTCCAGGTGACATCACCGGCCGCTCCGGCCGTTGGGTTGTCGCCCGTATCGCTGATAAAAAAGGGCTTTTTCTGGCTGGCGATGGCTTTCGACAGTACCTCATCCAGCTTGCCTACGGGGGCCACAAAATCGAATTTCGAGCGAACGTCCCAGAAATGCTTCGCCAGCTTCTCGGCCGCCTTGGCCACTTTCGCCTGATCGTCACCCACCATCATGATGACGCCGTGATTGCGGGGAGCGTCGGCCCAGGCGTAGCTGATCCAGATGCCGCCATCCACAATACCGGGGTTATTGTCGGCGAGGGGAGCCACTTCGGCATACAGACTTTTGCCCGGTTCGATGCGGGTGCTGGTTTGTTCACCGGGCAGCAGAATCGGTACGGGAATCCAGGCTTTGTAGGCGGGTTTGCCCTTGCCACTTTTTAGGCGGTCGATGAGGTGTTGAACGGCCCGTTCTTTCGTCTGCATAGCGTCTTCATGGGGAGCCATGCGGTAACAGGTCATGAGGTCGGTATTTTGGGCCAGTCGTTTGGTGACGCAACCGTGCAAGTCCATCGAGGTAGATAGTAAAGTTTTGTACCCCACCACCTGCCGGATTCGCGTAATGAGATCGCCTTCGGGATCGTCGAGGCCTTGTACGCTCATGGCTCCGTGAATGTCCAGGTACAGGCCATCATAGGGAGCGTTTTGCTTGAGCAGGTCCAGCATTTTCGTGACCAGCGATTCGTAGGCCTCCCGCGTAGCCGCTCCGCCGGGAATAGATTTGCCAACTAGCGAAGGAAACCACTGAGCTTGCTGCCGCAGGGGTGAATCGGGCGTCAGAAAAGGGTAGGAGGTAAAAACCTGCTCTCCCGTTTTGGGGTGAAACGCCTCTTCGTGCGTAACGGCGGGCGAAAATGTACTGGATTCAATACCCAATCCCGCGATGGCGATGCGGGGTAACGTCGATTGAGCAAAACTGGTGTTCAACCAGAGCGTGAGAATAAAGAGCAGAGGTTTTTTCATGCCTACAAGATAAAATATTTCAAGCGTCTAAGTGTAGGCTTGCCAATGGATGGAGGATGGAATAAAAAAAGACTGCTATAGATTCTTTAAAAATCCATAGCAGCCTGTAGCAAGCAGAAATGATGTTACTGAAGATTGGCGTCTTCGTTGCTGTTGAAGGTATCTCCCTGTTTAATATCGCCGGTTTTCAACCCTTTTTTGAACCAGTACACGCGTTGGGCTGAACTACCGTGCGTAAAAGCATCCGGTACGACGCGACCCTGCGTTTCTTCCTGAATCTTGTCGTCGCCAATGGCGTGAGCGGCGTTGATGGCCTGCTCAATGTCTTTCTCGTCCAGGGCTACACTTTGGCCCTGAGCCCGGTTGGCCCATACGCCCGCGTAGAAGTCGGCCTGTAATTCCAGTCGTACTGATAAGCGGTTATATTCCTTCTCGCTCAGCCGTTGTCGCATGGCCTGCATTTTGTCGGTCGTACCCATCTGTTTTTGCACGTGGTGACCGATTTCGTGGGCAATGACGTAGGCCATGGCAAACTGCCCCGGAGCCTGAAAACGCTCGGCCAGTTCGTCGTAAAACGAAAGATCAATGTAGACTTTCTCATCCGCCGGACAGTAGAAAGGCCCCATGGCGTTCTGAGCCGTACCGCAGCCCGAGGAGGTGACGCCCCGGTACATGACCAGTACCGGCTTGGGATACTGAGCATTCTGTTCGGCGAAGATCTTTGTCCACGCGTCTTCGGTACTGGCCAGTACACGACGGGTAAATTGAGCGGCGGCGTCATCGGCCTGCTGATCGACGGGAGCCTGCGTCGTAGCCTGTTGATTGCCTAAGATACTGGAAGGATCGCCACCCAGCAGGGTAACAATTAAAGCAATGACGACGGTACCAATACCACCGCCAATGATCAGGCCACCGGAGCCGCTGCTCCGACGGTCGTCGACGTTATCGCTCTCGCGACCTCCTAACCAACGCATAGATAGATAGTAGTATAAAAGTTGAACATATAGCTCTGTAAAATTTCGATGCCAAGAATACATCTTTTCTATGAAAATGTTCGAACGTGAGTACAAAAGCCTAACATAGAGGAGGGTGCTGACTGGCAACTTTTTTTTTTGACTTTTATGAAAAAAGCGTTGCTTCGCATTCTTCAATGATCGTAAGTATGCATAAACGGGTCTATTGTCTATTGGTGTTAGTCTTTTTGATAGCTTGTAGAGATTCACAGAAAGCCACTAAGCTGAATCGGGAAAAAATTGCGATTCTGTCCACTTCGGAGAAAACGTTTGTACCTACCGATCAGGATTTGCTTTTGGCTGAACGTTTAGTAAAAGAACGCCTGGAGGTTTATAACGCTGAAATGAAGGCTCGAAATGTTGATTTTGCGTATACAACGGGCGACTCTCTGCAGTATGAAAGTGATACCATTCAATTCGAACACTATTACAGGCAATACACACTAACGGTGAATGATGAGGGTGATAAAGTAGTGGCAATGAATTGCCTGTGTATGCTAAATCCATTCGATAAAGAGCAGGATTCCTGGAGAAAAAACAAGGTCGTGGTGAGAGATGGTGGGCATTGTTTTTTCCAAATATCCGTAAATATCAGTCGTGGTATTGTGTATGGATTTATGATCAATGGCTTAGCTTAATCCTTTCGATTAACGCATTTCGCTCAGAACTAGTCTTTAGTTCAGCGAACTTGAAAAGGTTGTTCTCCATGAAAAAGCTATTTGAATTCGTAACCCCGCTCACTCTCATGGCCGGAGCCGGACTGCTCATCATTGGTCAGGGCCTGCTACATCTGGGGGAAGAAAACAACGTACTACAATTTTTCTTCGGTGTTCCACTGTTGTTCGGAGCAGTGGTCGTTCACATCATCATCTGGGGAATGCTAAAACGTAACGTACTCTACATCTGGCTGGTGGAATTTGTTCTGGTAGGCTCGTTTCTGTACGCTTTTTTCTTTCGGTGGTAAATACAGAATCGAAGCCATCACTAGAGTGAATGGTATTACTTTTTGTATCGAATCTGCAAAACCTTAAACCCATGAAAACGCTACTCACCTTTCTGATGCTTACGCTGGGCGTGCGGGCCGCCGATGACCGCGTAGCTAATTTTTCCTACGGTACACCCGGACAAGAGAATTACGAAGAATTCTCGTTCTGGGTAAAAAATAATCAACCCGCTGAAATTCAATACGTGTACGGCAAGGATCGTAAAACGCTTCGCTTACGTTACCTAAAACAGGATAAAAGGCATTTTCAGGTACGGTTTCCCAATCAACTCGTTTTAATGCTTTCCCCGCAAGGGAATCAGCTACGGGTGTACGATTTGAAGGGCAAATACGCTGCAAAGACTTTTTCCTGGCACTACGAAGGGCCCGTCAATGGCGTAGGAACCTTCTGCCAAGCCTGTGCCGAAGATGAAACCGAAGCTATGCAACTCCTGAGACGGTATTATTTTGTGCCTTGATTTCTAACTCGATCTAGCCCTAAAGAAAGAAGTCCGTAACCACAGTTACGGACTTCTTTCATAAATGACAGGAAACTCGACTATTCCTTCGGCAACGTAATTCGGATATTCCGAAACTCAATCGGACCGTGATCACCCTGGAGGTAAATCGGACCCGGCTCGGCTTCATTGCTGTCGATGGCTCCACCCGTAATACCCGGAATGGTGGTGTCGCAGATAATGGTTTTCCCGTTTAAGGCGACCGTTACCCGTCGACCAATGAGCGTAATGTCATAGCTCTGCCAAGTATCCGCGTCATTCTCCGGGAGTTCATTAGGAACCAGGAAACCGTAGACGGCACCCAACATGTCAATTTGTGGTTCAAGTCCTTTGCTGTCGACAATCTGCACTTCGTAACGTCCCCGCAGGTATACGCCGCTGTTGCTCCCCTTGGGATATTTGAATTCAATGTGCAGTTTAAAGTCTGAAAACTTCTGCTCCGTCTGGATGTTCGAGCCGGATTTGGGACTTTTCAGTACGCCATTTTCCACCACCCACTGATTGGTCTGGCCCATGGCCTTCCAGCCTTTCAGGTCTTTCCCGTTGAATAAATCCATCGATTTGCCCCAGTTCGGCTGTTTGGTGCGGGCCAGCGAAGGAGCCCGTACGCCCGTCCAGGAAACGCTTTGGCCCGTAGGCGTCGTCATGGTTCCACTGAGCTTGTCGCCTTCCAGCGTTCCATTCACGACCAGATCCTGCGTGGCTCTTTCCCACTGGGGAGGAATGGCGAAGCTAAGTTTACCATCCGTAAAGGTTACTTTAGAAATCGGACGGGCACTGCCGCTACTGCCCACAAATCGGCCCACGAGCGTGTTATGACCCGAATGGGTCACCTCTAGCCAGGAGGGCATGGTGTTGTTACCCGACTGAACGGTCAGATCCCAACGTCCTTCGAGGGCCGTAGCCGTAGGAGCTGCGGGCGGATTTTTATCATCGGCGTACGCGGACCCGCCAATCGTTGTAAGCGTAACCGTGGCAAGCGTCAGGGTACGTAAAATAGAGGAGAGCATAGAGGTTTGAAAAGATTAATGGTCGTATTACGAATGTTCAAATCTAGGCATCTAAAGCTTGGGATGAAAGAATCAGGGGAGAATCTTGCGAATGGGTTCATCCCTTGTAAAAGCCGCTTTTATTTTCAGTACCTCAGTATCTAAACGATCTACTACAGGACGAGGGCTGCCAGCGGCAAGTTGACTATCGGGTAAGAAGGGAGACTCGGTCTACGATTTCTGATGTACCTTCAGTAGCTTTTTACCTATGAAAAAACCTCATCAATCCGATTGATGAGGTTTTTACTAGTACGCTAAGACCCTAGAAGGACTACCGGACTTCGGATTCCGCCGAAAGAATGCTTTTCAACCGATCTACCTGTTCATTGCTTTGCTGAAGCACCTGCTGATTGAAATGGACCTTTTCGTAGGTCTCCACCCAGATTCGCACGCGATTCCGCTGATAGAAAATTTCCCAGTTGTCCTTGGTGTTTTTAGCTTTGAAGAGCTGATCGAGCAGTTCTTCCACCAGAGCAAAGGACATTTTATTCAGGTCTTTTGCCCAGACGTCGAATTCATTCTGAATCTTGTACAGGCAGGCCTCAACGGAGCTGACGATGTAGTTAAGAATATCTTCGGCCGTATCTTCCCGGGACAAACGAACCGAGACGTAGTCTGGCGTCAGAATATCCAGGTGTTCCCGAATCCGGAAGTGCAGAAAACCGAGGTACGATAACTGAAACTGGGCGAACGACTGCAAGGGAAGGTGTAGCGAAGGCATGGATTCCAGCTCGCGTAGCAGACTTACCTCAAAAGGCTCATGGGCCTGAGCAATACCCGCCAGGCGACCTTCCGTTTTCAGAATTTCAAAAATGCGTTGACGAACCTGATGGATGACTTCATTGAGCGTATCCCCCAGTTTCAAAAACTCTTTGGTAATGAACGTACGGTGTTCGTTGAGATACTCTTCGTACGTTTTATTGTAAGAACCTAAGGCATTCCGGCTTAATTCAATATCCCGAATCGTCAGACTGGCGGCGTAGGCCAAACACGATTGTTTAATCTGATCGAATTTCTCCTGAATCTGTACGTTGGGAGCGTCACGCTGGGCGTTGAGTTCCTTCAGATTCTCTTCGCAGGCATTGGTCAGTTCCTGCCAGAGGGTATTGAATAAGCTTTTAAAAATGGCGAAATCCGTCATGTCGTCGGTAGGCGTAAAAATTCCGTTAAAATAGTTGATTACCTCATGGAGGGCTCCGTCGATACTGGACATCTTTCGCTGGTATTCCAGAGCATATTGCTGATCCCAGTCATCGAGTTTATCCTGCATGTCATCCAGAACGGCCCGTAGTACTTTTTCTTCGACTTCCTCAACACTGGCACAGTCTACCGTAACGATTTTGCTAAAAAACAAGCCATTACGACCCGCACTTTCTTCTAAATCCTGACAGTTACGGGCGTTGTCGGTTAAGGTCCGGGTATGATTCAGTAGCAGAAAGGAACAGGCTGGCAAGCTGATTCCGGGAATCTCCATTTGTTCCAGGGAGTTTTCGCAGAATTGATACAGGTCCAGATCGGCGGGTTCCCAAACGGCTCCCAGTGCATCGGGTTTACGAACGAAGAGAATGAAATCAATATCACTAGCCAGCGATCGAATCAATTTCTGTTCATTGACCAGTCCCGTATCTCCCAAACCCGGCATATCAATGAGCGTAATGGGTCCTGCTTCCGTCAACGGAAAGGGCGTATCAATGTGCACCTGTTTAACGGCCAGATACGCGTAACTAGCCTCCCGGTTTTCATTAACCTGGGCAATGTACGGTCGCACCTGATGCAGGGGTACTTCCTGCGTAAGCCCGGTCAGTAAGTGATTGAACGAGGAAAAGTTACGGTGAATTTCCTGAAGCTTCTGGTACCGGGCTACGGTAACCGGATTGGTATCCTGTGGCTGATCCGGCAAGGCCTGAGAAACGAATTCAGCCAGGTTTTCAGGGCTATACGCTAGATCCAGTTCCTGAAAGTACGGAGATACCGTTGATTGGAAAAAGCTCGTCCGGCTGTGAAATTCTACCAAGGCCCGGGCTCTGTGACTATCATTGGCAATGACACTCATGACGCCCGTGCAGTGCGGTCCATTGCCATCGGGAATGACTTGAGCGTTCAGACCGGAAAGGCTTTGCAAAAGTCTGCTTTTTCCCTGACGGGCTCTGCCAATTACGCCAATGCTGATGGTTTTCCGGGAAAATCGCTGATTGAGCTGAGCCAGGTATTGTTGCTCCTTTTCAATTCGCTTGAGCAAAGCCGGCAAATTAGCCCGGTTGATGGCCTGGATGACCTGGTCGGAAGCATGATCCGATATTTTTAATTTGACGTTTTCCAACACCGACATCGAGTGGCTCATCAACGAAAGCCGCTGCATGTCCTGGGTGATTTTATCCGCAAACTGCCCCCGCTTCTGAATGATCTGCTGGATATTGGATACAATAAAATTAGACATTGAGTTAATTCAATACGAATGGTGGAAGAAAATACAAAGAGAACCCCGAACGTCTGATAAAACCTTTGATTGATAAGAGAACGATTCAGTGGATTTCCCAACGACGTACATCGAAAGGAGCCTCTCAGCGATTAGGCTTCGTAACCAGCCTAATCGCTGAGAGGAATCACCTCATAGCTTATCTGAGCACTTTCAGGTTACTGTAATTCAGGCACCGGGAGTGCAAGCGTTCATTGGTTAATTTAAGGTAATGGAGTTCCTTAAACAGGTTCCTGAAAAAGCCGATTAAGCCCTTTTTTCTTTTTAAATAATACTGTTCGAAAATGAAGGAGAATAAGTAGAGATAAGGATATTCAATATGCTGAGGATTGTATTGATTGCGTTGGGTTACACTAAATACGGGTTTCCATACTTCCGTATTGGTATGAATGAGTTGCACCTTTTTGTGGTACATGAACGAAGCATTCCCCAGCGTCTGAATCGGAATAAGGGCTGATTTAAGGTTTTCCTGAAGGCCCAGAAAGTCAAAAATTTTCTGGTACACTTCAAAAATTTTCAGCGTTAAATCCTTGGTCAGCGTATCATTGACCAGATACGTCTCGCATTTGGTGGGAATAAACAAAACCAGTTTTGTATCCGAATTTTTTTCCAGCCCCAGCTTTAGTACCTGCAATAAATTTTGGACGTTGGCTTTACAGTCCTGCATGTCGTTCATGACGGCTGAGGAATCAATAGGAATAACAATAACGGAAGATTCCTGAATGAATTTTACCACTTTCTCCGTAGCATCGGTAATCCAGTTTCCCGGAATATCGTTGAACGAAACGACCAGAAAAGGTTCTGAATTTTTGTGAGAAATTTCTAACGGATAGGTAGCGACTGCTTCCGTTGATTGAATACCATCAAAGTAAGTGATGGTTCCCTTGCCCAGTGATGCAATGAGTTTTTCTCTATTTTGATCTAACTGAGCAGCTAACTGGGAGTCTAGGGTTAGATTTAAACCGATACTACTGGCCAAATCGCGGCGGATGTTATCATCCATCGAAGACAGAAACGTGGTCTTGCCTTCACCGGATGCGGCCAGCATCGTGACATTTATAAAGGTTTGCATGGGCAACTAATAAGCTCCTTGGACTTGGCGATTTAACTAAACTTGATCTGGTCTTGGTCCTGAGTTCTTCAAAAGCACAGGCAGGAGTACCGATCTTTTTTACTAGTGAGGCTACTTCTAATAGACAGTCTGGCGACGACTGCTCATTTCTATATAGGTGTGTATTATGAAGAGTTAATCATGAAATGATAATTTTCTAAGTGTAGGTACTTAAACTTTACTTCTTTCATGCCTTCTAAAGCAAATCTTTCTAGTAGTTCTCACCGATATAAATGGCTTATATTCACTAGATTTTGATGAACATAGCTAATTTCTGAAAGGTAACCTGTCAGGAAATTATCGCCTTATGAGTTAGATACCAAATAAAGGAAGTGAAATCCTGAGAATAATTCATTTTTACAAGAGTGCTATAAAAATTTACTTAATAAGTTGATAAATAATAATTAAGGATACGACTTAGGTTTGTTTTTAAAGACAAGGTTTGTGAAAGTATACATCTTGGGTGATGCCTTAAGAAAATAGCTTCTTCAGTCGTGTTGAACGACTGCCGAATAACGTTTCTCTATATTCTGATTTCAATACTAAATCGCTTGATGTAATGTTAAAGAACTTCAAAGCTTCGATGAGCAAGTTAAGTTCGTCAGCTGACTAATAAACACGATCTAAAAGGCCTCGGTTGATAAATCAACCGAGGCCTTTTAGTGTTCTGAAGGGATTTTGGGTAGAGCCGGGTAGCCCGTTTTCTACGTCTGAGCGACTTACTGAAACACCACCTTTTCGGGTGTAGGATACTCCAGCAATTTCGAAAAATCCACTTTCCAGAAATCTAGGTCCAGCAGTCGATTGCGTTCGTCTTTAGTGAGGGTAATGACGACGGGCGTCTGGTCGGAGTCGATGTAATTGACCCGTACTACGTCACCTGCATAAGCCTCGGGATTACCGCCGAGCGAGATACTGCCCATTTTCCCCCCTTCGTATTCTTCCACTAGTTCGTCGATGGGATAGTCTGCCGGGTTGAGCTGTACGTGTTGCAACATATGGTGAATGAGTGCTACTTCTTGTTCGCGAATGGGCCGTCGTTGATTCATAACTACATGCGAGTAAAAGACAGGCGGCGTACGGTGCCGCTGATTGCCTTCAAAAATAAACGGTTCCCGGCAAAGAGGCTAACATCCTACAGCCTCTGGTAAAATTCCCGGAGCTTTGCCAGTCGGTAATTGCCTACTTTTGACTACGCCCTGTATCCGCGTTTGTTCGTACTAAAGTGCCTGCTTACCATGCTTAACCTCATTCGCCGTATTTCCATCGCCGGACTGGTGGGTTGTAGTACCCTGAGTCTGGCCCAGACCAACAGTCTGGTTAATACTTCCCAAAGTAAATTTTCCCGCCTCCGTAGCCTGGATCTTGATGCCGTGCAGTGGACGACGGGCTTCTGGGCCGACCGCTTCCGGGTATGCCGGGATTCCATGGTACCCCAACTCTGGAAAACTTATACTGACGCGGACGTCAGTCACGCCTACCGCAATTTTGAAGTAGCCGCTGGACTTCAATCTGGAGCTTTCAAAGGACCGTCCTTTCACGATGGTGATTTCTACAAGACGCTCGAATCGGTAGCGAGTATGTACGCCCTGACCAAAGATCCGAAGCTGAAAAAGCACATGGACGAGGCAATTGCCGTCATCGGCAAGGCTCAAACGCCCGACGGATACATTTATACGAAAGCGATCATCGAGCAGAAGAAGACGGGTAAGAAGCAGATGTTTGACGACAAACTCAGTTTTGAAGCCTACAACTTCGGCCACCTGATGACTGCCGCCTGCATTCATTACCGGGCTACGGGTCAGACGAGCTTTCTCGACATTGCCCGAAAAGCCAGTGATTTCCTGATTGATTTCTATACTAAAGCCAGTCCTGAGCAGGCTCGTAATGCCATTTGTCCCTCCCACTACATGGGCATTACGGAAATGTACCGAACCACGCACGAGCCGAAATATCTGGATCTGGCCCAGAAGCTTATCAATATTCGGGGAATGAGCGAAGGTACGGACGACAACTCCGACCGCGTACCGTTTCGCGAGATGAAGAAAGTGATTGGACACGCCGTACGAGCTAATTACCTCTTTGCCGGAGCCGCTGACGTATTCGCCGAAACGGGAGATAGTACGCTGCTGTCTACGCTCGATCTGGTTTGGGACGACGTCGTCAACCGCAAAATGTACATCACGGGTGGTTGTGGAGCTTTGTACGATGGCGTATCGCCCGAGGGAACTTCGTACCAGCCGGATACCGTTCAGAAAATTCATCAGGCTTACGGAAAAGCGTATCAGCTACCCAACCTGTCGGCCCACAACGAAACCTGTGCGAATATTGGGAATCTGCTCTGGAATTACCGGATGCTACAAATTACGGGCGATGCCAAATACGCGGATGTGATGGAGCTGGCTTTGTACAATAGCATTCTTTCGGGCATTGATCTGGGCGGAACGAAGTTCTTCTACACCAACCCTTTGCGGGCTTCGGATGCTTACCCGTATCAGATGCGTTGGATGGGGGGGCGTTCGCCGTACATCGCTTTGTCCAACTGCTGTCCACCGAATGCCGTCCGGACGATTGCCGAGGTCAGTAATTATCTGTATAGCACGTCGGATGAGGGTTTATGGCTGAATTTATACGGCAGTAATCGGCTGAACACAAAGCTGTCCGATGGTTCGCCACTGGCTGTTTCGCAGGAAACGGACTATCCCTGGCAAGGTACGATCAAGGTACGTATGGAGAAAGTGCCGACGCGGGCCTATTCGCTTTTTGTGCGAATACCGGGCTGGTGTACGGGAGCGACGTTGAGCGTAAACGGAAAAACGCAATCCGCGACGTCCGGTACGTACGTGGAAATTCGCCGAACTTGGAAAACAGGCGATGTGGTAGAAATCAAATTGCCCATGCCCGTACAATTGATGGAATCCAACCCGCTGGTGGAAGAAACCCGCAATCAGGTAGCCGTGAAACGCGGACCACTGGTGTACTGCCTAGAATCCGTAGATAATCCTTCCGTACCCACGGATCAGGTGGCTTTATTAACCGAAACGACCTGGAAAACCCAGCCGCTGCGAGTGGAAGGGACCGAAGTGATGGTACTGGAAGGAAAGGCTCGCCCGCTAACGCCTACGAACTGGAACCAGCAGCTCTATCGACCGCTCCAGACGCTCAAGCCTGCACCTACTACCGTTCGCCTCATTCCGTACTACGCCTGGAGTAACCGGGGGCATTCGGAAATGGCGGTATGGTTGCCGGTGGTTCGGTAAAGTTTTTTCGTGATGTGAATGTGTTTTCCCCGCATGCAATGCGGGGAAAACGAGAAACCAAACTATTCCGGCAACAGCAACACCACATCCTTCCGTCGTTCCTCGGGCCATACCTTCAGTTGTTCCAATTTCCCATTCTTCAGCACGCCCTCTACTGTCGTTTGGTAGGGGGCGTGGAGTTTGAAATGTACGTCCCAGTTTTGGGGCCAGGCGGGAAAAAGGTACAACTTCCGGCCATCGGCCTGTAGGAGCATCTCCTGCAGCCCAATCATCCCCGAGCCGCCCCAGTTGTGGTCGGGTGTCCAGTCGTAGCCGGGGCCCCAGAAGGCGGGAAAGCGACGGCCCGAATCCTGGAGTTTCAGTAAAGTCAGGCGGGCGGCTTCGTCCCGGAGTCCAAGTCGGGCGGCGAAGATGTTATCCTGTTTCCAGCCCACGTGACTTCGAAACCGCAACGCATCGGGATCGTAACGATAGGTGTTAATCGCCGTATCCAGATTGGCCCGGCCAATGCCGTGCGTGCGCCAGGGAAATACCGGATACAGCTGCGGCGTTTCGATATTGTTAATGCGTTCCCAAAGCTGGGCGGGGGCCAGTGTCGGATGACCTTCGAAGCTGCGAAAACTGATACCCGGAATTCGAGTCAGCATCAATTGCCAGTGTTGTCGTTTTTCCGGATTCAGATACGAATCAGGCAGTTCCAGCAGTCGGGTTACTACCGTTTTTAGGGCGGCAATCGTGGAAGTGGCATTATACGTCATCTTATACGTTTCTGCCGCCGAACCGGGATAAAGAATCAGCTTTCCAGCTCCATCAAACGTCTTACTTCCGCGTTTTTTCGCCAGATACTGGTAATGCTCATTGAAGAACGTCAGGCAGCTTTCAATGAACGGTACGTAGGCCTGAATGGCGTCTCCGGCGTACCGCTCGGTTTCCAGCATCATCAGGCAAAATTCCAGTACTGTATCCCATTCGTATTCCAGCCACGCATTGTATTCCATGCCCGGATCATAGCCCGCCGGCCGCTTCCAGGTATATTCCGCGGGGTTGGGTAATCCAAAGTTTTCCAGTTGTTCCGTGAAGCTGGCCCCGGCGTGTTTCCAGTACACCCGCGTCCGTAGTTCGGCGTTAGCCAACGTCCGTTGGTAAAAGGCAAACTGTGGCTTCATTAAGGCCCAGTCGCCGCTTTTCAGCATCGGCCAGTACACCAGTCGCTGGTTCTGGGCCGTATGCGTACCGCCGCCCCAGTTCCGAAAATCGGGCGTGAATTTCATCGAAGAATCCGTCAGAGCGGGATCGTAAGTAAAGAGGCCACCATTGAATTTGGTCGGCCAGTGTCCACTGGCATTGCAGCCCAACATGTAGCGGAACAACTGATAATTGCGGCCTACCTTCCATTCGGTGGTATTCGCCGCTCCGATGGAAATGAAGCTGCGTTCCCAGAAGGCTTTCCACCAGTCCAGCGTCGCTTTTCGGGCTGAACGGGCCGTTTGGGCGGATTCGTTCTGGAGAGCTGTCAATCCTTTTTCCCATTCGTGAAACGACTCATGTTGAGCCGTGTGTAAATGAATTGTGAGCGACTGTTGCCGCTGGGGGCGTAGGCTAACGAGCTGGTGCCCCTGAAAGTCCGTATCCTGGTACTTCCCCTCAACTGTACCCGCCGTTTTCATCCCTGGTCCTGAAAGGACGCCCCCAAACGTCAGGTTTTTTAGCGGATTGTATAGTTGATTCTTGACCGAATCGAGTTGCTGCTGGCGTACCGTTACGTCGAATACCGAAGGGCCGGAACCGTTGGCGTGGTAGAAGAGAATTTCATTTTCCTGAGCCTGTACTTCGTCCTTTCGCGTGACGATTTCACCCTGCGGAGCAAATTTATACGAGTTCGCATGGTTGGCTTTGCCTTTCACGGGACGGTCGGCGTACCGCCAGCTTTCGTACGTTGCCTGGGTTTGAACGGCCCGATTACTGCTTATATCTACGTGAACGACGGGTCGAAAAACGTCCACCCAAACATCGATCTGAGCCGTGTGTGTACCCTTGCTACCCGTGATGCGTACGTGCCCTTCCTGCAGCCGAAGTTCCTGGCGAAAACGGGTTCCAGATTCGAAAGGATTGGGGGAAAGTCGCACCCGAACGCGTCCTAGTTTTAGTAGCGTATTGTTGTGATCGAAGGTGCCGCTGCGAGCTACGTACAAAAGCAGCTCGCCCTGTTCTACCCAGACGTTCAAACCTACGTCACCACCGCCGCAGGGCATGGACTCCGAAGCGTTCCGACTGGGCGTGTCCCAAACTACATTATAGGATGTTAGCGAAGGCGTTTGAGCACGAACTCCGGACAAAGACCACAGAAGTGCAGCAACTAACGAAAGTCTGAATATACCCATCATGCAATGAATTGAATAGCCAGCGGAATCTCTGGAAAAATAAAGCCAGTATCCCCGAAATATGGTAGTAATAAGTGAGGAAGCCTGGCGATACTTTAGAAAAGACCAAAGAAACATACGCCGACCATTACACGCAAAATGTCCGCAAGGCTCTGGCTAAGATGGTACAATTAAAAGAGAAAATGTTAGATAATCAGGCTGGCTTACGCTGGTAGTTTTGTAATTCATTCGTTCTGAACATTTACTATGCATCGATTCTTTCTATTCCTTTCCCTTCTTTTTGCTTTCCATATTCAGGGGCAGGCTCAGCAAAAACTGACCCTGGTATTGCCGTCGAAAAGCCCGGAACGGGTCAGCTTTGGAGCCGAAAAATTACAGCAGAAACTACAGGCGGCGGGCTATCAGGTCACCCTGGTCCGCAAGGATCAGCTAAAAGCCGACCCGTCACAAATTCGTATTGGAATTGCCGGTGACGTTCTGGTTCAGTCCGTTACCGAAAAAAGCGGCAAGGAGGGGTTCGTCCTGCACAAAGAAAAAGGGCAGCCCTGGTTCATCAAAGGCAGCGACGCTTCCGGAGCCCTGTACGGATGTCTGGAGCTGGCTTCCCGTCTGCAACCCCAACTACCCGAAACCCTGCATCTGACCGACCAGCCCGAAATGGTGCTGCGGGGTACCTGCATTGGCATCCAGAAACCGTACTATCTGCCGGGACGTACGGTGTATGAGTATCCGTATACGCCCGAAACGTTCCCTTGGTTTTACGACAAAGAGCTGTGGATTCAGTACCTGGATATGATGGTGGAAAACCGCTATAACTCCCTGTATCTCTGGAACGGCCACCCCTTTGCTTCCCTGGTGAAACTCAAGGAATACCCGTACGCCGTAGAAGTGGACGATGCGACGTTTAAAAAAAATGAAGAAATGTTCCGTTTCCTGACGCAGGAAGCGGATAAACGCGGCATCTGGGTGATTCAGATGTTTTATAACATTCTGTTGTCGAAACCATTCGCCGAAAAACATAACCTGAAAACGCAGGATCGGGAGCGACCCATCACGCCGCTCATGGCCGATTACACGCGGAAATCCATCACTGCTTTCGTGGCCAAGTACCCCAATGTTGGTTTGCTCATCACCCTGGGCGAAGCCATGGAAGGCGTAGGGCAGGACGATGTGGACTGGTTTACGAAGACCATCATTCCCGGCGTACAGGACGGTTTAAAAACGATTGGACAGAAAACCGAACCGCCCATTGTACTGCGGGCTCACGATACGGATGCTCCCCGCGTTATGAAATCAGCCTTGCCTTTGTACAAGAATCTGTACACGATGGCGAAATTTAACGGCGAGGCTCTGACGACGTATACTCCCCGGGGAAAGTGGGCCGAGCTGCACCGCACGTTGAGTAATATCGGTACGGTACACATTGAAAACGTCCACATTCTGGCCAATCTGGAGCCTTTCCGCTACGGTTCGGCGGACTTCGTGCAAAAGTCCGTACAGGCCATGCACAACGTTTACGGAGCCAATGGTTTGCACCTGTACCCGCAGGCTTCGTACTGGGACTGGCCCTACGCCGCTGATGCCGCACCCAAACGTTTGCTACAGGTCGACCGCGACTGGATTTGGTACCAGACCTGGGCTCGCTACGCCTGGAAAGCCAATCGCGATCGGGCGGGAGAAGTCGCGTATTGGGGCCATGAGCTGGCTCAGAAATACGGATTGCCGCTGGAAAAAGGCAAGGCCGTATTGGAAGCCTACGAACAAACGGGCGAGATTTCACCGAAATTGTTACGGCGGTACGGTATCACCGACGGCAACCGTCAAACGCTCACGCTGGGTATGCTGATGACGCAACTCATCAACCCCTGGCGGTACGGCCTCTTCACGCTGTTGTACGAATCGGAAGCTCCCGAGGGCGAGATGATCATTGAGTACGCGGAAAAAGAAGCGAAGCAGGAGAAGCACCTTGGAGAAACGCCGATTCGGGTAGCGGAGGAAGTGGTTGAACACGGAAAGAAAGCCGTGCGAGCCATTGACGAAGCGACGCCCGCCGTCACCAAAGATCAGGAAGAATTTAAGCGGTTACGAAACGATGTCTACGCACAGAACGCCATGGCTCAGTTTTACGCCGACAAAGCCCGGGCGGCTGTGGCGGTGCTACGCTACAAGTATTCCGGCAAAGTCGAGGATCTGGAAAAAGCCTTACCGCTGCTAAAATCGAGCGTGGCTCATTACGCGGAGCTAACGAAACTGACGAAAGATACTTATCTCTACGCCAACAGTATGCAAACGGCCCAGCGGAAAATTCCGATGCGGGGCGTCAACGCGACGTACAAAAACTGGTACGAAATGCTGCCCGTTTTTGAAAAGGAACTCCGGACCTTCGAACGGAAGATTGACTCGCTCAAAGCTCATACGGGGGCCACCGCTCAGCAGCGACTGGCTTTTAAACCCGCGACGGTCCAACTGACGAACGCCAGCTACTTCCCGGTAAAAGCGGGCGAAAGCATTTACGCCGATACGCTGGCAAAAATCGTCGCTCTGACGCCTGAACTAAAAGATCTGAAAGGCCTGAAAATGAGTAAGAAACAGCAGCGGTCGGAGCGTACCACGCTGACCTTCCGTACCGATAAGCTCGTGAAACTGCTAGTGGGTTTTTACAACGAAAAAAATCCGGCGTACCTGTGGGCACCCGAGCTGGAAACCGACGCCAGTGCCAACGATTACGGGCAGGCGGAAATCAAGATTTCCAACGCTATCCAGATCGAAGGCTTCCCGCCCGTACACGTACATGCGTTCACGTTTGCTCCCGGTAATCATACCTTACACCTGGGTCGGGGCCAGTGCGTACTGCTGGGTTTTGTGGAAGGGGCTCAGGAAATTCCGGTATTCGACGGCGGATTGGCCGGTAATCAAAAAAACATCGACTGGTTATTCGAATAAACCGATTAACCCAACTCCGAGAGAGTTCAACAAAAGTAACCAGGACTATAACTTCTGGCACATCCCAGGAAAACAAGCTTCTCTATGCGTCAGTACCTAATTAGCGGAATGCTCGCTTGTCTGAGTCTAAGCACCTTCGCTCAACACGTATTAACGGATCAGTCTCTTCAGAAATACGTAACGGCCTTCAACGCGGCTGACGAAGAGGCCGTGAAAAACTACGTTCCCAACGCCCAGTCGCAGGCCTGGCTTTGCCAAAACATTCCGTACTTCGATAGTCCCGATTCCGTACTTACGCAGCTGTATTACTATCGCTGGTGGGCCTTCCGCAAACACCTCAAGCAAACGCCCGACGGATTCATTTTCACGGAATTCATTACGCCAGTGAAACACGCCGGAAAGCACAATGCCATCAGTAGTGCCCTGGGACACCACGTGTACGAAGGCCGCTGGCTCCGCAATCCGCAGTACATCGACGAGTACATTTCCTTCTGGCTGTACGTCGATCCCAAGCATACCGTACAGCGGTTCCATTCCTTCAGCAGCTGGCTCGCCGACGCCGTGTACCAGCGGTATCTGGTCAATACAGACGAGGCTTTTGTTCGGAAAGTTACCCCCGCTCTGGCTGCTGACTACCGTCGCTGGGAGTCGGAGCGGCAATTGCCCAATCAGCTCTTCTGGCAGCACGACGTAAAAGATGCCATGGAGGAATCCATCAGTGGGGGGCGGAAAGTGAAAAACGTACGGCCCACCATCAACAGTTACATGTACGGCAACGCCAAAGCCCTGGCCGCTCTGGGGCAATTGCTGAAAAACGATACGCTGCGAGAAACCTATCTGCAAAAAGCCTTGCAACTGAAGCAATTGACGCAGCAGACCTTGTGGAACGACGCCGATCAATTTTTCGAGGTGAAACTGGAAAACGGAACCTTTGCCAATGCCCGCGAAGCCATCGGATTCATTCCCTGGTACTTCAATCTGCCCGACGATAGTCCTAAATACGCCGCCGCCTGGAAACAGCTTGGCGATACGACTGGATTTAAGGCCCCCTGGGGTCTGACCACGGCCGAACGCCGCCATCCCGGTTTCCGGACGCACGGTTCGGGACACGGTTGCGAGTGGGACGGTCCACTCTGGCCCTTCGCCACGACGCAAACCCTGAAAGCCCTGTCGCATTTTCTGACGGATTACCAGCATAATAAAACCGTCAGCCGAGCTCAATTCTTCGATGAATTACGCCGATACGCGGATTCGCACGTCATGAACGGCAAGCTATACCTCGGTGAATATCAGGATGAAAAGAACGGGGAATGGCTGAAGGGCGACGATCCCCGCAGTAAATTCTACAACCACTCCGGGTTCGCGGATCTGGTCATTAACGATTTGATTGGACTGAAACCCCGCTCGGACGATACGCTGGAAATCAAACCACTCCTCGAAGAAAAACGATGGGACTGGTTCTGCCTGGACCGGGTGCCCTACCACGGCAAAACGCTGACGATTCTCTGGGATAAAACCGGAAAAAAATACGGCAAAGGCAAAGGTTTCCGGGTATGGGCCGATGGCAAGGAAGTCTACCACGGAAAACAGTTGAAAGCCATTCAGACCCGGCTTTAACGCGTAACACGAAGCAATCATGCGAACACTTCTCACCGTATTGACCTGCGTACTGATCGCCGGAACGACGCAGGCTCAGCAGTACTTCAACGTGACGGCCTACGGAGCTAAAAAAGACAGCAGTTCCCTGGCGACGCAGGCCATTCAGAAAGCCATTGCCGCCGCCGTGAAGGAGGGCGGTGGCACCGTATACTTCCCCCCGGGGAAATACAAAACGGGACCGATTCACCTGAAAAGTAACATCACCATCCAGATCGACGCGGGTGCCGAAATCCACTTTACGGATAATTTCGACGCCTATTTGCCCATGGTCGAATCGCGTTGGGAAGGGACGGACGTAACGAATTTCTCGCCGCTTTTTTACGCCAACCGGGCCGAAAACATTGCCATTACGGGTCGCGGACTGATTGACGGGCACGGCAAAAAGTGGTGGGCGTATTCGGAAATACACGTCAAAAATTCGCCGGGTTCGAAGTGGCAGGATGAGTTTCACCGCCTCAACAAAGACATTCTGCGGCCCGATCTGCCGGGCTGGGTGGAGCGGGGTTTTCTGAGGCCTCCCTTTATACAGTTCATGCACTGCAAAAACGTACTGATCGAAGGCATCACCATTCGGAACTCGCCGTTCTGGACGGTTAATCCGGAATTCTGCGAAAACGTAACCGTCACGGGCGTTACGATTAACAATCCGCCTTCCCCCAATACGGACGGCATCAACCCCGAATCCTGCCGATACGTACACATTTCCAATTGCCACATCAGCGTGGGCGACGATTGCATCACCATCAAGTCGGGCAAGGACCGGGCGGGTCGCAAAATGAACGTTCCGGCCGAAAACCATACCATCACTAACTGTACCATGCTTTCGGGGCACGGCGGCGTGGTGATCGGCAGCGAAATGTCGGGTGGCGTGAAGAAAATCGCGATCTCCAACTGCGTATTCGACGGTACGGATCGGGGCATTCGGATCAAAACCGCTCGCGGCCGGGGGGGCGTGGTGGAAGACATTCGCGTGGACAATATCATCATGAAAAACATTCGGGATCAGGCCATTGTGCTCGATATGCAGTACGCCAAGACCGATCCCGAACCCGTTTCCGAGCGGACACCCGCCTTCCGGAATATTCACTTCAGTAACATCACCGCCGAGGTGAACCGGGCGGGTTATCTGAACGGATTGCAGGAAATGCCCATTGAAAACGTCAGCTTCACGGACCTTCAGATTCGGGCCAAAACCGGATTTCTGATCAAAGCAGCCAAAGACGTATCCTTTCATAACGTCAAGGTCAGTACCCAAACCGGTCCGGCCATTGAGGCCGAAAATGTACAGACGCTGGAAGTCAACGCGGTGAAGACCTACACACCACACGCTGATACACCCGTGCTGGACCTGACCAACGTTCGCGATGCCTTCATTACGAATGCCTTTCCAGCGGCCGGTACCGATGTATACCTGAAAATCAAGGGAGCCGATAGCCGGAATATCACGCTGGAAAGCAACCAGTTTAAAGGCGTAAAAACGCCCGTCTGGAAGTCGAACGAGGTGAGGGAAGATGTAGTACGGAACTAAATTGTTGGGGTATACGCATGAAATTACGCATTTTCTTACTGTTATTGCTGGGATACACGGCTCAGGCTCAGTCGTATCAGTTGTGGTACACCAAGCCCGCCGTCAAGTGGACAGACGCCTTGCCGCTGGGGAATGGGCGACTGGGAGCCATGGTCTTCGGAGGGATCGAGAACGATCGCATTCAGTTCAACGAGTCCACGCTATGGACGGGTGAACCGCGTGCCCACGCCCGGTCCGGAGCGGCGGCGTATTTGCCCGAAATCCGCAAATTACTGGCCGAAGGCAAGCAGAAAGAAGCCGAGCAATTAGCCGAAGCCCATTTCATGGGACTGAAAAGTAACGAGGGCCGCAAGGAAGAATGGCTGGCGTCGGTGAAGGCGGGCAAGGGCGTACAAGGAAATCCGGCGGAAGCGGCCTATGACGATTCGGACTGGAAAACCATGCCCGTACCCGCCTACGAAGGTTGGGAAACGGTAGGCTTCGAAGGCCTGGACGGAGCCGTCTGGTTTCGGACCACGTTTACCTTACCCGTAAACTGGCAGAGAAAAGCCCTGACGCTCGACCTCAACCGCGTTCGCGATTACGATGTTACCTACGTCAATGGAAAATTGGTGGGGACGACGAACAGTACCGAACCTCGTAAGTATCAGATTCCCGCCGATATACTGAAACCCGGCAAGAATGTACTGGCCATTCAGGTGATCAATTACTTCGACAAAGGCGGGATTGCGGGGTACAAGGATACGACTCGTCATTTGGCTCTGTACCCGGCTAATAGCTCCGAGAAGCTTTCCCTGAACGGTAACTGGAAGTATTTTATCCAGAACAGCGAAGCGCCCGCCGTACCCCACTATCAGGCCGATTATCAGCCGTTTGGTAATCTCAACCTGACCTTCAAAAATCTAACGAACTCAACGGATTATCGTCGCGAACTGAACCTGAATGAGGCAGTAGCCCGGACGCAGTTCAAGGTAGCCGACGTGACCTACACCCGCGAATACCTGACGAGTCAGCCGAAAGGCGTACTGGCGATTCACCTGACGGCCAGTCAGCCGGGACGCATCAGTTTGACGGCGGCTCTGAGCAGTCCACATGCCAAGTATAGCGTACGGAAAATCGACGAACAAACGCTGGCTCTGGCCGTACAGGTACGAAACGGAGCCCTTCGCGGGGAAAGTTACCTGCGAGTGGAAACGAAGAAAGGGACCCGTCGCATCGAGTCGAATCAAGTGGTGATCGAGGGAGCCGACGAAGTGACGCTGTACCTGACGGCGGCTACGAATTTCGTTAATTATCAGAATGTTTCGGGGAATCCGGTGGCCGCCTGTGAACAAACGATGCAGCGGGTAACCGGACAAACCTACGCTCAAATACGACAGGAACACCTGCGGGAATACCAGCCTTATTACCAGAAGTTTTCGGTGGAACTGGGGGCTAACACTGACCAGAAACTGCCGACCGATCAGCGACTGGCCCGCTTTTCGGACGCACCTGATCCTTCATTCATGGCTCTGTACATGCAGTACGGACGGTATCTGCTGATTTCCAGTTCCCGACCGGGCGGACAACCCACCAATTTGCAAGGACTCTGGAACGACCTGCTGGCTCCCCCCTGGGGCAGCAAGTACACGACCAACATCAACCTCGAAATGAACTACTGGCCGGCCGAGGTACTCAACCTGTCGGCCCAGCACGAGCCGCTGTTTCGGATGATGGATGAACTCGCCCAGACGGGTACGCAAACGGCGAAGCTCCATTACAACGCTCGGGGCTGGGTTTTGCACCACAATACGGATCTGTGGCGGGGAACGGCTCCCATCAATGCCTCCAATCACGGCATCTGGGTAACGGGAGCCGGCTGGCTGAGTCAGCACGTATGGGAACATTTTCAGTATACCCAGGATCTGGGTTTTCTGAAAAATCGTGCGTATCCGCTGATGAAACAGGCCGCTCTGTTTTTTACGGGTTTCCTGGTAAAAGACCCAAAAACGGGCTGGCTGATCAGTACGCCTTCTAACTCGCCCGAGAACGGTGGGTTAGTCGCCGGGCCCACGATGGATCATCAGATCATTCGCACCCTGTTTCGAAACTGCATTCAGGCCAGCGAACGCCTGCGTACGGACGAAACCTTCCGCAAAACCCTGCAAACCCAACTCCAGCAACTGGCCCCCAATCAAATCGGGCGGTACGGGCAATTACAGGAATGGCTGGAAGACAAGGACGATACGACCAATCATCACCGCCACGTATCGCACCTCTGGGGCGTACATCCGGGCGATGACATTAGCTGGGAAAAAACGCCCGACGTGATGAAGGCTGCCCGGCAGTCGCTGCTGTACCGGGGCGACGAAGGAACGGGCTGGAGTCTGGCCTGGAAAATCAATTTCTGGGCTCGTTTTCGCGAGGGCGAACACGCTCTGCAACTTGTCAAAATGCTGCTGCGTCCGGTATCTGGAGCGGGTGGTTCGTACGTCAATCTCTTCGATGCTCACCCGCCGTTTCAGATCGATGGCAACTTTGGTGGCTCGGCGGGAATGGCTGAAATGCTGCTGCAAAGCCATAGTTCTGGTATTGATCTGTTGCCCGCTTTGCCCGCAGTACTGGCCGAGGGAAACCTGCGGGGAATCCGGGCCAGGGGTGGTTTTGAGCTGGATTTTTCCTGGAAACAGGGCAAGCTGACGACGGTAACGGTCCGTTCGCTGGCCGGGCAGCCCTGCGTTTTGCAGTATGGCTCGAAAGAAGTGAAGTTCACGACGGAAAAGGGCAAAGCCTATACCTTCAACGGCAAGCTGGAAAAGCAGAAGTAAAGCGTTTCAGTCAGCCGTTCCTACCCATCCGTCCGGCCCGCGTGGATCGGACGTACTTCCCCTTTGGAATCGATGCATTCAAAACTCATCCTACTGAGTCTGTTCCTGACCTTCACGGCCAGAGGGCAGTCGCGAAAAGAAATTTCCCTGCAGGCGAACTGGCAGTCCACCGCCACGGACGATACCACGGCACACCCGGATTTTTACCGAAGTAACTTCAAGGCTCAGTCCTGGAAAACCGTGCAGGTGCCCCACAACTGGGATCAGTACGGTGGCTATCGCCGGAAAGTTAACGGCAATCGCTACGGCGTAGCCTGGTATCGCAAAACCTTCACGGTGCAGGAAGCCGCGGCGGGAAAACGATTCTTTCTGTTTTTTGAAGGCGTAGGTTCGTACGCCACCATCTGGCTCAACGGAAAAAAGATAGGCTACCATGCGGGGGGACGGACATCGTTCACTTTGGATATTACGGACGTTATTCGTCTCAACAATCAAACCAATCTGCTGGCCGTACGGGCCGATCATCCCGATCAGATTCAGGATTTACCCTGGGTGAGTGGGGGTAGTTCCAGCGAGCGGGGTTTCTCGGAAGGCTCCCAGCCAATGGGTATCTTTCGTCCGGTGCAGCTCATCGTGACCCGTGACGTACGAATTGAACCCTTTGGGGTACACGTCTGGAATGATACGAGCGTTTCGGCTACGGCGGCGAACCTGCACGTTCGGAGTGAAATCAAAAACTACGGTACCCGGCCCCGTACTCTGACGGTCGTGCAGCAACTGCTGGATCGTTCAGGCAAAGCCGTAACCAAAGTCGAACAGCAACTGAATTTAAAAGCCGGAGAAACGGTAACGCTTGCGTCACCAGATCTTTCCGTGTCGCGTCCACAGCTCTGGTCACCCGAGCAGCCGTACCTCTATCGGCTCGTGACGCAGGTGCTGGAAGAGGGCCAGCGAATCGATGAACTGACCACATCCTACGGCATCCGGCAAGTGAGCTGGGATTTGAGTCTTAACGCGAAAACCCGCTTACGCATCAACGGCCAACCAGTCTTCATCAATGGCGTAGCCGAATATGAACATTTGCTGGGAAACAGTCACGCGTTTAGTGAAGAGCAGATTCGTACCCGGGTACGTCAGGTCAAAGCCGTTGGGTTCAATGCCTTTCGCGATGCTCATCAACCCCATAACCTTCGCTATCATCTGTACTGGGACGAAGCCGGTATTCTCTGGTGGCCGCAAATGGCCGCACACATCTGGTACGATACGCCCGCCTTTCGCCAAAATTTCAAACGGTTGCTGATCGACTGGGTGAAAGAGCGGCGGAACAGTCCATCGATCATTCTCTGGGGACTCGAAAATGAAAGTACGCTTCCCGAGGATTTCGCCCGGGAATGTAGCGAGCTGATCCGGCAACTCGATCCGACGGCTTCTTCCCAGCGAAAAATCACGACCTGTAACGGTGGGAAAGGTACCGACTGGGACGTGCCGCAGAACTGGACGGGTACCTACGGCGGCGATCCGCAACAGTACGGCGAAGACCTGAAACGGCAGATTCTGGTGGGTGAATACGGAGCCTGGCGAACCATCGACCAGCATACGGAAGGCCGTGGCGTATTCAGCGAAAACCGCATGACGGACCTGATGGAAACCAAAATCCGGCTGGCGGAATCGGTACGGGATCGCACGGCCGGGCATTTTTTCTGGTTGCTCAATTCGCACGATAATCCCGGTCGCGTACAGGGTGGCGAAGGGCTGCGGGAACTGGACCGAATCGGCCCCGTGAATTACAAAGGGCTGTTCACGGCCTGGGAAGAACCGACGGATGCCTTTTACCTGTTCCGGTCCAACTACGCTCCCAAAGAAACCGAGCCGATGGTCTACATTGTGTCGCATACCTGGCCGAACCGCTGGACGACGCCGGGCAGGAAAGATAGCCTCATCGTTTACTCCAATTGCGATGCGGTGGAACTCTTCAATGATGTGAACCACCGTTCGCTGGGCCGGAAAACGCGGCAGGGGGTAGGGACGCATTTTCAGTGGGACGGAGCCGACATTCAAACGAATACCCTCTACGCCGTAGGATACGTCAAGGGCAAAGCGGTGGCTACGGACGTGGTAGTCCTGAATCATTTGCCCGAAGCTCCGCATCTTTCGGAAGTAACCGGGAAAGTAACGGCCGCCTCCACATCTGGACTACGCTACCTGTACCGGGTCAACTGCGGCGGACCGACGTACACCGATGTCCAGAAAAAGGTCTGGTACGCCGATCAGCGAAAAACGGAGACAAACGCCTGGGGGTCTACTTCCTGGACTGAACACTATCCGGGCATGCCCGCCTTCTTTGCCAGTCAGCGGCGAACGTTTGATCCCATTCGCGGTACGTCCGACCCTAAACTTTTCCAGACCTTTCGCTACGGACGTGACCAACTGGCCTATCATTTCAACGTACCCGACGGCGACTATCAGGTGGAACTGTACTTTATCGAACCCTGGTACGGCACCGGCGGCGGACTCGATGCCACAGGCTGGCGATTGTTTGACGTCGCCATCAACGACGAGGTACGCCTTAAAAATCTGGACATCTGGAAGGAAGTGGGCCATGATGCTCTGCTGAAAAAAACGCTACGCGTACGGGTGCGGGGCGGGCAATTGAAGGTTTCTTTTCCCCACGTACCATCCGCTCAGGCGGTCATCTCGGCTATTGCCATTGCGGCTCTGGATACCAAATCTGTAATTACCCAGCAATCGAGTTCCATCCTGAAAAGTACACAGGGAAGCGTTGAATCCTGGCTGGATACGGGGGATGGGTTGTTCGCTGACGAAACCACACGGGCCGTTTCGCTACCCTCTCATCTGTACGGAGCCACCTGGCTAAAACGGAAGCGGAACGAAGCCGCAACGGTACAGGTCACGGAAGCGGCAGATGTGTTTCTGGCTGTACCCGCGTCGGCATTACCACCTTCCGGTTTTGAAGCCACGGACACGTTCCTGACGACCGATGAACCCCGGCAGTATTCGCTCGTTCGCAAACGAATGCAGGCGAATGAAAAGCTGATGGCGGCGGCGGGCTCCTGGCTGGCCGCACTACCTGTGTACACCCTTGAACCCGCCTACGATCTGAAAGCAGCCACGAGTTACAAAGCCACGCAGGCCCAACCCATAGGTCAGGGCGTGGGTAAGGAGGTCTTCCTCGACAAAGAGCGGATGGTCTTTAAAAAAGCCAGCGGTGATACGTTGGAATGGATCCTTGCCGTGGGGGTGGCCGATACGTATTCCCTCACGCTCAAGTACCATAATCCAGCTCAGAAAGCATTAAAAGTGAGTGTTGAGTTGATCCTCAAAGACGGTACGTTGGTGAAGCCCGCCGAAACGTTGGAGCTGGAACCGTCTAAACCCGGCAAATGGACCTACGCCACTACGAATACAGGAACGATGATCAATGCGGGTACCTACACGCTGCGTCTGAAAACGCTGGATGCGGACCGTTTATACCTGGATGCACTGGATGTTCAGTAAGGATAAGATGCTATAATTTGATGTAAGAATCATATAAATAATCCGGAAAGTACCATAGTAACTTTGTCAGAAAGAATAGGGTAAAACCGGGAGTGCTTCGAAGCATATAGCCTTTTCGTCGCCATTTGAGGGCTTTTTACCGGCGAAAGGCAAAAAAATGGGAAGCTGCGTACTGTACGGGCGGCAGAAAAGCAGACTTTATTAGGTACAGACCTCTACCGATTGTTATGAAAAATTTGCCTCTAATCGATCTTACGGTTATCGCTCTATATCTGGGTGCCATGATTGCGGTAGGATTCTATTTTTCACGGAAAAACAAAAACGCGGAACAGTTCACCAAAGCCTCCGGCATGATCCCCGGCTGGGCCATTGGGATGTCCATCTACGCAACGTTTTTGAGTAGTAACACCTTTCTGGGCGTACCCGGCAAAGCGTTTGGCGGCAACTGGAATGCTTTCGTCTTTAGTCTATCCATGCCACTGGCAGCGTATACGGCCTCGCGTTACTTTGTACCTTTTTACCGGCGAACGGGTGAAATCTCAGCTTATACCCACCTCGAACATCGGTTCGGCAGTTGGGCCCGTACCTACGCCGTGGTCTGTTTCCTGCTGACGCAACTGGCTCGCATGGGTTCCATCTTTTTCGGCATTGCCTTGAGTTTACAGGCCCTGACGGGGTATTCCATGGAAATGATCATGATCGTCATGGGGATCAGTATTATCATTTATACGGTGCTGGGAGGGATCGAAGCGGTTATCTGGACGGAAGTAGTACAGGCCGTCATCAAGACCCTCGGTGCCCTGATCATTCTGTACCTGATTATCCGGGAAATGCCGGGTGGCGTGCCTAAAATCGTTGAAATCGGAAAGTCATACGATAAATTCAGTCTGGGTACTTTCTCGCTGGATTTCACGCAGTCTTCCTTCTGGGTCGTTTTGTTGTACGGATTTTTCATCAACCTGAACAACTTCGGGATGGACCAGAATTACATTCAGCGATACCATACTACCTCGTCGGCCCGCGAAGCTTCCCGCTCCCTGTGGCTTTGCGTGGTGCTGTATATTCCGGCTTCGCTGCTGTTTTTTGTGATTGGTTCCTGTCTGTTTGCGTACTATGAAGCTCATCCCGAGTTATTGCTGGCCGTCAAAATGCAGGTAGCCCAAGAGCAGGCAACGGGTGGTACGAGCGTAGCACAGGCCCTGGCCAACCTGAAACCTTCGGATTACGGCGACAAGGTGATGCCGCATTTTATGGTGACCAAAATTCCAACGGGACTGGTCGGATTGATCGTTTCGGCAATTCTTTCCGCCGCGATGAGTACCATCAGTTCGGGCATGAATGCGTCGGCAACGGTATTTTCCGAGGACATTTACAAACGGTACATCAACCCGAATGTCAGCAGTAAACAAAGCCTGCGGTTGCTCCACCTGGCAACGGTGGTGGCGGGCATGCTGGGGCTGGGAGCGGGGATCGCCATGATTGGCGTAAAGAGTATTCTCGACATCTGGTGGACGCTCTCGGGTATTTTCGCGGCGGGTATGCTAGGGCTGTTTCTGCTGGGAATTATCAGTCGGCAAACCCGTAACCATGAGGCCATTACGGCTACGCTCATCGGCATACTCGTCATTATCTGGATGACCTTTTCGCCGCATTTCCCGGAAGAATACGAATTTCTTCGCAGTCCCTTGCATCAGAATATGATCATCGTGATTGGTACCCTGGCGATCTTCCTGACCGGACTGTTGCTGACCCGATTTATACCCACGAAAATTTCTAAAAAACCCGTAGTCGTCTCCTTGCTGGCGGCTCTGTGCCTGTTGCTATAAAGATTTAAACATTTCTCCAAAACATGAAGACTACTACGAAGGGATTCATCCCCGTGATGCTTACGCCTTTTCAGAACGACGGTTCGATTGACTTTCCGGCTCTGACGAAACTGACGAATTTCTACCTGGAAGCCGGAGCCTCCGGCTTGTTCGCCAACTGCCTGTCCAGCGAAATGTTTGAGCTAAACGATGAAGAACGGCTGGCGGTCATTGCTCACGTGCTGGAAGTAACCCAGGGATCCGTTCCGGTGGTAGCCACGGGAACCTTTGGCGGACCCATTCCACAGCAGGCCGAGTTTGTGAGACGGGTACACGACCTGGGTACCGATGCCGTAATTTTGATTTCGGGCTTATTAGCCGATGAACGGGATTCGGATGAGGTATTTAACGATCGTGTAGCGGAATTATTGAATCTGACCGATCACATTCCACTGGGTTTTTACGAATGTCCGGTACCGTATAAGCGTCTAATCTCTCCGGAACAACTCCGGAGCTTCGTCGGCACGGGGCGGGTCATTTACCACAAGGATACTTGCCTGGATCTGAAGCAGGTAAAGGAAAAACTGAGCGTTACCGACAAGGCCCATTTTGGTTTATACGATGCGTATATGGTTCACGCAGTAGATTCGCTTAAGGCCGGTTCGGCGGGGTTGTCTTGCATTCAGGGTAACTTTTCGCCGGAGCTGATCGTCTGGCTTTGCGAGAACTATAATTCTTCGGATGAGGAAGTACAGAAAGTCCAACAGTTTTTAATTGATAACATGGATGTGATGCACAACGTATACCCCATCGTTTCCAAATATTTCCTGCAAAAACGGGGACTAACTATTTCAACATTTACGCGACGTAACGTAGGCGTATTGACCCCTGAGATTTATAAAGAAGTGGAACGTTTATATGCGAATTATAGTCAGTTGAAGGGAGAACTGGATTTGAAAGCCGTGTACTAGGATTCGTTTAATTTACGCGGTGTAAATACTTGCGTTTGTACTCTAATGGTGTGACGCCCGTTACTTTTTTAAAGTGCCGGTAAAAGTTGGAAACATTGTTAAATCCGCAGTCAAAACAAATGACTTCCGTCGGTACTTTATTCTCGACCAAAGCCCGGCAGGCGTGACTAATTCGTATTTCAATTAAAAAGTCATAGTAGGTCTTGTTGGTTAATAGTTTAAAGTACCGACAAAAGGAAGTTACACTCAAATTACTGATGGATGAGATTTCTTCCAGTGTGATATCTTTTTTGTAATTCGTCAGTGTATACGCACAAACTTTGTTCAGTCGCTGCGTATCCATATCATTGGATTGATAAAATGCACTTTGACTACTTACGATAGGGGTGTATTCGTCTGTCTCCGCTAATGTTTTTAGAATCTTCAACAAAAGAATAATTTTATCGAGATCTGTTGCAGTTGTAGCGGCGTACATTAATTCAATCAGTTTTTCTTTTACTGATCCGCTCATCACCATGCCGCGTTTGGCCTTCTCGTATAATTTAGGGATTAAATAAGCTTCTGGTAGTTTCAATAAATAATCACCCAAGCAATCGGGTAAAAAATGAATGACAATCGCTTCAACATTCAACTCTGAATCGGACTGATAATATTCTTCCTTACAACGCCAGGTATGCGGTAAGTTTTCGCCTAACAGTACAATCTCACCTTCCGAAAAGTTGCTGATATTGTCACCGATGAATCGAACGCCTTCGCCTTTTACTACGTAGTGTAATTCCAACTCGGGGTGGTAATGCCAAATCGTACCAAAATTAGGTTTAATGTCGTGACGAATGCTGAAGGAACTCTCCAGTTTTACGGGGACTTTATGAAATAGAGGCTTCATGTACGCAAGGCGTTAATCAGTTTTCTTAGAGGTTTAGGCCCGTCAGTAGGACACTTAATAGGATTGACTGGCAATCCTGTCAAATCTTGCCCTTTCCAGCTATCTATCAATTGAACAAAACATGCTCACATTACTAAAATATTTTAGTAATGTGTTTTTTATGGTCATGTCTGTAATTGTCTGAATTACAGACATGTATAATCTTTCTTATAAAAAGACTTTCCGACTTTCATTCAGAGTAGTACTTGATAACTTAGGTAAATACAAATATAATAATTCAAATGAATTCTATGATAATTTCCTATAACAAGTTGATAAGAATTAGGACTGTTGTATGATTAGAAAGTGCAAAATTTGTACTATTCAAATATGTCTTGAGCGAAATATTCATAGAGTCTTACGAGATAAGAAGATTTAAACTAATGTATTTCTTTAATAATTAAGAATTTGTATTCCTGCAAATCGGGACTAAAGTAAGGGTGTTTATTATAATAAAAGACTTTATGTAAGGGCTGAGGTAGGAGGTGTATTCTTTGTAGAAACGATTTTACTTGTATTGATTCAGATGAAAAAAATCTTTGTAACCATTACTGTACTTGTGGGCATTAGTCTGGGATTGAAAGCTCAATCTACGCAACAGGATGCTGAAGCTTATACCCGGACTATTACGAAACGAGCTGATAAAATTGTTGCCACGTTACATACGCCTGATTCAGTACAAGTACGAGACATTATTGTTGAGCAGTATCGGCAGCTGAATACAACGCATGACCTATACAATGCTCAAATTAAACAAATTAAAGTAGCAACGGATCTTTCCAAAGAAATACAAGAAACTAAAATTAAGCAGACTGAAGAACAGCGAATGAGTGCTTTAGAAAAAGCCCATTCTTCATATTTATCCAAGCTGAAAAGAGTGCTTTCTCAACAACAAATAGAAGCGGTGAAAGATGGTATGACTTATGGTGTATTGCCTATTACGTACAAAGGTTATCAGGAAATGCTACCGGAATTAACGGAAAATCAAAAAAAGCAAATATTGGCGTACTTGACGGAGGCTCGTGAACGTGCCATGGATGCTGAGTCTTCGAATAAGAAACACGCTTGGTTTGGCAAATACAAGGGTAAGATTAATAACTACCTATCGGCTTCAGGAATTGATATGAAACAAGCCAGCAAGGCTTGGGAGGAACGTATTGCCCGTGAAAAAAATAAGCTTAACTAAGTAAAGGTCTTCCTGCTATACTATGATGCTATTTCTTTACGCCTCAAACATCTTATGAAAAAAATTGTAAGGGTCATTTGTACATTATTACCCGGTTTTGTGGGATGCGTAGACTATGTTTATGCTGACCCTAAACTCAAACACCCCACGGCTAGCAAAGCTTCGGTATTCATTCATACGACGGGTACTGTTCAAGATGCGAAAGGTATGCCTTTGGTAGGGGTAAGCGTGGCCATCAAGGGAACCAGTTCCGGTACCGTAACGGATGCAAAAGGGGTATTCCGACTGAACCTGCCTACGGGTGAGGAGACCCTGATTTTCAGTAGCGTTGGCTATAAAACGTTGGAGGTAGCCGTAGCCAAACGGACGAACTTTCTGGTACAGATGGAGGATAACGATGCCGCACTCGACGAGGTTGTGGTGGTAGGATACGGTACGCAGAAGAAGGTAAGTCTGACGGGAGCTGTCGCTCCGGTGGATATGAAGGCCATTCAGCAGTTGCCGGTAGGTAGTTTGTCGGCGGCTTTGCAGGGCCAGTTGCCCGGCGTAAACGTCTCGGGGGGAACCGGGCGGCCCGGCGATAATGGCGGAATAACCGTTCGGAATCCGATTGTACTGTCGAAAGATGGCGGAACGGTACGTCCCCTTTACGTTATTGATAACGTCGTTCGTACGGAAGATGATTTCAACGTACTGGATGCTTCGGAAGTAGAAGCTATTTCGGTACTGAAAGATGCCGCCGCTGCCATTTACGGTGCCCGTTCCAACCAGGGGGTGGTCGTAGTAGCCACTAAACGCGGAAAAGCGGGTGCTCCGAAAGTTAATTACAGCGGTTCCATTGGGTTTACGGATGCCATTCGCCTGCCCTCGATGATGAATGGGTACGAGCAGGCAACGTACTTGAACGACTACTACCGGACGCAGGGAAAACCAGCCAACGATCCGCTTTACTACACGCAGGACGAACTGGACCATTTCCGCAATAACAATTACAATTGGCTGGAAATGGCCTGGAAACCCGCGACACTAACCCGCCACGCAGTGAACGTCAGCGGAGGTTCGGAGCGGGCTACCTATTACGCGGGGGTATCCTACAACTATCAGAATGCCAACTTCGACAATATCAATGCGAACAAATGGACGTTCCGGGCTAGTACAGACATCAAGGTTACCAAAAACCTGAAAGCCGGGTTTATCCTGAGTGGAGACTTGTCACAGCGTCGGATGTACTATCTAAAGCAGGGTGGAGAAAATACTGAAAATGATATGCGGGGATTACTATACACATCTCAGTTCAATCCTCCGTACGTCAATGGTTTACCCGTACTGCAACCCGGTGGGAACCAGAACAACCTGGAGTCCTTTCACTTTTTCGAAATTCAGCGATCCGACAACTACACGGCGACCCGAAATACGGGGCTGAATGTGATGGCTAACCTGGAGTACGAAGTGCCGTTTATCAAAGGACTGAAAGCCCGGGTATTGTACAGCAAAACCATGGACAACTCCTTCGGTAAGCAGTACGGTACCCGCTACAACGTCTATAACTTCAGTATGCTGGGCGAGCACCGGCATATTGTAGGCGGTGACATTGTGGGTAATCCGATTCCGTTGAAAAATGGTGATCAGATTCGTCTGAATCCGGGTTACGTGGATAGCTATCAGTTCAATGGCTACCTGAATTACGATCGCCAGTTTGGGAAACATCATGTGTCGGGGATTGCTTTTTTCGAGCAGTCGGAACGACATACGGATATGCTGGCCGGTTTGCGGGAAAATCCCATCATTGGCGGCTTAGACAACATGCGTTACGCCACGGGTGCCCAGACCGCCGAGGAAACCGAAACGGAGGCTGGAACGCTGTCGTATGCCGGACGGATCAACTATAATTACGACGATAAGTATCTGGCCGAAGTAGCCCTCCGCTATGATGGTTCCACCAATTTTGCTCCTGAGTATCGCTGGGGCTTCTTCCCCTCCCTGTCCCTGGGCTGGGTGCTGTCCGAAGAGCCCTTCTTTAAAAATGGCGTATCCTTTGTCGAATTTCTGAAAATCCGTGGATCCGTAGGTTTGTCTGGTGGGGATGCTACCAAGCCCTATAACTGGCTAAACAGCTACTCAATTCAGGTGGGAAAAGGTGCCGTATTTGGTGGGAATAGCGATCGTCCCCTGGGCGTCGTACCTAACAACATCATGGCCAACCGGGGCATTCGCTGGGATGACAATATGAAATACAACGCCGGGATCGATGCTCAGTTTTTCAGAAATCGTCTGTCGTTTTCGCTGGATGGCTTTTACGATCACCGGTATAATATGTTGACGGCCCTGTCTTCTTCCGTACCGTTGACAGTGGGGGCGACGCTGCCTTCCGAAAACTTCTCGATTGTCAATGGCTTTGGCTTTGAACTTTCATTGGGGTATTCGGACAAAATCAACAAAGACTGGTCGTATAAAATCAACACCTTCCTGGCCTGGAGTGATAACAAACGCATGCGGGTGGACGTGGAACGCGGCAAGCTGGGGACCTACGAAGATCCCATTGGCCGCTCAACCGATATGGGCTTACAGGGCTACGTATACGAAGGCATGTTCCGTTCTCAAGAGGAAGTGGATCGGTACCTGGAAGCCAATCCCGGTTACACCATCTTCGGCGTCGTTCCTAAACCCGGGATGCTGTACTACAAAGACATTCGCGGTCCCAAAGATGCTTCCGGTCAGTTTACGGCTCCCGATGGAAAGATCACGAAAGACGTGGATATGGATTTCCTGACGCCCAAGGAAGACAACCACTACAGCTTTGGTTTCAACGTAAGCACAACGTATAAATCCTTTACGCTGGCCGCAGTGATGGGGGGTAGTTTTGGTGGACAGGCCATGGTAGAAGGCTCCGCTCGTTCCCGGGCCCGCCCCACGGTAAACCGTCCTTCCTTCTGGACGGATCACTGGACGCCGGAAAACCCAAACGCTGCGTATCCCGATCCGTTTTACGAAGATTCGTACAGTGTGGCTTCAGCGTTCTGGTTTAGAAGCTCCTTCAGCTTCGCGATGCGAAACTTGAATATCAACTACGCCTTACCCGCTCCAGTAGCAAAAAACATGGGTATCGGTAGTATGAGTGTGTTTTTGGTAGCGATCAATCCTATCAATTTTTACAATCCCTACACGTATAAAACGTATCAGGGAGCTTACGATTCCTATCCGACCATCCGGTCGTTTTCGCTGGGTCTGAATGTGGGTTTTTAATTGACGAACGAAATGAAAGGTATACATACACTGATGGTGGCTGGTAGCCTGCTGGGTTTAATGACCAGCTGCGAGAAAGCTCTGGATAAAACCGACCTGGGTTCCACGCCACCGGAACTGATTTACAATGATTCCACGCTGACGAACCTGAGTCTGAACTACCTCTATGATCAGAACCTGCCCACCTGGGGCGGAACCTGGGGAACGTCCAGTAACTTATCAGACGAATCTTACGGAGAAAGCAAATACTTTGAAGGAACCATTCAGCCGAATGACGTAGCTGACTTTGGAACAGCTCTGAGCAATACCAACAACTACGCCAAAATCCGGCAGTTGAATATGTTTCTGGAGGAGGTCAGCAAAGGAGCCCTGCAACCTTCTACCAAAAACCGGATGAAAGCTCAGGCTTTCTTCTTCCGGGCCTGGCGGTATTTCGATCTGGTACGGATCTACGGGGGCGTACCCCTGATCCTAACGCCACAGTATGCGGTAGGCGTGGAAGCGAAGGAAGGAACCTTTGTTCCCCGGAATACGACGACGGAGACCTATACGCAGATTACGGCCGATCTGGATTCGGCGATGCGGTACCTGCCCAATACCTGGAATACCTCGGATTGGGGTCGGATTACGAAAGGAGCCGCCGCCGCACTTAAGGCTCGGGTGTTGTTGTACGCAGCCAGTCCGCAGTTCAACCCCGGCGACGTCAAGAGCAAGTGGCAGGCGGCGTATGACGCCAGCGTACAGGCCAACGCGATTCTGACGGCCAGTGGCTACAAATTGAATGACTCATTTGATCAGCTATGGTTCCAGGAAGTGAATAACCCGGAAGCCGTTTTCATTACGGGTTTTAATACGAACTCAGGCGGTCAGTTGAACAAAAATAACGGATACGATAATTCGACTCGGCCCTCCTACACGGGCACGGGCGGTGGCTCGAACCAGCCTTCCTGGGAACTGGTCAAAGCTTTCCCGATGCTAGATGGTAAGAAACCCGGCGAATCGGCGAAGTACGCGTATTCGGATACGCTGTTCTACAAAAACCGGGATCCTCGTTTTGGAAAAACCATTGCCTACAACGGTGCTACCTGGCCCTTGAATGGGAATACGAATTATCGGCTCTGGACGTATTTTGCCGGTGGAAAAACCGTCGAGCAACGGGCCAGTAACACGGGTTTTTACACGCGGAAGGCCATTAACCCCAGCCTCGCGATTGGTGAAGTTCAATTCGCGGGTACGGACTGGATGGAAATTCGCTTTGCCGAAGTACTGTTGAATCTGGCGGAAAGTGCCGTAGGCGTAGACCGATTCGATGATGCCTATACGCAACTGAAAGCCATTCGGAAACGGGCTGGTATTGAAGCGGGTACTAACGGTCTGTACGGTTTGAAAGAAAACATGACCCGGGCTGAACTCTTTGAGGCCATTCTGCACGAACGGCAGATTGAGTTTGCCTTCGAAGGAAAACGTTTCTGGGATCTGCGACGCTGGAAACTAATCGAAAAAACGCTGAACGGCAAACGTCGTACCGGAGTAATTATCAACCTGAAAACGACGGGCGTTCCCGCTGATTTCGCGACTACTCGTAATGACGTCAACCTGGACGAGGCGTATCGAAAATACTTTACGATCTCTTTCAAGGATATGGATACGCGGTATACGATCAACTGGAAGCCGGAATATTACTTCTTTGCCATTCCACAATCGGCAATCGATAATAACCCGAGACTCATTCAGAATAATACCTGGGGTGGTTCTTTCGATCCAGTTCAGTAGTGCGAGATTTAGTCAACCTACAACAACCCGGAGGCTTCAAGCCTTCGGGTTGTTGTAGGTTGGGGGCTTTTATTAGAGAAATTCCCAGGTTACGCTGCATGGCCTAGGGGGACGGGTGCAAGCACCCCGCATTGCATACGGGGCTATGGATGTTGAACCCCTTCGCGGTTGGGTACTCATTTGAAAAAGGAGGGAAGCAATAGACGTTTCGCAGCTTTCGGATTTATAATTCCGTGAATTAAAAATTCACAACAGCTGGGTTCCTGATTGCAAATCAGGAATAGCAAAGAAATACGAGTTAGTAGAGAGGAAGACTGTTAGCTAATCCGGAAGGGTTTAAGTTGATTAGCCCTGGGTACACCCAGGGACATCGTTACTCCGCTGTGTACACGCTTCATGATTGCTCCATGGCATATACAACCAGCCATTTTTTTGCATAAAATAGCATCACGCTGAAAACGATGCATCCGCTTTTGATAAATTCACCCACCACTTGATTCCTCAAGGTTATGAAAACACGTTTTCTGTATATCCTACTCCTATCTTCGCTGATCGCCTCTACCGCACACAGTCAACTGACCGACTACCAGGTCTGGAACGGACAAAGCAATGGTCAGCTCGTGTTACGCCGCTGGCAACAGGATGGGAAAAACTATTACTGGATGGTTAATCCGAAAACGCTGGAGACGACCATCGTACCGGATGTGGTCGTACAGCCGCTGGAACCACAGGCGGTTTCCCGTACCATCGCGGGCACTGCTTACGGTCGGGCGTTAAAGCAGGAGCAGCTACGAGCGGGGCCTTTGCAGGACGCTGGAATCGAACGTACGAATGTCAACGAAAAAGGCTTTAGCCTAACGATGGATTTATGTCCTTCCCATAAACCGTTAACCCGTTCCGTATTCGAAGACCTCATCGCCGCTTTCGAACCCGAAGAGAAACCCATACCGCTTACTATCACCATCACCGGACTCTGGATTCAAAGCCACAAAGATGACCTGGAATGGCTGAAAATTCTCGAAAAACGCGGTGACTTACGCATTACCTGGGTGAACCATTCCTTTCACCACTACTTCAATCCGAAGCTGCCCCTAACCCGCAATTTCCTGTTAAAAAACGGTACAAATATTCAGGATGAAGTGTTACAGAATGAACAGGCCATGATTACTAATGGATTACTGCCTTCCATCTTCTTTCGCTTCCCTGGACTAATTTCTGACCGATCCATTTTTGATGAAATCCTCAAGTTGGGTTTGTTACCGCTCGGAAGCGACGCCTGGCTGGCGAAGGGACAAATACCCCAGAACGGGAGTATCGTTCTCATTCATCCGAACGGCAACGAACCCATCGGTATCGCCGATTTTGTGAAATTAGTGAAAAGCAAAGCTTCCTCCATTCGTAAGAAAGACTGGTTGCTGTATGATTTGCCCGCCAGTCTGTCGAAATGAATCGTTTATTTCATACTCAACGCGTAAACGGCAAAGGAAGCCAGCCAGTGTTCGCCACCGTAATTACCAGCAGCCACGTGCGGTAGGGTTTTGCTCAGGTGTTCGCTGGCACTTTCGAGCAGTAACTGACGACGTTTATCCTGTTTCGGTAAGGCAGAAGCAATGCCCTTCATGCACCAGGCTCGGCTCAGGCAAAGACCATCGAGGTGAACGATGGAGTAATCCGTACGGTCGCTTACGAAAGGTAGCTTGGTCACCGTGTTCAGACTTTCCTTGCTTAAGTAGCGATCGAACCAGTTCAGAAACTCCTTGGCAGGCAAAACCCGACGCATCAGATCGCAGACTTCCAGCGAAGGCGACAGAAAATCCGTACCGTCGGGTTCCTGATAACCCGGTGCGTTGGTATTGCCGCCGTAATAATCTTTGCTTCGCTGAATAATCAGTTTTTCAAACTCCGTATCCTTGACAGTTCGGGCGTAATCCAGGGCAAATACCAGACCAAAAGCCGTATTGGGGTGCACGCCCGTGCGATTGGGATAGGTTTGTTTGGGTAGAAAGTTTTTCCAGAGCGTCAGGATTTTGGCCGTGAGGGGCTGAAGATTCCGATGCCAGACTTTGGCCTGTGGGTCGTTCCAGGTTTGCAGCTCTTCGTCTAGTTTCAGCAACCAGGCCCAGCCGTAGGTACGCTCAAAGCCTTTCGCCAATTTGTAAGTATCGAAATACGCCGCTTCCGCCTGTAGGCGTGAGGCCTGAAAACTTGAATCCAGTACAGCCCGAATAGCCGACTGCTCGGGCAATGTTGGAAACGTTTTCAGCAATCGTACGAGCATCCAGTGTCCGTGTACGGAGGAATGCCAATCCAGACAACCGTAGAAGGAAGGGTGTAATTGCTGAGGCGTTAGTTGGAGATCCGACTCAAATTCGTACGTATGATTGGGCTTGTTAGGGAGTACCTGCGTGATACAATGCAGGGGTAGGCTCGCTAAATGGGAAGCCTGAGCTTCGGTTAAAGAAGGGGTCTGAGCCAGCACCTGACCACTCATCGCCAGACCGGCCAAGAAGATACCGTATTTCATTGCGTTCATTGAGGAAAAGAAACGGGCCCCAAAAGCGGTTGCCCGGATTCGTTACAAGTTATCACCGTAACGAATCCGGGCAATGCGGCAATGAATAAAATCAGATCGTTGAAGGTAAAAATGGTTGTCGGTTGAACGTTTTGCGACTGGATACGCCACTCATCCTTTCCTCACACACGGGGGACGAGCGTAAAAAACTAACGAGAAGCTTTTGCGGGCTGGGCGGTTGGTGGCGTTTGTTGAGCTGCCTGAGCGTTACGATTGGGTTTATAAATAGCACCCGTGGCAAAATCAACAATGAGCCCCGGCCAGAATAAAATAATATCGGCAATCAGGGCACCGGTACGAACGGCTCGCTGGGGTTCACCCGCTCCCGGTTTACGTCGTTGATGATCGGTAATGCGTCCGCCAAAAACGGTGGCACAACTACTCAGCGAAGCGGTAAGCGTAAGGGTACACAGTCCCAGTACAAGGTACTTTTTGAGGGCTTTCATAATAAACAAAACAATTTCAGGTTGAAGGAAACAGGGGGATAGTCGTCGGTTCGAATTCCCTACAGTAGCGGCTTTTTAGGGAGATTTCTGCCGGCGACTTTACAAAAGTGGCTCTATACCGTCGGCCATTCCAGAACAAGCCGAACCAGGTGCCAGCAATACGGACTGAAGTGTATAAAACGGAGAATGAACCGTAGAGACTACGGAAGCTGAAAAAGCAGAAACCCCGGATTTATTTCCTGAAGCAGGAATAAATCCGGGGTTTGCATAAAAGCGAAATAGGACTATACCCAGTCTACGCCTTTGCGTAACCAGGCCAGTGTCTGAGCTTCGGCACTGCCCGGCTCGGGGTGATGATCGTATTCCCAGCGGGCTAGGGGAGGTAAACTCATGAGAATGGATTCCGTACGACCGTTGGTTTCCAAACCAAATTTGGTACCTCGGTCATGGACCAGATTAAACTCGACGTACCGACCCCGACGCAGGAGTTGCCAGTCGCGTTGAGCCTCCGTATAAGGCTCGTCCCGATGTTTCAACATCAGGCTGGTATAAATCGGAGCGAAGGATTCGCCGATGGCCTTGGTAAATTCAAACAGCTGTTCTTTGCTTAGCGTTTCGGAGGGTTTTAAATAGTCGTAGAAAATTCCTCCAATACCCCGCGTTTCGTCGCGGTGCGGCGAAAAGAAATACTCGTCCGCCCAATTCTTAAATTTGGGATAGTACTCCGGCGAAAAACGGTCACAGGCTGCTTTCAATTGCTGGTGAAACCAGCGGGCATCCGCTTCGTTAACGTAATGGGGGGTTAAGTCGATGCCCCCGCCAAACCAACAGGTTCCCGTTGAAAGCTCAAAGTACCGAACGTTCATGTGAATGATGGGTACATTCGGATTCACCGGATGTTGTACAATCGAAACGCCCGTGGCAAAGAATTCCGTGCCTTCTTCCACGCCCAGAGAAGCCCGCATTTTCGGATGAATTTCACCCGATACGGCGGAAAACCCTACGCCTCCCTTTTCGAGAACTGCTCCATCGGCAATGACCCGCGAGCGACCTCCGCCGCCGCCGGGACGTTCCCAGTGATCTTCCCGGAATTGGGCCTTTCCATCGGCTTTTTCCAACTCCTGGCAGATGTGATCCTGCAATCCCTTGAAGTACTCGGAAATCTGATATTTATCAATCATGCGTTTAATTAAAATTCAGGGTACTGTCGGGTCTGGGCTCCACGATGGGGGGAGCAAAGAGATCTTCCAGCGAATCATTTTCAAAGTAATTCGTGGTATCACTTTGAATCGGAGCGTACCAAGTCTGGCAGGATTTATATTCCTTCGTAACAATCAGGTTCAACTCCTGTTCAGTTGGGAATGGTTTAAGGATATACGCCCCGCTATTCAGAATACGCAGCATGAAATCTTTGTAGATTGGCAAGGCCGTTTGAGCCCCTTCCCCGCGTCGACCTTTAAAGTGAATACTTCGGTCATCCCCGCCGACCCAGACGCCCGTCACCAGATCGGTGGTTACGCCCATGAACCAGCCGTCGGAATAGTTGGACGTGGTACCCGTCTTACCCCCGAAAGAATCGTACAGCGTCTGTCGCGATACGCCTTTAGGGTTGAATTGCCAAAGCAGTCGCGAGGAAGTACCACCACCCGTGATACCACCCTGCAACATGTTACGCAAGAGAAAAGCTGATTCCGGACGAATTACCTGCGTACGGTTTTTCACAGCGGTATCTTTGAAGTCGGCCAGTACTTCGCCATCGCGATCTTCAATGCGGATGACGAGTTGCGGCTCAATCCGGAACCCGCCGTTGAGGAACGTAGCGTAGGCCTGTACCATTTCGTACAAAGACACGTCCTCCGAACCCAGACCTACCGAAGGAACGGGCTGAATCCGGCTCTTGATCCCCAGCTTATGGGCGTACATGGCTACCGTATCGGGCGTAACCAGATCCGTTACTTGGGCGGCCACCGAATTGATGGAACGGGCCATGGCTTCGCGTAACGTCATGTCACGATAGGTGAAATAGCCTTCCGCGTTTTGGGGCGACCATTTTTTGACTTCACCCTTTTCTTCGTACACTTTCGTAAATGGCTGATCTTTCACCTGATAACAGGGACTCAAATTCCGGGGGCCATCAATCGCCGAACAGTACATAATCGGCTTAAAGGTCGAACCGGGCTGACGCTTGGCCTGCCGTACGTGATCGTACTTGAAATAGTTGTAGTCCAGACCACCCACCCAGGCCTTGATATAGCCCGTTTGGGGATCCATGGCGAACATGCCCGCCTGTAGCATCCGTTTGTAGTACGACAGAGAATCCAGGGAGGAAAATTCCTGTTCAGTACGGGTAATCTGCGGTTCGTCATCGGTCCGGGCTTTGTCATTCCAGGCAAAGACGCGTACCGGATGTTTTCTGTTTTTCAGATAATACCAGACGGAATCGGGTTGATTAGGGTAGCGTTTGGCCAGGGCCTTATAGGCTTCCGTGCGTTTCGCTGCAGAGTCCAGGAAGTTAGGGATTTCCTGACCATTCTCGTAAATCCAGGGATTACGTGAGCCCCAGTGACCTTTAAATTCCCGCTGGGTTTTCCGCATGTTGCTAACCAGAGCCTTGATAGCATCCGACTGCATGCGGGAGTCGATCGTCGTGTAGATTTTCAGACCATCGGTGTACAAATCCACGCGTTCGTCGTTGGCTTCGGCCCACTTGGCCACGGCTTCGGCAATGTATTTCTTGAAGTAGCCTTCATAACCCACGGCTTCTTCTTCCTGCAAGGCTTTTTCGCGGTCGGTACGCACACCCAGATCGAGGCCTGCAATGGAATCCGACTGAGCGGCGGTCAGGTAGCCGTACTTGGCCATCTGAGCGAGTACCACGTTCCGGCGTTCCTTGGATCGTTCCGGATTCAGAAACGGGTTATAGGTAGTTGTTGCTTTCTGAAGACCGACCAGTACCGCACCTTCCTGTACACTCAGGTCCTGGGGTTGTTTGCCAAAGTAAACGCGGGCCGCCGTTCGAACTCCGTAGGTGTTAGAGCCGAAATCGACCGTATTGAAATACATCAGCAGAATGTCCTGTTTGGAGTACTGCCGTTCGAGTTTCATAGCCGTAAGCCATTCTTTCGATTTAATGACAAACAAACCAAAAACGGGTATGGAGCCGAGTAAGCCTTTCCGGGCAATGCCCTGCTTCTTACGGATTTTAAACAGGTTTTTCGCGACTTGTTGAGTAATGGTCGAACCACCACCGCGTTGATTACCAGTAACGACCCCATACGCCACGCGACCCATGGCCGTCCAGTCAATACCGCCATGCTCGTAGAAACGGGCATCTTCGGTAGCGATCAGGGCATCAATGAGGTGCTTGGGGAGTTCATCAAAGTTCCGTACGGGGGTACGGTTTTCCGTAAAGAAACGTCCGATGGGTTTTCCATCCGCCGTATAAATTTCGGAGGCTACGGCCAGGTCAGGGTTGGCGAGCTCTTCGGTACTGGGCGTTTCGCCGGTGAGGTACAGGAAATTTGTTTCCAGTACAAACCAGTATACCAGCAGCAAAACGATAAGATTGATACCAAAACTGGCAATGCGACCTGGCCAGGGATGCCTGCGGCGGAAGGCCCGGTACGGAGCCCGGACCCGGTGTAGCCAGAAGTCGGATACGTTGGTTTCGAAGCGTACATAGGGTTGTCCGATGATTCGTACCAGCAGCATACGAATCAGGCTCCAGAGCTTACTAAAGATCCAGACGAAGGGAAACGTAATGATTTTCCAGAGCGTACTGAAAAAGACGCGTATTTTTTTCATGCGTGCGTAATAGACCTGCCAATGGGCGGATGGGGCGAAGTTAAACACTTCCCAGCAAAAAATAAGCCCTTCCGATATTAACTCAGAAGGGCTTATTTTTATTTTATCCGCCAGAGGCGTTGATTTTCTTAGGCTTCAGCAGGGCTGCAAAATTCTTCGAAAACCATTTCCAGGTGCTGAGCAATCACTTCAGCCGGACGACCTTCAATGTGGTGACGTTCGACAAAGTGTACCAGTTCACCGTCTTTGAACAGAGCAATGGCGGGTGAGCTGGGGGGGTAAGGTAACGTGTACTCCCGAACTTTCGCTGTAGCTTCCATATCCACACCTGCAAAAACCGTCGCCAAACGATCGGGTTTGAACTGAGAGTTATTCACGGCGTATTTCACACCGGGACGAGCGGTACGGGCCGAGCAACCACATACGGAGTTAATGAATACCAGCGTAGTACCTTCTTCGGCTTCCGCCATCGTTTGGTCTACTTCTTGAGCCGTGTGTAATTCTTTGAATCCACCTTCCGCGATATCCATTCGCATCGGCAGTACTAATTCAGCAGGGTACATTGACATTGCTTGATGATTTATTAAGTGATTAGACTTTTATTGGTTGATTGATACTGGTTTATAGTTGCTGGTTGTTTGTTAATGGTTGCTACTAGTTGCCTGATTTACTAGCAACAAACAACCTAAAACTAACAACTATAAACTATGCTACATGAATCCTAACTCCAATTTGGCGACGTCCGACATCATGTCCTGACTGTACGGAGGATCGAACGTTAATTCAACGGATACGTCGGATACGCCTTCGATTTCGCGTACTTTCTGTTCAACCTCTCCCGGAATTTCACCCGCGGAAGGACAAGCCGGAGAAGTGAGCGTCATGAGTACATAAACGTTATTAACCGGAAAGATTTTAATGTCATAAATCAGACCCAGCTCGTAAACATCCACGGGAATTTCAGGGTCATATACGGTCTTCAGGGCAGCTACTACCTTGTCCCGTAATTCGGATTCAGTCATTTTTAGTTTTCAGTTTATGGTTTTCAGTTTTCAGTAGCTTGCGTTTCAGTTTTCTCGTATAAACTGAAAACTGCCAACCGAAAACTGAAGACTAATCAGTTCTTCTGTAAGGCACTAAACGCCAGACCGTAGGTTTTCATTTGCTTGACCATGGAGGCCAGACCGTTGGAGCGAGTTTGGGCCAGGTGTTGCTGTAAACCTACTTTTTCCATGAAGTACAGATCGGAATTGACGATTTCATCGGGTGTATGACCCGAGTATACCCGCACTAGCATGGAAATCAGACCTTTGACGATAATTGCGTCGGAGTCAGCCGTAAAGATAACTCGGTCGCCCTGCAGTTCTGCGTGGAGCCATACCCGGCTCTGACAGCCTTTGATGATATGATCCTCGGTTTTATACTGCTCGTCCAGAGGCGTCAGTTTTTTGCCGAGGTCAATGATGTATTCGTATTTCCCTTCCCAATCGTCGAACAATTCAAACTCTTCGATGATCTCGTCCTGGGTTTCGTTAATCGTCATATCTGGTAGTTGTTGGTTGATAGTGGTTGGTAGTTTTAAGTTGATCGAATCAGTGGAAACCATCAACGAACAACCAATAACCATCAACTAAGTTACGCCATGAGCTTTTTCACTCGCTGCAAACCGGCGACTAATTTATCGATTTCTTCCATCGTGTTGTACATCGCAAACGAGGCACGGGTCGTTCCGAGAATGCAGAAACGGTCCATGACAGGTTGCGTACAGTGGTGACCCGTCCGCACGGCAATGCCCTGCTGATCGAGAATGATCCCAATGTCCTGATGGTGCACGCCTTCCAGTACGAAAGACAGTACCGAAATTTTTTCCTTCGCCTGACCAATCAGCCGAATGCCGTCCATCTGACCAATTTGCTCGGTCGCGTATTGCAGCAACTGATGTTCGTAAGCCGCGATGTTCGGTTTGCCAATCTTGGTGATGTAGTCAATCGCCGCTTTCAGGGCTACTACATCGGCGATATTGGGAGTACCAGCTTCGAATTTGTAGGGCAGGTCGTTGTACGTCGTTTTCTCGAACGTTACTTCCTTTATCATTTCTCCACCGCCCATGTAGGGGGGCATGGCTTCGAGTAAAGCCCGTTTTCCGTACAGCACACCCAGTCCGGTCGGACCGTAGATTTTATGAGCTGAAAGAGCGTAGAAATCCGCGTCCAGGTCCTGAACATCGATGTCAAGGTGGCTACTGGCCTGGGCTCCGTCAATCAGAACCACGGCACCGGCCGCGTGAGCTTTGGCAATGATTTCTTTGACGGGATTGACCGTTCCCAGGGAGTTGGAAGCGTGGTTGACGGCTACAATCTTCGTGCGTTCGGAGAGCATACCCTCGAACGTGTAGAGATCGAGTTCACCATTTTCCAGTACGGGAATAGCCCGGATGGTCAAGCCTTTTTCGCCCGCCAGCATTTGCCAGGGAACGATGTTGGAGTGGTGCTCCAGTCCGGAAATGATAATTTCGTCGCCTTCTTTGAGAAAGTGCCGTCCGTAGGTCTGAGCCACAAGGTTAATACTCATGGTCGTACCTGACGTGAAGATGATTTCTTCCGCCGAAGGAGCGTTCAGAAAATCCCGAACGGCCCGACGTGAGGCCTCAAAATCAGCCGTCGCTTTTTCCGCCAGCGTGTGAATACCCCGGTGAATATTGGCATTGTAGCCCCGGTAGTAATTCATCAACGCTTCAATCACTGGAATCGGCTTTTGCGTAGTCGCGGCGTTATCGAAATAGACCAGCTTACGGCCATTGATTTCCTGATCCAGAATCGGGAAGTCAGCTCGTATGCGTTCGATGTCAAAAGGAATCGTGGAGGTTGTGGTCATCATGGTGGGAATCGTTTCTCCGTCAATCTTAGATATAATCAAGATTTTAGGAAAAGAGTTTCGGTTGGGCGTGGAAACTACGCATTCACTTTCGGAAAAAAGCGAATCTAAAAAAACGACCGAAACGAAGGGTGAATAACACAAGCCATCGTTTCGGTCCGTTTGTTACCGTATGCCAATAGATTACACTTCGCCTACTTTCTTGGCGAGGGCGTTTTCCAGGTACTCGCGAATGGCCGGAATTTTGATTCGTTCGACCACGTCTTCGGCAAAGGCCAGCATCAGCAGAGCCCGTCCTTTTTCTTTGGGAACTCCGCGGGATTGCAGGTAAAAAAGAGCCTCTTCGTCCATCTGACCCGTCGTCGTACCGTGCGAACACTTCACGTCGTCGGCGTAGATTTCCAGCTGGGGCTTGGTATTCATCGTAGCTTCGGGAGAAGCCAGTACGTTCTTACAGCTCTGGTAGGCATTGGTTTTCTGAGCATCCTCGCGTACGAAGATTTTGCCGTTGAAAACACCCGTAGCCTGATCAAAGATGATGCCTTTGTACAATTCGTTCGAGTACGAATTGGGCATGGCGTGATCAACCAGCGTATGGTTATCGATGTGCTGTCTGCCGTTGGGCAGATACAGGCCATTCAAGTGAGCTTCTACGTGTTCACCGTTCAGGACCAGATTCAGGTTGTTCCGTACCCAGCCGCCGTTGAGCGTTACCGTTGTATCGTGCGTCTGGCTGGCCCGGCTGTGTTGTACCTGCGTAGTGCCGATGTGATAGGCTTTCTGCGTTTCGTCCTGAACCTTGTAGTGATCGAAATGAGCTTCTTCACCCACAAATGCTTCAGTCACCGTATTGGTAAAGGAAGAAAACTCACCCAGCGTACGGAATGATTCTGCCACTTTCACTTCCGCCCGATCTCCAACGATAATCAGGTTGCGGAGCTGAATGGCTACATTCTCGGTACGGGCGTCGGAAATGAAACGGAGAATAATCGGCGTTTCAACCACTTTGCCTTTGGGTACGTAAATGAATGCTCCATTTTGAGCAAACGCCGTATTCAGAGCCGTGAAGGCATCTTTGGAATCGTCGGCATACTGGGCAAAATGTTTTTCTACCAGTTCGGGATACTTTTTGTATCCTTCGGTAAAGGGCAGAATCTCCACTTCTTCCGACGGCGAAACAATCGTCGAAAGCTGGGGCTGATACTGTCCGTTTATAAAGTAAAGAATATTTCCTGCCAGGTTCGGTATTTGGAGGGAAACCAGATCTTCGTCCGTAATAGAGGCCACCGGCGTAATATTAAATGCCTGATTGACCAGATTTTTAACGTTCGAATATTTCCACTCTTCGTGCTTGATCGTTGGGAATCCCAGCTGCTCAAAACGCGTCAGGGCCTGCCGCCGCCGCTGGTGTAGCGAGCTGCGACTTTCGCCGTTCATACGCGTTTCATTCAACTGAAACTCGGCAATCAACTGGGCTTTAAAATCAATCGGAGTAGTCATTAAAGTTGGTGGATCGTCATTCGTAACGAATTCGAATGAATAACACGTTTAGAAATAAACTCGACGAAAGCGTACGCTTGGGTTAGACCAGAGCATCCACTTCTGCCTTGATCCAGTCGTAGCCTTTTTCTTCCAGTTCCAGAGCCAGTTCTTTCGTGCCGGATTTCACGATACGGCCTTTGTAAAGCACGTGTACGAAGTCAGGAACGATATAATCGAGTAAGCGTTGGTAGTGCGTAACGACAATGAACGAACGCTCGCCATCGCGTAGGGTGTTTACGCCTTCAGCGACAATACGCAGGGCATCGATGTCCAGACCGGAGTCCGTCTCATCCAGAATACCCAGTTTGGGTTCGAGCATCGCCATCTGGAATACTTCATTCCGTTTTTTCTCACCGCCGGAAAAGCCCTCGTTGAGTGAACGGCTCAGCAGAGACTGATCGATATTGACCAGTTTCATCTTTTCCTTCATGCGTTTGAGGAAGCTGACGGCATCCAGGGGTTCCTCGCCCCGGTATTTACGGATTTCATTAAGAGCCGTTTTCAGAAAGTTCGTCGTCGAAACGCCGGGAATTTCTACCGGATACTGAAATGCGAGAAAAATGCCTTCTGCGGCCCGTTCCTCGGGAGCCAGTTCCAGCAGATCTTTGCCATCAAATTGGACCGTGCCTCCGGTTACGTCGTAGTCTTCGCGTCCAGCCAGTACAGAGGCCAGCGTACTCTTGCCCGAGCCGTTGGGTCCCATAATGGCGTGAACTTCACCGGGTTTCACTTCGAGATTGATGCCTTTCAGAATCTGCTTCTCTCCAATGGATGCCTGAAGGTTCTCTATTTTAAGCATAGCTGCTATGTCAAGGTAAATGTTTCAAAGTGCAAAGGTACAGGTTCTTCCGCAAAAGAATGCTGTATGTGAAGGGATAACTTGCTTTTCAACGGATTGGTTCTCTTTGGGAAAGGGAAGAAAAAGGGATTTGAATTTTTTTTCTGGGTTTAAACGAAATAGGGCCTGTTTTGGCACGAAAGGCCAAATTTCTTGTTTTTGAAGTGTCCGGGAAGCCTCTATCTTGCGGCCCGAGTAATCAAGTTTTGCGGGGAGAATGGTCGATGAATAGGCAAACGAAGCCCGCGTTTACGGACGCAATGGATCGATAGTAACTCCCGAGTGAAACCCCAAACTAGTAAACCGTATGCAACCCATTTTTGTCGCCAGTGAAGTAGGCACGCTTCAGCGGCTACTCATTCACAGTCCCGATTCCGGGTTAGGGAAGGTGGTGCCTTCCAAAGCTCAGGATTGGCTTTTCGAGGATATCGTCCATCTGGATACCATGCGGAAAGATGAGTACGATTATTACGTAAAAATTCTGCTATACTTTCTGGATCCGGAAAAAGTAAAGGGAAAGATTGCCCAGATTGACGCCGATCCGAAACGTTCATTCTATAAACCCGATCACCCGGAGTATTTCAATTCCGACAAAGTCATTGAGTTCCAGAAACTACTGGCCGATATTCTGGAACAGGAAGCCATCAAGACCAAGCTCATTGCGGCGATTTGTGCCGTGGAGCACGAGTGGTACAGCACCCAGGCCGAATTAAATGAGTTATCGCCCGTAGACCTGGCGAAAACGCTGATTTCGGGGACTACACCCAGCGGAGAAATGCTCTTTTCTCCCGTACCCAATCTTATTTTTACGCGGGATATTGGCATCACCATCAATGACCATTTGCTGTTGAACAAACCGGCCAAACAGGCCCGTACCCGAGAAGCTCTGCTGGCTCAGTACATTTTCTATACGCACCCGATTTTTGAACCCCTACGCGGAAAAATCATCGAGTTGCCCGACAATGAGTTGTACTTTCTCCTGCCCGACAACGAGAAAAATTACAACAAGACCACGCTCGAAGGCGGGGATGTGATGATGGTGGCTCCCAATCACCTCGTCATTGGAGTATCGGAGCGAACGACCGTTTTTGCGGCTCAGCAGTCGATTAAGATTTTGTTCGAAAAAAATGTAGTTGATAAAATTACGGTCGTCCGGATTCCATTCAAGCGGGATTACATGCACTTGGACACGGTCTGTACGCAGGTCAAGAAAAATGTTTGGGTGGTACTGGGTTCGCTACTGAAACAGGGTCGGCACGCGGAGGATCAGATTGATCCGACCATGAGCGGACTCATTCCGCCCAAAGCGGACGAAGATGTAAAGATTGTTCAGTTCTATAAAGATGGTACTTCGCCCAAAGAACTCGCCAGCCTGGAAGAACTGCTCACGCAGATTAGCGTAGAAGATCTGGGCTGTCGCGAAGAAGAGGTTACCTTTATTTTTTCGGGCAATAACGAGTTCCCTTACGGAGCCCGCGAGCAGTGGACCGACTCTTGTAACCTATTAGCATTAAAAGAAGGCGTAGTGATTGGTTACGACCGGAACGATAAAACACTGGAAGCGTTTCGGCAGAAGGGCTTTCGGATTATTCGGGCCGCGGATCTGATCCATGAATTTGAAGAAGGCCTCAGCTCGCCCGAAACCCTGACGGACACGTTTATTTTGTTACCCAGTGCCGAATTATCCCGGGCTCGCGGCGGCTCGCACTGCATGTCGATGCCCATTTTAAGAACGTAGTAATCCTAGTACCTGAAACGAGCCTTTCTGTATTACAGGCAAACGCAAACCATGAGAACACAGTCCACCTCTAATTTATTAATGATCCGGCCCGTACGCTTCGGGTTCAACGAACAGACGGCGTCGTCTAACGCCTTTCAGAGCCTAAGCATAGCCGATCAGACGAAGGCCATTGCTCAAGCCAAAGCCCTCGAAGAATTCGACGAAATGGTACGGTTGCTGCGGGCCAAAGGAATGAACGTACTGGTAATTGATGATACAGAGGAGCCGCATACACCCGACTCTATTTTTCCGAACAACTGGGTCAGTTTTCACTTCAACGGAACAGTGATTACGTATCCCATGCAGGCGGAAAACCGTCGACTCGAACGCCGGGAGGATATTCTTCGTAAAATCGAAGAGCAGTTTTACATCAATCGTCGCGTGGACCTGACGGCGTTTGAAAACGAAGGGAAGTTTCTGGAAGGAACGGGTTCGATGGTGCTGGACCGCAAGTACAAAATTGCGTACGCCTGCCTCTCGCCCCGGACGCACGAAGAAGTACTCGATGCCTTTGCTCTACAAATGAACTACGAGGTTGTTAAGTTCAATGCGGAAGATGAAATGGGACGACCCATTTATCATACCAACGTCCTCATGTGCATTGGGGATTTGTTCGCCGTCGTTTGTCTAGACGCAATTCCGGATCCGGACGAGAAGTTTATGGTCCGGAGTTCGCTCGAAACCTCGGGTCGGCAGGTGGTTGAAATCTCTCTGGAACAGATGAAACACTTTGCGGGGAATATGCTGCAGGTACGCACGACTAAAGGCGAGCAGGTGCTGATGATGTCTACGAAGGCCTACGAAAGTCTGACCGCCCGGCAAATTGATTCGCTGGATGATTACTGCCAGATTTTACATACCGACTTAAGCATCATTGAAGGCAACGGGGGTGGCTCGGCCCGCTGCATGATTGCCGAAATTCACCTGCCGATGAAGTATTGATTCAGAATAGTTTCGAGTGTTTATGTATCTTCCCGAAAGCTTCCGATTTTCGGGAAGTTTTGTTTAGGTTCCCCGCACGGCATACGGGGCTAATGATATGGAACCCCTTCAGGGTTGACGGTATACCACGCTCGGCCCCAATTTTTAACCGTCATGGAATAATCGGGGCGAACATGGTTTCGTGTCTGTGACGTGGTCGATTGCTTCCAGTAAAAAAGGCAGGTTTGTTTCTAGCATTCGCTATGGAGTAGCACCTGTAGCTTCGGGTAAATGAGCCTCCTGGGCGTTTTAATACCTGGACCTATGCATTGTCCAATTCACTAAGCTTAGCATCAGGACAATGAAGCTAATACTTTGATTAAGGGCATAAAAAAACTCCGCTATCTCTTTTCGATAGCGGAGTTAATCACTCGTAAGTCTTTATTCTTTACCGAGGTCGGCTGGTAGTACCGCTGCCTGTTGCGGGGGTACCGCCCTGCATGCCTTCACCACCCGATTTAACGTCGTCATTATTGACGGATTTACCTTTTTTCCGGGGGGCATCCATGGTCATTTTACCAATCTTGTAGCTAAAGGTCAAACGAACGCCCCGCATGAAAATGTGCATGTCCGACAGCTGCGTGAATTGAGCAGAACGACGATCGGTACGAATGTTGATGCTCTTGGTCAGGAAGTTTTCACCGGCGATACCAATGCTTCCTTTCTTATTTTTGAAATCTTTCTTAACTCCCGCGGAGTAGAAAGCAAAGCCACCCGTACGACCCTGTAATTGCACCTGCGAACCTTGCAGGAAGCCAAAAGCCTGAGCACCCCAGCCATTCTTGAACTGAATCTGCGTATTCAATCCACCACCTACGTTAAAACCGGAGTTGCTGACGGGTTCGGAAACGCTACCTGAAACCCGGGCTACGCCCCGTAAGTTGGAGTAGAGGATATTCGAAAACAGCATGACGTTCCATTTGGAGGTAATGGCCAGATTACCGAAAATGTTCGTACCCACGGCCCGCTCACTGCCAATGTTCTGATAGGTAGTCAATACGCCACCCGCGAGTGTATCGTTAGCCGATACGACCTGGGTAATGGTTTGATCGGTGAAACGGCCAAAGAAGCTAGCATTCACAAATAACTTCTTAATGTTTTTGCTAACGCCTAATTCCACGTTGTCCGTCAATTCAGGTCGTAAAGAAGCGTTACCGATGGATATATTCTGCGGGTTTGCTGCATTGATGTTCGGATTCAATTGCTGAATGCCGGGTCGCTGAATCCGGCGGTTGTAGCCCAGTTTCAAGGTCGTACCTTTAAAGCTTTTCGAAACGTTCAAACTAGGTACCAGGTTTCCGTAATTAGGGATGTTAATGTCGCCGCCTTCCCGGGTACTAGCCTCAATCGTTGTGTATTCGTAACGCGTACCGGCCTTGATGGTATACCGATTTTTCGTCGTCAGCGTGTACGAAGCATAGCCACCCGCCACACTCTGGTTGTAATCCAGTGCTCCCGAAGGTTGCCGGGTACTTTGTGTCAACGGTTCTGAGCCATTCCCGTACAGATACTGGTAATCGCTATTTACGGTACGCATGATTCCCTTGGCTCCGAATTCCAGCATCTGGTTTTTCTTGAGGGGCGTCTGGTAATCCGTTTGCAGCGTAATTTCCTGATTCAGGTTATGGTTGATGTTTTTCTCCCGGTTCAGCATTGCCTCCGTAGCATTCCGTTCGATCGCGTCAAAATTATTGGTCAGGTCATTGCGGCTGTACTGGGTAGAAATGCTCCATTCCTGCTGGGGTTTGTAGGTGTGCAGGTAATCGACGTTCACATCCACCGTACCCGACAGGTTTTTCGTATCTACATCCCGTCGTACCGTACCTGTCAATACGTCATTAATAAACGACTGCGTATTCAGATTCAGGTCATTGAGCATGTTCCGGGCTCCGTAGCGTACGCCAGCCGTAAGAGATTGATTCTTGGCAATGTCGTAATCAAAACCCAGGTTGTAATTTCCGAACAAGCCGCTGTTAACTCCATCCGTCGTTTGGTACGTCCGCGTTGAACCGGTACCCGTATAGTTCGTCTGATCGTTAAAACCCTGTAGTTTCAGGTTATAGTTAGCCCGGCCAAAGCCGCCCAGGTTAAACCCGATTTTACCCTTGCGGTAGTTTCCGTTCAGCGATAAGTTAGAACCCCGGTTACCTACACCAGCGTCTACGTTCAGGTTGAGACCTTGCAGCGTATTCTTCTTGGTGATAATGTTGATGATTCCGCCCGATCCTTCCGCATCGTATTTAGCCGAGGGCGAGGTGATTACTTCCACGGTTTTGATCATATCCGCGGGAATTTGCTTGAGAGCATCCGCTACGCTACTGGCTACGATGGTACTGGGCTTATTGTTAATTAAAACCCGTACGTTCCGACTGCCGCGAAGGGAAAGGTTTCCTTCCAGGTCGACCGTCAGCATGGGTACTTTCCGCAGGACGTCGGCGGCATCACCACCTTTCGCCATAATATCTTTTTCGGCGTTATACACCAGTCGGTCTACCTTTTCTTCGATGAGTTCCTTTTGACCCGTAACGGTTACTTCCTCCAGCGTTTTGGTTTTGGAAGCCAGTTTAATAACCCCCAGATCAAGATCCTGACCTTTCGCGACGATCACGCCATCAACGGTCTTGTTTTCGTATCCGATGAAAGAAAACAGCAATTTATACTCGCCAGCGGCTACGCGGTTTAGGGTAAATTTTCCCTTGTCGTCGGCTACTGTACCATCGACGGGTTTGTTAGTTACTTTATTGACCAAGGCTACGCTGGCGAATTCTACGGCTTTAGTAAGGGCTGAATCCACGACAAAACCCGTAATCTTGGAATTGCCTTTGGGCGTATTGTCGTCAGCCGTACCGGGGATAGCTTTTCGCTGAGGAGTAACGCCCCCCATCGGAAACTGAGCCCAGGCCGTTTGAAGGCCAAGAAGACAGGTGAGAAGAAGTAAAAGCTTTTTCATGAGATGTGATTTCAAATGTGCTAAGGGGGATTTTCCCGTGCTCGTACCGTGGAAAATCAATACTATGGGAGATCTGTAAGGGCTTACAACCGAACCAATGCCTCAAAAGTACAGATGTATACGCGTCAGGTGCCCAGGTTTTGGGAACAGAGGTATGTAGAATAGATGTGTGGCAGAATAGACCCTGTAAGCAAAAATGCGGGTATAGAAACAAGAGAGGGCAATGGTCTTTCCCAATAAGAAAGACCATTGCCCTGTTTAAAGAAAGATACGCCGGATTTACGTACGTCGACAGATAAACTCGCCGTTGCCAATCGGAACGGTCAGACAGTCCCACTGTTCATCCGCTAAGGCTCGATCCATCATGGGTTTGATACCTTCGTATTGATCAATGGCATTATCTGCGACAAGCAGTCCGCCCTTGACTACGCGAGGAGCTACAAGCTGGAAACAGGGATCGTATAGACTCTTTTCCGCATCCAGAAAGCAAAAAGCAATGCCGGACAGGGAAGCACTCAGACTGAGAAAATCACCGGGAATGAGTTCGATAAAATCCTCCATACCCGCCAGACGGAACGTTTCGCGGGCCATCTCGCACTTTTCCGGGTCGAGTTCAAAGGTTTTCACCCGCTGGCCTCGTTCGCGGGCGGCCAGGGCTAGCCAGAGGGTTGAGTATCCGGCACTGGTGCCGATTTCGATCAGTTCTCCCGACGGGGCATTGGCCGCCAGCAGGGCCAGAAATTGCCCGGTTTCTTTGCTAATCTGGCGTAAGCGGCGGGAACGCGGTGTTCCATCCGTCCGGTCCATGCGGTCCTGATTTTCCAGCAGGGCCATGCGTTCCAGGGCTTGTGAAGAGAAGTTTCGGAACATAGTAAGTATACTCGCTAAATCGGTCGTAAAGGTCTTAAACGAAAACTTCCCGAAAGTTTTAAAGCTTTCGGGAAGTTGAAAATGGCTTTATTACAAGGCTCCACTTTTGATTTCTTCGACCACATTGGGGTCAAGCAGGGTGGAGGTGTCTCCGAGGTTACCAGTATCGCCTTCGGCAATTTTACGAAGAATCCGTCGCATGATTTTTCCCGAACGCGTTTTAGGTAATCCGCTGACAAACTGAATTTTATCCGGTTTAGCAATGGGTCCAATCACCCGAGATACCGTCGCCAGAATATCCCGGCGGGTCAAATCGACGTCATCGAGCGGTTCTTCCGTAATGATATACGCGTAAATACCCTGACCTTTCACGTCATGCGGATAGCCCACCACGGCACTTTCCACTACGCCCAAGTGCATGTTGATGGCATTTTCGACTTCCGCCGTACCAATGCGGTGACCCGATACGTTCAGTACGTCATCGACCCGACCCGTGATGCGGTAATAGCCGTCCTCGTCCCGTAGACAACCGTCACCCGTGAAGTACAGGTTCGGGTAGGTACTGAAATACGTTTGCTTGCAGCGTTCGTGATCGCCGTAAGTCGTCCGCAGAATACCCGGCCAGGGGAACTTGATACAGAGGTTACCCGATACGCCGTTGCCTTCAATTTCCTTGCCGTTTTCGTCTACCAGCATGGGTTGTACCCCCGGCAGTGGTAGCGTAGCAAACGTAGGTTTTTCGGGCGTGATTCCGGCAATGGGTGAAATCATCAGACCACCCGTTTCGGTTTGCCACCAGGTATCGGCGATGGGGCATTTCCCCTTCCCAATGTGATCGTGGAACCAGTGCCAGGCTTCTTCGTTGATGGGTTCACCCACGGAGCCAAGCTTGGTTAGCGACGAAAGATCTTTGTTTTCAACGTACTGCAAACCAAAGCTCATCAGCGAACGAATGGCCGTAGGAGCGGTATACAGAATGTTAACGGAATGCTTGTCGACAATATCCCAAAGGCGACCCGCGTCGGGGAAGGTGGGAACGCCCTCGAACATTAGCGTAGTGGCTCCGCAGCAAAGCGGTCCGTATACGATATAACTGTGGCCAGTAATCCAGCCAATATCGGCGGTGCAGAAGTGAATTTCACCGGGCTGGTACTGGAAAACGTTGGCAAACGTGTACGCCGCGTATACCATATACCCACCCGTCGTATGTACCACGCCCTTTGGTTTGCCCGTCGATCCGGAGGTGTAGAGAATAAAGAGCATATCCTCAGCATCCATCTCTTCAGCGGGGCATTCGTTGGTCACGTACTTCTCTTCCTGTTCCCACCAGCGGTCGCGGCCCTTGAGCATGTACACAGGGGTGCGGGTACGGGTCATAACGAGTACCGTTTCCACCGAAGGACAAGTAACCAGAGCGTCATCCACGGTAGCTTTCATCGGAATTTCTTTCGAACCCCGGTATGCTCCGTCGGAGGTTACCACGACTTTACACTGAGCATCGTTGATCCGATCGGCAATGGACTGCGAAGAAAAACCACCGAATACGACTGAGTGAACGGCTCCAATACGGGCACAGGCCAGTACGGCAATCGCCAGCTCGGGTACCATAGGTAAGTAAATACACACGCGATCACCTTTTTTCACGCCCTGTTTTTTCAAAACGTTGGCAAAACGGCATACGCGTTGGTGTAACTGACGATACGTGATTTTTACGGAATCTTCGTGGGGATCGTTGGGTTCCCAAATAATGGCTACCTGATCGCCCCGCTCGGCCAGGTGACGGTCAAGAGCGTTTTCGGTAATGTTCAGTTTACCACCCGCAAACCACTTGATGTCCGGGTCTGAGAAATTCCACTGAAGCGTTTTAATCCAGGGCTTCCGCCAGTAAAAGTTAGACGCAATTTCGGCCCAGAAGCCTTCCGGGTCGTTTACTGACTTACTATATAGTTCTTTGTACTCGTCAAAACTCCGCAACTGGAAGGGGATAGCACTCATGGCTCGTAATCATTTTAGAGGGACTAAAAATAATACCTGAACTGTGCGGCTAAAGTACAAGCAATCGCGGAAGGGATCAAACAAAAGCAGTTTTTCTCGCTAATATACTATAGATAAAAAGGTATTTTGCTGATATTCGATTGGGGAAAAGGAAGATGAAAGGCTATAGATTTAGGCCGTAAGTTCCTGAACTTTGGCCATTAAGTTACGAGTCGAGAAGGGTTTGGTCAAGTATAGATCAGCTCCGTAAGAGAGGCCTTTTTCAATGTCACTCTCTTTGCTTTTGGCACTGAGGAAGACAATTTTCGTCTGCCGAAGCAGATCTGAGCCTTTCACCTGCCGACAGACTTCATAGCCGTCCACGCTGGGCATCATTATATCGAGTAGTACCAGTTGCGGCTGCTCCTGGTGAATAATATCGAGGGCTTCGGCTCCATCGCGGGCAATATATACCTGATAGCCTTCCTTTTTCATCAGGAATTCCAGGGACATGACAATGCCGGGTTCATCGTCGACAATTAAGATTTTCATCATACCACTGAGCGTTAATTCATCACGACGCAGGTCTGCGTTCATCCGGATGATTGATATACCACAACAGGAAAATTTGATTAATGTTCCGCCCGTACCTCCTTTAACAACGGAATTTGCACCGTAAAACGGGCTCCGGAACCGGGCTGACTTTCCACCGAAATGCTTCCGTGGTGCAATTCTATGATTTTTTTGGTAATCGCTAGCCCTAGTCCGCTGCCTTTGGGTTTGCGGATGGTTTGGTTTTCGGCCTGGTAAAACTTGTCGAAAATGAGTTGTTGGTAGTCGCTCGCAATACCGGGCCCATTGTCCGCTACCGTCAATACGTACTGATCGCCGGAGCGGCGGAGCAGAACCTGAATCAATCCTTTGCCGCGTTCCGTATATTTAATCGCGTTCGAGAGCAGGTTAATCAGTACCTGCATCAGTTTGTCGCGGTCGGCTTGCAGGGGCGGTAGGGGTTCTGTCAAAGATACTTCGAGTTGGACGTCTTTTTCCAGGGCTAATTGATGGACGGCTTCTACGGCTTCCTGAATTACTTCCGCCAGTTGGACCGTTTCCGTACGCAAAAAATGTTTCCCCGACTCATATTTCTCCAGATCCAGTACCTGACTGATGAGCCGCGTCAGACGGTCAGATTCCCGAATGATGGTCGAAAGAAACTGATCCCGCTGCTCCATGTCCAGCTCCGGATTGTCCTGCAAGATTTCACTCAGAGCTTTGATGGAGGTAATGGGCGTACGCAGTTCGTGGGTTACCGTCGTCAGAAAGTCGTCCTTGAGCCGATCCGTTCGGATCATCTGTTCGTTGGCTTGGCGAAGCTGGGTAGTCGCCCGTTCGAGTTCGGCCTGGTGTTGGCGTAACTGTCGGTTAGTGAGAATCAATTCCTGCGATTCCTTCAGGATTTCCACGACTTCATCTACGGAAATTTTTTCTTCCAATGTCACCGAGGCCACCATCAAGCGGGCCGAAGCTGAGCCAATGACCCCGGCCAGTAGGTTTTCGGCGTAGTTCACCAGCTGGGGGGAAGCCCGTTGCCAGTTCAGGTTGATCTCGTTTTCATTGGCAAAGCGTTCGAGCAATTGCGTTGTTCGTTCCTTCCCAAAAAACTGACTCAACAAACTTTGTAAATCCGGGATGTAGGCTGTACCCCGCCAGATTGTGGAACTTTCGATGACTTCCGAGTACTTGAAAATATCCACGAACAGGATGGCCTGATTGTGTTCCATGGACGTCTGTGGCAGGCGAATCGAGAGCAGTACGTACGAAAGTACGTTGATCGATAAGCTCCAGAACAAAGCATGGGAAATACGGTCAAAGCCTTCCAGTCCAAACAAAGCGGAAGGTTTCAGTAATTCAATGCCCCAGGGTCCCACCGTATTCAGACTCAACGGAAAGAAACCAGCCTCGGCTAACATAGGAATCACCAGGGTATAAAACCATACGGAGAAACCCAGAATCAGTCCGACGGTCGCTCCGTAACGGTTGCCCTGTTTCCAGAAAATACCCCCCAGTACCGCCGGAGCCAGCTGAGCCACCGCCGTAAACGATACCTGCCCGATGGATACCAGTGGGTATCGCCCGGCGAGTTTGGAGTAATACAGATACGCCGCGACGAGCAAAAGCAGGATACTAATCCGCCGGGCACCGATTAGAAAACGACCCAGGTTTGGCCCGATCTTGCGGCGAAGCGTTGGTTGCGTCAGGACGTAAGGCATCAGGACGCTGTTACTGAGCATGGTACTCAGAGCAATGGTTTCTACGATCACCATGCCCGTAGCCGCCGAAAAGCCGCCCAGGTAGGTAATCAGAGCCAGCCATTCTTTGTCGAAATACAGCGGAATGGCTAATACGTAATTGTCGGCATTGACCGTCTGGTTTTGAAAGAGTAAGGCTCCACCAAACGCAATGGGCAGCACAAAGAGGTTGATGACCATCATATACAGCGGAAAGGTCCAGATAGCCCGGTTGAGGTGACGTTCATCCGTATTCTCCACAACCGACACCTGAAACTGCCGGGGCAGTAAGAGAATATTCAGCGTAGATAGCAGGACGTGCCAAAACCAGGTGCCGTAGCCGCCATTAGGATCGATAGTAAAGAGTTTGCGTAAGGCTGGTTTGTGCGAAGCCTGCGTGAAAATGTCACCAAACCCATTGAAAACGCCGAACGTAACGTAAATGCCTACGAACAGGAAAGCCACCATTTTCACCAGTGATTCGGCGGCAATGGCCGTAACCATACCTTCGTGCTGTTCGGTTGCCTCAATTTTTCGCGTCCCAAACAGCATCACGAAAATACCCAGACCGATGGCGAGGTACAGCGTCAGATCGCTGGTAAGTTCTTCGGTACGGGGGAGTTCGGCCAGTACGGCAAAGCTGGTAGAAATGGCTTTTAGCTGGAGCGAAATGTAGGGAACGATGCCAATCAGGCAGAAAAAAGCCACCAATGCCCCGAGATTGGCTGATTTCCCGTACCGCGAAGCCACAAAATCCGAAAGTGTTGCGATGCGTTGTACCTTACAAATCCGGATGATTTTCCGCAGAATAATCCACCAGAGCGGAGCCGTCAGCGTCGGGCCCAGATACGTCGATAAAAACTCAACCCCGTTGGTAAAGGCTCTTCCCACGGACCCGTAATAGGCCCAGGCCGAGCAGTAGACACCCAGTGAAAGCGAATACACCCAGGGGTTGGACACCCAGCGGCGTGTACGGTGGCTACGTTCGGCCCAGTACGCAATGCCAAAAAGTAGTCCCAGGTACATCACCGAGACCGTTACTACCCAGCCACTATTCATGATTTTGTCGGGTCCAGTACCAATACATCAGGCCTACCAGTCCCAGCCAGCAGGTAAACAGATACCAGTATAGCAGCGGTATGCCCATCCAGAGAATGGGTTTATTAAATAAGGAAAGCAGCGGGAAATTAAGAATGAGAGCAAACAGGATACTGACGATGACCAGATATTGCCCCCGAAGCCTTTCGTTCATGGGGTTCCGTTCTTTTGCTCAAAAATAGTACGAGAACTTCAGAGACGGTGTAAAAGTGGAATTTTTGAATCAAGACGTTTCTTACAAAAAAGCGGCGGACGAATATCGCCCGCCGCTAGTATTCGAAGTTTGATTGAAAACTATTCAATTCGTCTGCTCGTCGTACTCGCCCTTGAGGGAGTAATAGCCAAAGAGGACCAGGCCAGCGACAATGATAGGGGTAAGTACCAGCAGCACGACCCATCCAAAAATTCGGTCATCGAGCTGCGGACTGGCAATCTTATGCAGGCTGTCTACAATACGGTCGTAGCCAATGTATAGCCCCAGAGCAATCCAGCAGAAACCGAGTATTTTTTTCAAACTATTCATAGAATGACGGTTTTAGAGAATTATTCGTGGATACGATTTCTTGAAGATAGATAAATAAATCCAATAATAAAACAAATGGCGGCAACTAGTATGGGATACCAGAGTCCCGCCAGATAGGGCTGCGATTCCTGATTGGCAGTGGCTTTTTCAACTAACGCCACGGCTAGAAAAGGAGTCAGGCCCCCAAAGATGCCATTCCCGATGTGGTACGGTAAGGACATTGACGTATAGCGAATACGGGTAGGGAACATTTCCACCAGAAAAGCAGCAATGGGGCCGTACACCATCGTCACGTACAATACTTGAATCCAGATCAGGAGTACCATCGTCCAGTACCCCGTGTTTCCCAAACTCAGTACGTATTTGACCTCCGTTCCTTGCGAATTGTTTACGGAAATTTTTTGTACCTGAGAACCATCCGTATAAGAAGTCACCTGCGTAGTAGACTGATTTTGAATTGAGGTTTGGGTAGAAACTTCGGTTTTCGTGGATACATCCGTTAAGGCATACATTTGCTGGTACAGCGGACGGTAGGTGAGAACGGCCAGTGCCATACCGCCGAGAATGATGACCTTTCGCCCCCAGCGATCCGAGAGCCAGCCGAAGAGGACAAAGCCGCCCGTGGCCAGAGCCAGAGCAATCGCCACAATTTCGCTGGATTGCTCAAAGTCCACGTGACCGACTTTCTGAATAAACGACAAGGCGTAAAACTGTCCCGTATACCAAACCACGCCCTGACCTGCCGTAGCCCCGAGTAAAGCCAGCAGCACCATTTTCAGGTTTTCACGTTTGCCAAAGGATTCCGCCAGGGGATTTTTGGAGACTTTTCCTTCCGTTTTAAGTTTAGAAAAAACGGGTGACTCGTTCATTTTCAGTCGAATAAAGACTGATGTCCCCACAAGGACAATCGAAACGAGAAAAGGAATTCGCCAACCCCAACTTTCAAAATCCTCGACGCCCAATATTTTTCGGGTAGCCACAATGACCGCCAGCGATAAGAAAAGGCCCAGCGTGGCCGTCGTCTGAATCCAGCTGGTGAAGTAACCCCGTCGTTCTGGCGGAGCGTATTCAGCCACGTAGGTAGCCGCACCGCCGTACTCTCCGCCCAGAGCCAGACCCTGAATCAGTCGTAAGAGTAGTACCAGCAGGGGTGAAAGCATCCCCCAGCTTTCGTAACCCGGAATCAAGCCGATCAGAAACGTAGAACCACCCATGAGCAGCAGGGTTACCATGAAGGTATATTTCCGGCCTACGATGTCGCCCAGACGTCCGAAAACCAAGGCCCCGAATGGACGCACGATAAAGCCCGCCGCGAAAACTGCTAAAGCCGAGAGCAAAGCCGCCGTAGGGTTGTCTTTAGGAAAAAATTGGGTCGAGATAATAGCCGACAGGCTACCGAAAATATAGAAATCGTACCACTCGATCAACGTACCAACCGAGGAGGCCGCAATGACGCTTCGCAACGTACGCGGACTGGTGACCGAAGCGGGAGCAAGGGTCTCAGGCATAAGCAATAAAATAGGTTTAGAGGAGAGGCACTGAAAATAAAAGACTTTGACCCGGGTTGGAATCATACATCCCTTTTTACATTGATTACATAAATGGGATTATGCCGAGTTTATTTTGTATAGTTCGGGTAAATCAGCGGAAATTACTAGCAGGAAAGTGGAAAAAAATAGTTTTTGCTAAAGCAGCATAGGTAAGAGAAGGGAGTAAGAAGAGAATTAATCTTTAAAGCGTTCCCAGCGAATGACCATGAATTTATCGCCGAGTTCGGTGACAATAACGCCGGAACTCCGCAGGTTCTCCCGATTGGCAAAATATTCAGCTATTTCCTTGTGATTCAGAATTTTATAGGTAGGGCGGTACTCTGAATTCTTGGGAATTTTGATCTGATATTTCTTCACCCAGTTCATAACCGATACGTGACTCACCCCCAGCAATCGTTCGATTTCGCGGTAGCTTACACCTTCGATATACAACTGTAACGCCTTGATTACATAGTATGTACTGATGCCCTTTCCCAGTTTATCGACCGTAAAGTGGTACTGACAGGCCTTGCAATGGTACCGTTGCCGATCTTTGATTATACCCGATTTGGTAACATTCGACGAATCACAGCGAGGACAATTGGGAGCAGTCATAAGTAGCATATATTCAGTTTAGCAAACATATAGCTAATTAGCAAAGAAAGAAACCGGGCGGAGCTTTTTTTTGGCAGAAGCGGAAAGAAAAGCGGTGGGTACTCCTGAGTCACCTACGCGTACTGGAGCGATGAAAGGTAGGAGTAATAATGTACCAAGAGAATCGCGTCATTTCTAGATTCTTGGGGTAAAAAGAAGGGTTGTGTGTGGTAGTTTCACTTATATCTATCTTTAAAATTCAATCAAATGTAGCTTGCTGCTTACGAGCAAACTCTACCATCAAAATTAACACGGGTACCTCGATCAAAGGACCAATTACTGCAGCGAAGGCGGCTCCTGAATTGATGCCGAAAACGGCAATGGCTACGGCAATGCCTAATTCAAAGTTATTACCTGCTGCCGTAAATGCTAGCGAGGTCGATTTTGAATACCCAGCTCCGGCTCTTTTAGATAGGTAGAAGGCTGAAAAAAACATGATGGCAAAGTAGACCGTAAGCGGCATAGCAATGCGTACCACGTCCAAAGGAATGCTTACAATCAACTGCCCTTTCAGGCTAAACATCACCACAATCGTAAACAATAACGCAATCAAAGTAAGCGGGCTAATGGCAGGTAGGAACTTCGTTTCATACCAGTCCTGACTAAACACCCGGCTTAATACTTCTCTGGAGAGAATACCCAAAAGGAAAGGAATACCTAGGTAGACAAAGACGCTCTGAGCTACTTCACCAATGGTTATATCTACTTCAAAGCCTTGTAGCCCGAATAAAGAGGGCAGCAAGGTTACGAATACATACGCATAGACTGAATAAAAGAGTACTTGAAAAATACTGTTAAAAGCTACCAACCCAGCGGCATACACGCGATCTCCCCCGGCCAGATCGTTCCAAACGATGACCATTGCAATACAACGGGCAATGCCGATCATGATTAAGCCTGTCATGTATTCGGGTTTATCAGCTAGAAACGCGACTGCCAACCCAAACATTAATACCGGTCCAATAATCCAGTTTTGTACCAGCGATAAAAGCAAAACCCGGGTGTTTTCAAAAACCAGTGGTAGTTCCCGATAGCGAACTTTTGCCAGTGGCGGGTACATCATCAGGATCAAACCAATAGCTAAAGGGATATTCGTTGACCCGGAATTAAACTGATTAACGAACGCAGGGGCATCCGGGAAAAAGTAGCCTAGTAATACCCCTATGAACATCGCCAGAAAAATCCAGAGCGTCAAATAACGGTCAAGAAAAGAAAGCCGCTTTTCGGGCTGTGGTTGTTCTACGTTTATCATTCTATCTTTACTAAAGCTTGGGTACCTTAGGCCAAGTTCTTTTCAACGAAGGCCTGACTATACGCTTTAATTTCATCACGTACCCGGCGAAAAGAAGTTACCAGGTCTTCGCCTTCCGTGTGGCCCGGATCAGAAAAGCTTTGATGAATCATTTGCCCGGCGGACGGAAAATAAGGGCATTGTTCCCGGGCATTATCGCAAACCGTGATGACATAGTCAAAAGCCATTCCGGTATATTCGTCGGCATGATTAGACGTGTGATGCGAAATATCAATTCCATCTTCAGCCATTACCTGAATAGCAACCGGGTTCACTCCTTTCGGATCTACTCCGGCACTGTATACCTGAGCCCGGTTTCCGGCAAAGTGCTGTAGATAGCCTTCGGCCAGTTGGCTGCGTGCTGAATTGCCCGTACATAATACTAAAATCTTTTTCATAGGAAAGAATGGTTAACAACAGCCAGAACCGGGTTTACAGGTAGTTCCTTCGGCTACGATTTTTAACGCTGGTTTTTCGGTAGCGGGGGTACTGCACGCCGAATCCGATGCCGTTACGCCACAAGCTTCATTGCGATTCAGGGCTTTGCATTGGGTATAGTCAGGCACAAGGTGAACGATAAAATCATCCGAGGTAGCAGAAAACGCACTAGGATACATTTGGCGAGTATCGAACTTGGAATTTCCAAACTCAATTTTAACCACGGCTAAAGGATTCAGAGGTAAGGACTTCTCAACGAGCTTTACAATCTTGAGGGCTTTACTTACCGTCATGGAACGCTTTGCCTCCTTGACGGGTGGTTCCCAGAGCTGCACAATGACTTCCGTCCAGCTGTTCATCTGTCCCCCACAATCAACCGATACAATAGGAGCTTGCTTAATTTCCGTAATGTGAAACGAAGCATCCACGTGTTGCCCCTGTTGATATTCAAAAGCCAGGTATAAGGCTGGGTTGGCTTCCAGTGTGCTTTTAAACACCTGCCAAGTCATGGGACTGGTTTGATTTACCATAGTGTTCATTGGTTTATTGTATTATTACGATCAGAACGTTCAAAAAAAAGCTGCACTAGTTGCAGCAGGAAATCTCCGTAATGGTTTCTAATAAACTGCCAAAGACTTGTTTAGCCTCCTGCCAGACCGCTGGGTTAATGCAATAGCAGACGCGGGGCGGGTTGATTTCTCCCTGAATAATGCCGATGCGTTTGAGTTCCTTAAGATGCTGGGATACGGTAGCTTGAGCCAAGTTCAATTCATCGACTAAATCCCCACAAACACACGTTTTTTTAGCCGCCAGCATTTGCAGGATGGCTACACGTGCGGGATGTGAAAAGGCTTTGGCCAGATCAGCAATCCGGTTTTGTTCAGCAGTGAAACGCTCTGTTTTTGTAACTCCCATAAGGCAAAGTTAAATAAAAGATTGATCATCGCAATATTGCGATGATCAATCTTTTATTTAGGTGTATGTAGTATTACTACAAAAAAGAAACGTTGGTTTTACTGTCAACCTTCCTACTGCACCCAGAAAAGTATAGTTCTGTTTTGAGTAGGCGTGCTTGATGTGCTGCCCATTAAAGGACTGACTCTTTCGGTAGAAATCGTTGCAAATGGCCGTTAGCTTGGTTCTGATAAGTAGCAGCTTTTCGTTTTTAAGTTGGCTTAGTGGATCTTCTTTACTGACCGTGTGACCGTTCCAATGGGTAGACAGGATTTTAATACCTGTTGTCCCGATCTCCAGGGTGTGGTTATCCATAGATATTTGACAGTATAAGGTTGAATAACCGGGAGTTTTTGAAGTGTGGCGGAAAAAGGATATTTCCATGCGTGTGTACTTCATGCTTGTGAACGCCCGGTGAGGCCATTCACAATGTAATGATGAATGATAAGAAGGAGAGATCAAGTAGGCCGTTTCAGGGTGCCAATGGAAACCGGGAGGGGGTGCCAATGAGCCTTTCAGGGTGCCAGTAAAAGTTCCGGTAAAGGTGTTTTGAGCTGAAGTTCAGAGAGGTAATGGCATAAAAAAACCAGCTCTTAGGGGCTGGTTTGGTCAATTTCAAGTACTTAATTAAGCGTTGCAGAGGGTGAGGGTCTCTGCTTCTTTGATTGAAATGACTGATGGTGACCAAGTTAGCCCAATAGACTAACAGGGGTGCCTGTAGAATTGCCAGTGAGAAGGCCCAAAAAAAAAGGAAACCCTTCTGGCAATCGGTCAATTACAGTACCCTTAGGCTTTCCCAAATCACCGTTATTCAGCAAACGCTTTTGAAGTTCTACAGTATATCGCAAATCGTTAATCATTTCGCTTTGTAACTTGATCTTGTCGCGTAGCTCTTTCTCTACATCAGCTCCACCATCGGCGGCAACCTTAGTCATTGCCTGAAACATTTCACCTGTCCCACGCATAAGCCATATTGGGTTTACTTCTGGGTAGGCTTCAAATATTTCTTCTAATAACTCGAAACCAGGCTTACTGCCGCGGTCTACAATGTTTGCAATTGAAGTGTTAGTTCTGCCAAGGCTTTTGGCAAATGAATTGTTATTCATCTTCAATGCCTTAATTAACTGAGCAAACCTTTCGTTAATCGTTGACATAAGTAATTTTGGTTGAATGTATAATAAGTTATAGTAAAATATTACTTATTATACATTTGGTGTCATTATGTATGTTGTTGATTATCAAGTATTTTTAATTCGATTATTTGGTATTGATAAAAATATATTAATCAATACTTGCATTAATATATAGTTTACTAATACATTTGAACCGAAATCTAAACGAAATATAAGTGAAAAGAGACCGAAAAGTCAAGTTCTGAGTAAATGAGCGGTCAAATGTGTAGGGAAGTGGTAGTATAGGTGTATAAGATTATACTAAAAGTGTTTTCCCTTCACAACAAGGCTAGGCATCCAATGCGGCGTTTTATAAACCTGAATTTTGGTAGCTATAGGTAATCGGTTAGTGTATCCTTCAATAGCGGAAAAAAACTCTGTAGTAGGGCCTATTGCAATTTCCTGTGAATGCCGTAGCTCATTAAAGGCATCAATACAATCAACACTAACATTTGCCAAAATTTGAATATTACTTTCTTCTCCCTTTTTGGTAAGTAAATACCATGTCTGATTGCCTGTAGCTAAATCCTTGAATTCTGGTTCATCAAGAAATTTAGGCAGAAGAATAGAATTTCTTTCTGAAAGTAACTCTTTGATTTTCAACTTAATTAGTTCTTTGCTCATGGAAAAGGTGGATTTATTATAAAATTTACAAACATGTGGGCTAACCAAACTCAGGCTCATTTCATCGTCTCAATCCAGACGGTTTCTACGATGCAGGAGTCAAGTGAACGACAACTTCTTCTGACTACTAAGCAGTTTACATGTGTAAAGGCTAGACTATGAAAAATAGTGGTTTTGTTGTCCTATGCAGATTCTGCTAGAAATAGAAACTTGCAGCCTACAATATATCTCAATCCGAAATCTAGCCGAAAAGAAACCGAAAGGCAAATTCAACCAAAAATCTATTACGTATACAATAATACGTTAATTCTGTTATGATTGAAATTAGTACCATGACTCGTATGGAGCAACTTCGCAAATTATGGTTTGATGGGACCATCAAACCCGCTGGAAAATCCGAGATTATTCGGCTTTTCAACAAGGAATTTCACTATAAGCCCGGTAGCAATGACTCATGGGGCTTGCGTATCAACGGAACTGTTGAGCCTACACCAGCTCAAGAGGATTTTATGGACGAGTACATTACCAAGTACTACGAACGCTACAAGCAAAAAGCTGCAAAAGCTTAGCCAATGGAACAGTACGATGTACTTATCATTCTGGCGTTGTGGCTTTTGTCTATGCGAAGCGACTCTAAAGCCCCTTTAAAATGAGCCCGGCTTTCTACCTAACCAGTTTAATTGTTTTGCTGGTTGTCCTGCCTTACGTCTACCGGAAAAATCGTGAGGACATTTACCGAAAGAATTAAGTTTTACCCCTCCAAACATCAAGAAAATGCCTTTTCCCCTCTTTGTCGCCCTTCCCGGCGAACAGGTAACTATTTGCCTTAATAATCAAAATTTTAGCGGAATTGTAAAACACGCTTCATCCGCTGACACCACCGGCAACGGACACAAAACCCGCTACATCGTAGCAGTCGGTAGCTGGAGTGTTGAATTGAACGAAACCCAAATCACAGTTAAAATATGACCTTTTCAGCCATTAAAACGCTGGTACAGTCTGGCTGGGTTGGAATCATTAGTTTTTCAGACCTGGAGGCTGGGAAAACTACACTCAATGAGAGAATAGCTCACTACCAGCAGCAGCCTAAGCCCTTGATGGATTACCAGGCTAAAGAGCTGGATCTGTTTATACGAATCCTTAGCGACGTACAACTGGAACTCGACGCCCGTAACCCGTTTCTTCAATCCTGGCACTAAGCCCGCCATTACCGCAATTATCTATGAATTTCTCTTTTTACCAGGGCGGGATTACTAACCGATTTCCAACGAGTAATATTACTCTAGCCGATCTAGCCGCCCTAATCACTAGCGACCGTTACAAAGTAGTCGTATTAAGACTCCAGGCTGAGCAAATCGAAAAAAATCAGAAGGAGATTAAGAAAACTATCGACTACGTTACGCCAGGCGGTACTTTCCACCCGTACCGGCAGGCTGACCACTGCCAAGAGCGGAGCGGGCTAATGGTTATCGACCTGGACGACGTCGAGAACTTGTACGAGACTAAAATCCAGCTCGAACAAGACCCTTACGCCCGGATGATCTTCGTATCTCCCAGCGGCACCGGCTTAAAGGTTCTGGTGGCCATAGAAACCGCAAATGAGCATAAGGATTATTTCAATGACCTGAGTTTTTATTTCCAACGTGAGTATAACCTGAAGCCTGATAGTTCCGGCTCGGATATTTCAAGGGCTTGTTACCTTTCGCATGATCCCGATCTGTACTACAACGAGGGGTCCCAGGTATGGAAATACAGAGGGCTGAAACCCCCAAAGGAAAAAACTAAAAATTTAGTTTCCACGGAAAATAAAAAACGTTCCACGACTAAAGCCAACCTCAAACAAATCCGGGCTCTAGTAGAGGTTATCGAGGCCAACGGGTTAGACATTACGACCGACTACGGCAAGGAATGGTTACTCATTGCCTTCAGTATGTCTACCCTGGGTGAAGAGGGCCGGGAACTCTTTCACCGGGTTAGTAAACAGAATCCGAGCTACGACGAAAAGGAGACAGACGCCAAATTCGACAACGCCCTGGAGAAATCCCGTTTTACAAATCCAGCTAAGTTTTTCAGCATTTGCCAGGACTATGGCCTGGACATTACCCTGGGCAAAGGAAAGAAAGCCAAAGCAGATGGCGAAAACGCGACAGAAGCCGCTACAGAGGACGAAAAGCAGGACGACCAGCCAGCAGGAGAGAAGCCCCAACTCGTTGTCAAGGAACGGCCCCGCCGCATATCGACGGCCCTTTCTTCCGTATTCTACGACCAGGACGAAATGACCATTCTCGTACGATCTGGGAAAACCCTGGTAACGTGTTGCGATGGCTATTTCTTCTTTCTACGTTACGTTACGGAAGACGAGCAGGAAAACGTATCTTGGATTATTGAATTTCAGCAGTTGCACACCGACCAAAATTTCACGCTGGAACTGACCAACAAGGAATTTTTATCTCCGGATTCGTTTGATGAAGCCATAGCCAGTCGTGGTCTGGCCCTGAATGCGGGCAAAGCTGAGCTGAAGCTGATACGTACCTATAATTTCCAGAAATGGGGCGTTAAGAAGGCTGTCAAGGTGATTCGTTTCGGCTACCATGAGCAAAGCAATACCTACTTTTTCTCTAACAAGGCGTTCAATGGTCAAATCATTGAACCAGACGAAAATAACATCATTCACACGAATGGGAAACACGTCGTATTGCCCAGTTTGAACGATGATCTGGACGACCGTTTTATTCTCACGCCGCCGCCTATATCATTTAACCAATGGTACGAGCTGTACGTAAAAGCCTACCTCTGGGACAACGCTTTTTTACCCGTCTGTTTCTACCTGACGTCCCTCTTTCGGGACATTGCCCTGGCTCATAAAAAGATAGCTCCGCTTTTATATGTCTACGGTGTGGCCGGTACGGGTAAAAGTTCGGTTCTGCGGTCGCTAACCAACCTTTTCGGACGCGAACAACCCGAAATCAACCTGAAGGCCGACAACACCGACGCGGTGGTTCCTAAAATGCTTTCCATCGTCTCCAACGGTCTGGTACAGTTCGACGAAATGACGGACGACAGTAAGTTTCAGGGAATGTTCCAGGCTTCGTATGACAACATTGGCCGGATGCGTACACCGGATAATGCCAGGGGAAAACTCGACTTTGAAAGTATTGATGTTAAGTCAATGATTATGCTCACGGCCAACCATATGCCGAAGTACCAACCCTTCCTTGAGCGGTGTCTTTTTATGATTAATAACAATAAAAAGAAGACCGAAGACCAGCGTAAAAACTGGGAGATACTCCAGGACTTAGGCAAAGGCGGTTTAGCTGGGATTTCGGTTGAATTATTGCACCATCGGGAGCTAATTAAGGCCGAGTACTCAAAGGCATATAACACGCTGTTACGCAAGTTTAAAAGCCTTTTCCCAGGTGGTGAAATCTATGAGCGAAACTTCAACAACGTAACGCAATTACTAACGGTTGCTTATATACTTAAGGTAAACGGGAAAATTGATTTAGGCATGGAAGAATGCGACGAACCGGACGTATTAGATGCCTTTGCTCAGATTGCCTACCAACAAATCATATTCCAACATCGGATTTTGAGCGAGAAATCGGCCCTCTCTGAATTTGTTGAAATGATTCAGTGGCTCTACGACAATAACAAAATCTACGAGGGTGTGCATTTCCGGTTTGATGGGCCAAATGTAATGTTCCGTTTTTCTTCGATTTATACAAGTTTCAAGCAACAGTATTATTTCCAATATCAACAACCGGCACCAACAAAGGACGCTATCGAGGAAGAAATCATACAGTTTGAAACGCCTGCACCAAGAGAGGAAATTTTCAAAGGTATCCGTTTTCGTGACCCCGACAACCCGGAAGAGCAAAAGCTGAAAGACAAGGTAAATCATTCATGTGTAATGACTTACACCAGACTACAGGAGCGGTACGGCCTAGACTTAATGGCAAAACGAACGTAGAAAAAAGTAAAATTCCCACTGAAAAAAACTGCAAAATCCTGACCACACACCACACTATACTATAACTATCTAATAATCAATATAATATATAAATATATGTGTGGTTTTCGTGTGGTTTTGTGTGGTAAATGTGGTTTTTGTGGTTTTGGTGAACCACACGAAAACCACACGGTAAAACACTTAAATGTCTGATTGCTAGTAGTTTTTGTTCGTGTGGTCGTGTGGTCAGAAGACAACAGCATTTTTTTAGAAAACACTAAAATGGACAATCCAGGAAAAACACAAACTCAAATCGAGCAGTACAGCCTCTGGGAAGACCCGAAAGGAAACACTTGGCTTGCTCTCTACCGATGGCGTACGGGCGGTTTTGGACCGTATACGCACTTGGAAATGGTCTGGTTAGAATCTCGTACCAATCACGTTTTTAAATACGCCGAAGTCGAGAATGCTATTGAAAAAGGCCAATTCCAGGCAGTTGAAAAAGTAAATGTTTCAAATCCTTCATAATCTCAATTTTTTATTTCCATTCAATTCTTTAAAAACATGATTTCAAACAACAACTCAGTAGTAGGTCAATTCTTAGGAGCCGGTAAAATTATAACGTCAGATAAGGGCTATAAAAGTCGCGTTTTTTGGATCAACTTGTCAGACGATCCAAGCCGCCCGAATCCTTGCGAATTTGAGCTAAGAAACGATAACGTTAGCCTAGTTAATGAACTCAAGAAAGACGAAACGTTGGAGGCTTCCTTTCGTTTGAATGGCTTCAAATGGGAGAAGGACGGACGCAGTGGAGTAATGACCCGTTTACAGGTCTATCGTATCACTAAAATCGACCGTACTCGTGTGCAGGCGGAAGCTGGCCAAGAGCCAGAGACGGGCTTCACGCTGAAGACTGAAGAAAACCAAACGGAAGACCTTCCCTTTTAATTAACCTATGCCCCGCTCGGTTGGGTGGGGCTGCCTTCAGCAAATGCAGACATTCCTTTTTATCCTACTGGCTCTGGCCGTTTCGGTTGCATCCGGCTACCTGATTAAGCGGATTTTTCAAACAGCAGAGTTAATAAACGAGGGCAAGCTATGAACCTAATTACCCGTATGGTAGGCATAACCTTGGGCCTGTCGATTTGGCTCCCTGCCGCCCTGTTATGCTCGTTTTTCGTTGTACTCGATTTCCTTTTTTCACTTGATAAATACATATCTCAATGGTTTCCGAACTGATTCAAGCCAACGCAAAAGAAAAAGCCCTGGTGGCTTATCTCAATTACATGGTAGCTATGCAGTTGATAGCTGATAGTGGGTTTAAAACGAGAGTTCAGGAGGAAGCCCAAAACCGACTCAATAAGGTTTTGACAGGCTTAGACCCGGAAGCTCGCAAGCCGTTGTATTTGGCTCGTGACATAATGCAAAAATTGGGGCTAAAACTGGTAAGATGTCAGAACATTGACGCTCTGGAGCAATCCCTGAGCTATGCTGAAAGTCTACTCGAAGGGGAGGTTATGATTGCCAAGGCAGACGACACCCTAACGAAAAACGTCTAATGCCCTTCGAGCCTGAAAAGTACCACAGGAAATGGACGCTCATTACGCGACTGGTACGAAAACGGGCGGGTAATTGCTGCGAGATCTGCGGTGTAAAAAATGATCGATTTGTAGTACGTGGAAAGGGCAGGCAGAAAGGAACCTACCGAGACGCTACCGGCTGCGAAATACTCCAGTACCAGCTCCTACGCCTGGAGGGGTTGGGTTACTGGAAGGCGGTTAAAAAAGTGGGAATGGTTCGGGTAGTACTAACCGTTTCCCACTTGGACCGAAATCGGCAAAATAACAGGTTTCACAACCTAAAGGCCATGTGCCAGTATTGCCATTTAAACTACGACCGGGCAGTAAACAACTGGTTGAAAAATTACGGTAAAAACGAATCCACTCTTTCAATCTTTTAATAAAAAAGATTGAAAGAGTATAAGTAAATATCTATTTATTGTTTTACGAATTTCCGGAAAGCTGTAATTGCTTGAAATAGAAAAAAAGAAAGAAGACCTTTGTGGAAGAATTCTATAATATTAACTAGAATCCCATTTTCGAAATTGTTTTTAAATATATCTAATTTATAAAGTGGATTTAACATTGTGATGTAATTTTTAAAATTATTGCCAAAGTTTCTTTCTATTGAGTTTTTGTCTAATTTACTGAATATATAGCTTATATTGAAGTTGTAATAGCCTGTAATAATGATTAAAAACCAAAAAATTAATGTTAAACATAGTATATATATGCATGGTTTTATCCAGCTTTGTCCATAGTTGTTAAGGGAATTTGAGAACATTATTATTTTATCTTCTAAATTTGATTCTGAGCATTCTAATTCATTCTTAAAATTTTCCATTTCAAGTTCTAGGAATTTTAAGGATTGTATTCTGTCTAATTGTTTTTCGGAGGCGTACTTCAATTGTCTGTATACTTCTCTTTTATTTTTAAACTCTTCATCTATGGTATTGTAATCAGTAATTAATTGTTCTTTTTTAAACCAAGTAACATTTATTGCAATGATTTCATTTATTATACTGTTTACTATTTTTACATGTTTTAGTAGAGCGAAGTTTAAGCTGAAAAATTGCGTTTGGCCTAATGAAGAATTGATTATTCTAACCTCACTATCAAGTAAGGGTTGGCAGGCAATAATTTGGAATTTATTGAAATTGAAAAAGCTATTTAATTCTAGTGTACTGAATTGTATGTTCCTTAATAGAAAATAACATGATAAGTTATCCCCATTTATAGAGACACTATTACAGCGTAAATATGATAAGTTTAGCTGACCTTTGAGGTTAGGGGATGATTGAATTTCAATTTTATTTATTTTAAATAATATATCAGAAAAAGTCATCCCATGTATATATATGCTTTCTTCTATATTGCATTTGCTTATATTTAACTCTTTCAGTTCAATGTAATCGTATTTTTTAAATCCTTGCCAAGTAGAGAGTTTTTCCCAATTTTTGATCAATAGAAATAAGTTTTTAGATATAGTAAAGTTAGCGAAGGTGCTATGATTGATCGTGAAAGAAGCTGATAGGAAATTTTCTTCTCTATTTAGATTAAGTAAAGATATTTTTCCATCTTCCATTATTTTGCTTCTAACTATTGAAAGGCGATCGGTTATTACACATTGTTCTGTAAATAAATTTTTCTTTATGGAGCTTGATAGTATATGTAACTTTGTTATTAATGAAGATGAAATATTTACATTGTCTTCAAAATCTGTTTCTGAAAATTTTATTTCACTATTAACGTTTCCTATTAGAATGCGTTTTTGTATTTTGCTTTTTGTGATGTCTAAGCCAAATCTAGGAATAAATGCGTCTGTGATTTCTATAAAATCGACATTGCAATTTTCAATATTGATTCCTCTAAATAATAAAAAGCTTTTTCTAATACGTAATTTGGGATCTCCTTCTATGACTCCCTTCATTTTTATGGAATTTATATTTTTGCAATCTAAGAAAGAGATTGAGTACGGTTTTGAGTCTAAAATATGAGTTGGGTCATTAAAGTTGCAGTCAATTGTAATGAATTGCTCTTCGAATACACATTCTTTAAATATAAGAATTGTATTGAAATTGCACCTTGATAATTTAAAATCCCTTTTAAAAATACAGTTGTTGAATGTTATCTTTGGATATGAGAATTTTTTTTCTAAGAGTTCTAAGGTTTCATAGAAAGTATCTTCGGAAAATTCGAGAGGACTTAAATTACTGCCAATAGCAAGTATTTTATTAAAATCTTCGTTGCTCATAACCAATAGTTTGTATTTTTGTTTGTAACAATATATAAATAGTTAAGTGTTTCCCTTTTTATCCAGAATACGCACCTAACCGATACGCCACGCATTTGGATGAGAAGACAGGAAAGAAAGTGAACTCTACGCTAGACGTGGTCAGGTATTTGAAAGAAAAGCACGCCACCGGCCAGCTCTTTGAAACTGAGAAAAATGTAGACCGGCGTTGTAATTTTACAGTATTTGCTAGTAATTTACGGCCTCTGATTAAATTATTTGATGTAATCCATTTTTAACTCTCACATTTCGCTTATGAAATTTTTATTGTTTGATGCAGTGGATGGCACAGCGGATAAAAATCCACTGCATATAGAATTAGGTTCCATTGCTAGTTATCAGTACCTAAATGGTTCCCAGTCAACAATTACACTAAAAGGAGGGAATAGTTTTAAGGTAAAAGCCAGCCATACGGAAATAACGGGCAAAATAATGGTAGCTCTGCGAACTAGTGTGCCAGAAACTGAGCTTAGACATTTTTAGCAAGCAGCAATACCTATAAAATCGAACGCCCGGCTCTTTAACAGCCGGGCGTTTTTTCGTCCTATCAGCGGCCAGGCAAAGAGCTGAGTTTTGCAACGAATCAAAACACAACTTTTTCCATGGCAAAATCTGAAAGTAGTTCACAAGCTCAAGGCGTCGGCTTCTTTGGTCTTCTCTTTCTTGTATTTCTAGTGCTGAAACTTTTAAAAGTTATCACCTGGAGCTGGTGGTGGGTGACGGCTCCGCTTTGGGGTGGCTTCGCCTTCGCAATCGTGGCCTTAATTATTTTCTTAATTGGTTACTTCATCAAAATTCTCATCGAAAGTAAACGTTCGAAGTAATGAAACTAATGAGAAGGCTACTAGGAATTCCAGGATCTGGCTACTATCCAAACATCGAACGTAGAAACCGCGTGAATGCTCTGAAAATTGCTCTGTTAACGGAAGTTATCAAAGCTAACAGCAACAACCCGCACCACTGGGACGAATGCCAAAATGCCAACGAGAAAATACTGGAGCTAATCGCTGAAATCCAGTAAACCCCCAACGCCTGGTCACTGAATGCCAGGCGTTTTTTCGTCCTATCCAGTGTAGTGTAGGGGCTCCACTTTTGAGCCATGTTTCAGCTCCTAATCAAATCAGCACTCAACTACCTGCCCACCATCTGGCAATTCATCAAAAGCAATAAAAGCCGCTTTCTCATTGAGGTGGCCGTAACCATCTTTTCAGCAGCTCTGGGCTACGGAATCAAGTACTTTTCAAACGATGCTACCCTGAAAGCCTGCCAGGACGAACGAACGGTACTACTCAGGGAAACTGCCGCCAAGTCCGCCGCCCTGGAGGCCGTTAAATACGCGGGCGTTATTGCCACTTTACAAACTCAGTTAACCCAAGCCAATGATACGATTTTACTCCAGAAGCAAAAGGCAGCTAGTGACAGCATTAGCCGTATGTCTGAGCTTGAATCTATGCGGGCAATCATTAACTACCTCCGACAGTACCCAAGTGGTCCAGGATTTCGTACGCCACGCTAACGCCATTCTGGACTCGCTGAACCGTTTCGAGTTCACCAAAGCCCGGTATGCAAACCTCCTAAACCAGTACGCCCAGGGACAACAGCAGCAGCTCAGCCTACTGGTACGTATTGAAGAGCTGCAAAGACAGAACGAGCAGCTCAATACCGCTCTGACCAAAACACAGATACAGCTCGACGAAGAACGCCGAAAAAAACGAGCGAAAGCCTGGGAAAACTGGTTCTGGAGAGCCTTGGCCGGTGGGCTTATCTACAACCAAACCCGCCGCTAAAGCCGTCCTTTCTGCCAGCTGGTAGCCCCGCCAATTTTGGCAAAAAAAGAATGGCACAAAAAGTAATAAAGCGAAGGGCCGTCTTTGCTGAAATCCACCAGGACACTGTCGGGGACCAGGTGCATACCTTTTCCGTCAAGTATCGAAAAAAAGAGGGCGAAGAAGGCTACAAAGCCAAGGTTTCCAAAAGCCTCCAGCGATTACCTGGACAATCCGGATTTCGGCAAAACGTGAGTTTAAACCACGTGCTTTTGCTACACGATCACGAAAAAAATCACCCGTTTGAAATCCTTATTGACCTGATGGTAGAATACAATGGGATGATTATAGACCACACAATTTAATGTATCAATTTTCAGAAAACCTGTACATGGTGGAAGCCAGGGGCGGCGGTGCAATGGTGGAGCTAACCGGGCGGCGGGATGCCTCCTTCGGCGTTGGCTCCATTTTTCAGGCCACTAACGACTCTCTTCCACACGTCCGCTGGGGCGTGGCTGATAACCAGCCGAACACCATTAGCCGGGTGATTCAGAAAAACAATCAGGTACGCGGCCAGCTCGACTCCCTGCGAGACATGATTTACGGCTCAGGGCTGGGGTTCTTTAAAAAGCAGATTACCGAAAACGGCAAACTCGACATGGTTCCGTTTACCGACAACCGGCTGGAGGATTGGATGGAAGAAACCAACCTTCAGGGCTTTTGTATCGCCTCGATTAATCAGTTTGTACAGAACGCAAACCGTTTTACCCGGATGATCTGGAACCCGATCCGGGAATATTACGAACTGGAGGTTTCTGACTGTTTTGTGACCCGTATCGGCAAGCCTGATAAATACGGTGTTTTCGAGTATCATACAAACCCCTATTTCGGGGAAGGTATGTTTATCAATCACAAGGAAACCCAAAAAATTCAGGCGTTCGATGCCCGCCAGTCCGTGCAGGCGGCGACCGTAACCATGCACCACTCGAAAGCCGACATTCCCGGCAATCCGTTCTACGCGTATCCGTCCTGGTGGTGTGCCCTGGACTGGATTGAGCTGGCGAACCTTATTCCCTTGTTTCACAAAAGCGGCCTTAAAAATGGGTACAACATCAAGTACCTCATTCGGATGCCCAAGGACTATTTTGATAAGGACGGCGACCGCGACCTGGACCAAAAAAAGGTACGGCAGCGGTGGGACGCCTTCGGCGTTAATCTGAGTAAATGGATGAGCGGGACAGATAACGTAAACAAGTCAATGCTCATCAAGTATATGCGTGGCCAGGACGGTAAAATGCTCGATAACATCGACGTAATACCGCTCAAAAACGAAATGAGCGACGACGCCTACAGCAAAGTGTGGGAAATGTCAAACGTCAGTATCGCCAATAGTATGGGCATTCTGCCGACGCTGGCAGGGGTCAACCCTGGCAAGGGCAACGACTCCGGAAGCCAAATCCGGGTGATGGCCGACTACCAGCAGCATTACCGCACGCCGGTACCCCGCCAGCTGATGCTGGAGCCGATTCGCCACAGCCTCCGGGCGATGGGCTACCGGGACGTAGTACCGGCTTTCAAGGACGTACTCATTACCAACCTGGACGAAAACCCGAACGGGAAAAAGGCCACTGTAAACCCCGCCGCCTAATGCTTCTTTCTGATAGCGTCATAAAGGCCCGTCTAGGGGCCGTACAAACCAAGCTAGGGTGGGAAACCATGAAGCCCTACGCGGAATCCGCTGAGCGAAAATTCAAGGGTGTGGTGGGCCTGGCCGTCTGCCGGTACCTGGAAACAATCACTACCCAGAGCGATGCCTACGAGCTGCGGGCTTTGGCTGAGAGTGCCCTGACCTGGTCGGCCTACGTGTTGGCCCTGCCACACCTGAAAGTACGGGTGGGCGATCTGGGTTTGATGAAAACGAGCCCTCCCAATACGGTGGCTATTACCAAATGGGAGTACATCGACACGTTGGAAGCCGCCGAGAAGCAGGCCGACGAAAACCTGGAGGATTTTTTCGAGTTGCTGGATGCCCTCAAGCCAGCCGCCTGGACCGAATCCACCGCGTACGCTCAGCGGCGTAAACACTTCATCCGCTCATACGACGAACTAGCCGCGTACGTCAGTTTGGGAGGTGGACGAAACGGGCGGTTCTTTTCCATGCTGGTGCCCTATATCGCACGAGCGGAAGAACTCTACATACGCCCGCTTATTACCCCTTCGGATTTTGCCGCTCTGCTGTTGAAATGGCAAAATCCGGACACTGTCTGGGACCCTCAAGAAGAGCAGGCACTGGAGGCCATAAAAAAGGTCGTTGCCCCAATGGCCTACTATGAAGCCTTCCCGTTTTTGCCGCTTCAGGTTGACCAGGCTAGTTTTTCCAGTCCGCGTACGAAAGATGGCATTTTCGACGAACGCGACCCCGAACGTGGCGACTTGGACACGCTTCGGAGGCAGTTCTTCCAGGATGGCCAGCTCTACACGGCTCAACTAAAAACCATTCTGGACACCGTGGCCAGCCCCAACCTTTTCCCAGGCTATTACCAAGCCCACGTAAAGGAAATCCCGGACACGGAGCCCAGCGATTACACCCATACGTCACACGTAATTTTGTAAACTCCCATGCAGGAAATTCTAACCGAAGAACAAGAACTACAGGCCCAGCTCGATGCGATCAATGTCCGAAAGGGACAAATCGCCGCTGAAAAAGCCGCCGCCGCTGACGCTGAGCGAAACCGGCAAATCGCTATTCACCAGGAACTACTCCAGGATGCCAAGAACCTACGAGCAGAAGCTGGCCAGGCTACGGACCAACAGACCAAGCTCATGCTGTTAACCCAGGCCGCTGACGTGACCGCCGAAGCCAACCGGCTGGCTGTCGAGCTGGGTCTGGTCAAAGCTGAAGAACTGGAAGAAAAACCCGGTTTTACAGTTCCTGAGAAAGCAAGGCCATTTCTCTGGTTTGGTGGAATTGTCGGTATTCTGGGCTACTTGTACGCCCGATTCTTTGGCCTAAAGGACGTTATCGAGGCGATTAACGCCAAAGTTGAACCGTTCTCTCAGGTCCGGCCCTATGGCCTGGATTCCATCCAAAAGCTCGTTTTTGAAAAGTACTCTCTGGGAATGGACACTGTCGCGGTGTTCGTGTTGCTGGGCGTCTTTGTGCCCGTAGTCCTGGGTTATGTCCTGCCGTTTGGCAAAGGGAACAATTTTCAAACCGAGTTTAAAACGCTAACACCGTGGCAGAGAGTACTAACAAGTGTGTTGTTGCTTTTGGGTTTATTCTTGCTTGTGGGGCTTTCGCATTTAGTCAAAGCGTAAAACAGCCCAAGCCACCCAGAAACGACGACCTGGAGGAACGCTGGCGGCAAGTCTGGTTTGATTCTGCCAAAGCCGAAACCTGGGTACGTGAGAAAACCAACCGGAACGACCACCCCCGAATCAAGGAGTACAACCGCTTTGCTAAGGTGCCTTTAAATAGCCCGTATTGTGCCAGCGGCTTGTACTTCACAGCGAAAAAGGCAGGGCTCGACTTCGACCTGAAAAACCCCGCTGCCGTCCGGAGCTGGTTCTCGGATAAATCCAAGGTTATCTACGACCACCGACAACCCGGACGCTTCCAGGCAACGCCCCGGCGTATGGACGTCGTCTGGCTTTTCCAGAGCCATATCGAGGCCATAGCCGACCAGACCATTCCCCGCGACATTGAGGACGACGACATGATTAACACCGTCGCTTTCAATTCCAGAGGAAACAATGTGAAAGAAGGGGTATACCATCCGATGCGTCGCAAATGGCGGGACGTAAAACTGGTCGCCAACCACGTGACACCCTTCGTAAAAAAGAAAGAAAAAACCGAGGTAAAAACCTCACTCAAATAATGTCAAATTCTAGCGAACAAGACCAAATTTCCCTACTGGAGCGGGTACAGGCTCCAACCCCGAAAGTATTCCGGATAATCCGGAACGCGGGCGTAATTCTGGCCGTGATTTCTACCAGTCTACTATCCATCCAGGCCCAGGGCGTGAACGTACCAGAAATCGTTCTTTTTATGGCCGATAAAGCCTACGCCCTGGCGGGTGCCATCGCTGCCCTGGTGGCTCAGTTTACGGTCGATTACAAGGCCAAAGCAGAACGGGAAATTTTTAACAAATAGCCATGATTGACTTTACCCTAAACGGTGAAGCCAAGCAACTGCCCGAAAACTGGCAAGAGGTACGCCCCGACCTCTTGCCAGACTTGCTCCGGCTGTTGTTTGTCGAGCCAGAGAATACCTTTACCCAGCACCATATTCTACGCTTGACGCTGGGCTATTCCAAGAAGGAGTGGACGAAATTTTGCAGGATCTATTTTGGGGCAAAAGTCAGCGAAGAACGCAAGGATACCAACTCCGAAATGCTGGCTTTTCTCTTTGGTCGGTTGTCCTGGATGTGGACCGAATCGCTTACCGTGCAGCCGGTCGAATTTGTGGAAATCGAGCAGGTAAAGCACTTTTTGCCTGAGCCGTTTTTGAAGACAACCACCTACGGCGAATTAACCGACGCTTACATTCACCTGCGGGCCTTTACCGATCAACTGGAGCCAGGCGAAACCAGGCTACACCTGTTACTGGCCACCATTTGCCGACCCGAACAGCCAGGGGAGAATTACCAGCTAAACCCAGAGTGGAATGGCGATAAACGGGAGCCCTACAACGAACACGTGGCAGGCGTCCGGGCAAAAGCCTGGCAGGCCGTCCCGCTCTCCGTGAAAATTCCCATTTTGGTGTATTTCGTTGGTTCGTTGAAAGAGCTAATGGTCAGTTATGAAATTTACGAGACTGAAACCATCGACAACGTGGCCAGCGAGGAAGAATACCCCGGCCAGGGCTTCATCAAAAATCAGCACTTGCTCGCAGAAAAAGGCGTTTTTGGTACCATGAAGGAAACCCGCCAAGCAGGAGCTCACGAGGTTCTTTTGTTCCTGGAAGAATTTAAAAAAGACGAAGAGTACAAGGAGAAAAAACGCAAGGAGGCCGAAAATAAAAAATGACACCTACGAAACGATTCTGGCAATACTTAAAACCCATTTTAGAGGCTCAGCATGGCGTCAAATACGTTAAACTGTCGGATGGCAACCGGATGGACCGTTTAACGGCTGACAGCGTCAGTACGGACGTTTACCCCTGCGTTTTTGCCATTCGGCCCAAGTATCAGGGCACAGATGCCAACAGCGGTACGCTTTGGGCTCGATTCTCGACGATTTTATACATTTTCGAGAAAGCGGATTTGAACGACTACGACGACCAGGACGCTGCCTACGACCTATCGGAATTTATCGCTACTCAGATAGCACAGCAACTTTTTCACGACTCGAAAGATTACCGCTGTCTATTCGATTTAAACCAGTACCAGGCCGAACCCGTCGAGTACCAAATGTTAGACGCTGCCTGGGGGTATGAAGTGAAACTAACCATTTCGCTGCCCGCTAACGATCTTTTTTGCTAATGAGAAAAGCCCTGTATTACCGCGACCTTTTTGTTTTCTACCTGGCTTGTCTGTTAGCCTTACCCTTTACGTTTCTCTTTTATCTGGGCACCGATCTGGTAAAGCTAAAATGGCCTATGGGCTGCGTTCTGAAAACACAAATGGTGTATCAGAGCGTACGGTTTAAATTCAGGCCCAAGAGAGCCTAAAAGTTCCGGCCACGTGGTCGGAACTTTCGTTTTTTACCCGTCCTTTCCTGGCCCGGCTGAGCCGATCAATTTCACGAAAAAAACGCGTGACGCATGATTGATTTGCAAGCCCAAGGGATGGTTTTTTTACCCCTGAAATTTAGCCGTAACGAACTTACCTACACCATCGACGCGGCAGACCCAAGCCTGGCCAACCGGACCGGCTTAAAGTACTTTCTTGAAATTCTGGTACCGGCGTTTCCCCTGAGTCCGGATTTTGTTTTGTTGCACCGAAGCGAGGGCAGGGAGCGGCCCGTGGGTACAAACGGAAGCGTAAGCCTTTACGAAGGAGCGGACTTTTCGTATAACGACCGAAACGGGAAGCTGGACGGCCAGCTGAGCCTTTTAAAACCCGAATACGGTCAACGCTCGATGCGGCTTTCTGTTACGCAGACAATGCCTTTTAAATTACGTGAAATCGTAACGGGTGGCGTCGATTCCGATAAGACCAGCCCAACGCAGTGGGTTATAAAAGCGGGCATTTCTCTGGAACACTGGCCTGGCTACCAAAACGATTTCTGGAACAAGTACCAGGCACAGGCCCGCAAGTTTTTGACCTGGCAACCCAATGGCCGAACCGTAAGCCCAACCGAAGAAATTTATCTGAGCTTTGTTCTTAACTGTTTTCCGGTACCGGCCACGCTGAAGCTACGCGTTTCGTTCCACCTTTCCGACGGCAGCAGCACCCGGCCCCAAACCGTCAGCGAGCTGTCGGGCCTGACTCAGTATGGTGTGGTACTTTGCCCAGTTGGTCCCAAGATTCTGAACGTACCCGACGATTGCGAGCGGTACGACGTCTGGCTTTCCAACGAAAACGACGAATGTCTTTCGGAAATCCGGACTTATTATCTGGAGCAGCTCTACCAGCCATTTGAGCGGTTCATTCTCTTTTCCAATTCGCTGGGTGGCTGGGACACCTTACGGCTGACCGGCGAAACCACCGAGAAGCTCCGGGTTAGCCAGGTTACAGCCGAGCGGGCCCGGAAGTCTTCCGACCCCCTGGACTTCCCCGAAATGCTGGTAGTATCGACGGAAGGAGAGCGGGAACTGTCCTTTTCGACCGGCTATTTTCAAAAAGATTCTGCCGCCTGGCTGCGTTACCTAGATGAGCTGATACTGACCGAAGAAATTTACCTGGTCAGCGATCAGGGCTACGAGCCTTTACGGCGAACGACCAGCGAAGTAGTGGACCACCAGGACAACGTCTTTCTCCAGTCGCGTACGTTCTCGTTTGTCAAGCAATCGAAGGTTCAAAACTTCAGCCAGTTGCCTGCCAATGTACCCGACATTCGCCCGACTGTCTGGGTAGGTCAAAACTACACCCACGTACTCGATGCTCAGGGCAAACGTTCCGGCAAGATGGCCGCGACCCGACTCCGAAAAACCTACGCCGACGACGGTACGGACGTGAAGCCGCTAACCCTCAAACCTAACACACCCGGCGACCCAGACTACCAAAAGCCTATTTTTTCCCCGGTCGTCGTTGTGGGCTCGACGCCGTACCCATCTCTGGCGATTTCCAGAAAAACGAGCTACAACCGGACTACGTGCGGCAATGGCTACTACGGAGGCCCGGCCCTGGTGGCCATCGAGGCGGGCAAATACGGTGGCGAATCGCCAGGAGATGGGGACGCTCTAGCAGAAGCTGAATTTTTGAGCAAGAATACCCAGGCATATACCGACGAATGGGGTGTTTGCGATAACAGCCCACAAAACTACGCCTGGGACGTGCCCGCAGGCCATTGGCACTACCGGACCAATTACACGGCTGAAACCCTGGTTTCAGAGACAGCTCTAAACCCAGAAAAGGGGAACGCCTGGTATTTACCTCAAGGCTCCGGGTATCGGTACCAGAACTGGCAGAATGATTTGAATTTCCCGGCTCCAGCCGCCGCTAACGCCTGGCGTTTTGGTTTCTATCATTCCGTACCCATTACCGTGAAAACGTACATAAACGGCCAACTGGTGGACACCCGGACGCAAAACCCAAACCAGGAAAGCTACTCACAATTCACTTACCCCGGAACGCTCCAGAGCGGCGACCGGCTTTACTTGGAACGCTCAGACGCTTAAAATGAACTACGAAATACGCATCAATGGAGAGGCGGTGGATCTTCCGCCGTCTACTCCGGTAAAACTGGATTTTCAGAGCCCGTATTTGCTTTACGATACCATTCCGGGCAGCAACGACCAAATGCCCACGCTGCCGCCAACGGACCGAAACCAGCGGATTTTTGGCTACTTCCACGAGCCCCAAGCCGGGCCGCGTGTGGCTGAGTATGCCTGTCAGCAATTCTACGGCGGCGAACTCTTAAAGGAGGGGTATTTTATTTTGACAGAAGCCGACCGGATAAATGGGTACAAGGGCATTTTTAGCGATAAGCTGGGGGAGTTCTTTGGCGACTTTCAAAAAGTTTTGCTTTCAGAGCTGGAGCTGGGAACCCTGCCGCTGGAGCAACCGGCGACTGGCGAAGTATTCGCGGACGGCCAGCTGGCCTACGTCCTGCCCACCATAGTGAATCCGGATTTCTACGGCGGCAATAATCCGCCCGGATTTGAGGGGCGGATAAACGAGTTCCGAAACGGTGGCTACATTGGTACGACGCCAAAGGTGCCCATGTTTATGGTGAGCTTTGTACTAAAACGCCTTGCTCAGCTGACCGGCACCACCATTGAAGGCGAATTTTTCCAGCATCCGAGCTGGAGCCGCCTGGTAATTTATAACACCAGGGCGACCGATGCCGCAACCGGCGTTCTGGTATCGGGCCATTTGCCAGAGCTGACAGTGGAACAGTTCCTGTTAGAGCTGCGAAAATTGCCTAACCTATCCTTTGACTTTAATTCTACGGAAAAACGTCTGAGAATCGGTTTTTGGGAGGAAAAACTGGCCATGCCCGTTCTGGCGGACTGGAGTAAAAAGGCCGTGGAAGGAGAAGCTAAGACCGCCGAACGAAACGCCCGCCTTCAGCTGAGCTATGAGCTGGATTCTGGCGACGCTCTCCAGAAGGATAAGCCCGCCGAGGTGGCCGACTACTTCAGCCCGTTACTGCCAGACGACGGTCGCAATGGGTTGGCAAAACTAATCTGCAAATTTTCCACCTTGCTGGTCGATCAGGAAACCGGCCTGGCTTCGGCCCGTCAGAAAGGCAATACGTCGCAGTATGGCCAGGGAGCTGAGAAATTCAGCCCGCGTTTGCTGTTTTGGCATGGTCAGGTAAATGGTTATCCCAAGGCATTGCCGACCCACGGCAACTATTCACTGTATTGGACTGGCCCCAACGGTCTGGCCACTCAATGCTGGTCACGTACGGAAGCCCTGCGGAAAAATTGGTTTTACCTGAAGAAAGATTTGATCTTAAACGAGGCCGATCTGGCTCAGCTGGATTTCGCCCGAAAAATTCACATCGACGGGATGAATTATATTATTGCAGTACTTTCAGTTACTTTACCAATAGAAGATGTTGCTTCGGTATTATTACTTTCGGTTTAGTTTTAAAAATCAAATTTTTAAAACTAAACTATAACTTTAAATATTTAAATACTATGAAACAGGATGAAATAATTAATGAAATTGAAGAAATGACATCAAATTATAATTTTATTAATTTGATAGTAATGATTATTTTTAGGGATTTTGTTGGTACTATTGAAAGTTTATCAAACTATGATAGAAATAAAAATTTAAATTATAACGAGCTTTCCTATTTGATAGGATTATGGATTAAGAATGCAAAAAATAATAAAAAAATAGATATTAATTTAAATAAACAAATACCTATTGTCTATGATTTAATGTATAGATTGCATAGGACATTTCTTCCGGATTTGTCGGCATTATTTGAAGATTCTAATAATCATAAAGATACTAGTGATTTAATGCTACAAAAAGATCCATTAAGAGAGGCATTTTTTTATGGACCATGTGGTGCTTATGATTATCAATATTCTACGAATTCTTTTAATAAATATAAATATGATATTGAATGGATTAAAAAAGAGAAAGGATTTAATTTAGACTCCTTAAATAGTTTTTTTCTTAATATAAAAAACACTATCAATGTGAAAATAAATATATTGAAAAAAGACAGAAAAAAAAGATATTCAATCAATGAAATGTTAGGTTGTTTAATCATGACACATGAAGAGCTAGTAGGGGCGAATGTGGACTTTGATTTAATAGCTCAATGTTTTACATGTGAACTAGAGGGGGGGTATAATAAATCATTAAGATTGGTTGGGGATTTTAATGAATTTAGTGTTAAGCCAATAATAAAGCTTGGAAAAAAATTCTTTATTCCAATGCCATTTTTTCTAGCTGAATCTATTTATGATTCTCCATTTTATTGGATGGTAACCGATAAAAAGTATTTTTCAACTTGCACCACCAATAGAGGTAAAATAGCTGAGGAAATAGTATATGACTTACTTATTGATAAATTTAATCATAGTGACGTTTTTAAAAGTATTAAAATTAAAAAAGATAAAAGCCAGACGGATGTTTCCGATATAGACGTTATGGCTATAAATAACGAAGATTTATTGCTGTTTCAAATAAAGTCTAAAAGAATTACTTCGTTGGCTAGGCAAGGCGATGTTGAAAAATTAAAAGAAGATTTTAAGAAAGCTGTTGAAGATGCTTTTGTGCAAGGAATAGAGTGTTCTAAGGCTATTTATAATTATGAAAATTATAATTTTTTGAATAGTGATGGTGTGGATATAAGAGAAAAGCTTAAGAGCGTAAAAAACATATATGTGATATGTGCTTTACTAGAAGTATTTCCAGCAATACCACATTTATCTCAATTTTTGCTATATGAAAAATATGCTGAATCTGGTGTTTGTATAAATGTTTTTGATTTGGAGATTATTTGTAAATTATTAAAAACTCCTAAGAAGATTATAGACTATTTCTCTAAGAGAATTAATAACTGTAGGCATTATTATGCTGACAGTGAAATGAGTTTCTTAGGATTTTATATAAATCATGATTTGAAGAAACGTACTGAATATGATGTTTGTGTAATAGATAATGCATATGCTGGTAATATTGATAAAATTTATTACTCTGAAAATCAAAACGAAAAAATATATAATACGATTCCAAAAATAATTGAATCAAGAAAACAAATAGGTAGAAATGATCCTTGCCCATGTGGGAGTGGTCAAAAATTTAAAAAATGTCATGGGAAATAAGATATTGTAGCTCAGTAATTTATGGTTTAAACAGGCTTTAGCTATAACTATAATATCGTCCTTTCCATCTCGAAAGAGGCTTCCAAACTTGCCATTGAATCAAACCTAATGCAATGGCAATACAGGAAACCTCTTTTGAGGATAACCCAATTCTGGCTAAAATCTTAGAGGATTTTACCAAGCAAGCCGAAAGGCGTTTTATCTCTGCCGTCCGGGCCGAAGGGCTGGAGCTGACCGGCGAACTGTTGGCCAGTATCCACGCCGCCGCTGTCGAGCGTGGCCAGGGCTTTATCCGTAGTAGCGTCATGTTCTCCGAATTGCTCCGGATTAAGGACATGAAGCAACTCCGGTACACGACCGTACCGCCGCTCCGGGCGATGGTCGATTTTGTCGAAAAAATCGGAATTGGCCGCTTTGCCTACGTACCGGGCTATCCCACCGGCGTAACGCCCCGATCTGAACACGCTGCCGTCCTGCGGGTGGCTCGTGGGCTTCAGTTTCATTTCAAATCTTACCCGAATATCAAACGCGGGTATCGAGGGATTTACAACGACGAACTCAAATACAACGTACTGCCGCTTTTTTACGAGACGATGGAACAGGCCGCTTGTGCCTGGGCTGCGGAAGAGTTTCGCCAGAATTTCGGAAAAGAGGTCTTTTTCGCTCCAACTGATAAACGCAACTGGGCCAGAATGATGGCTTCCCAGACGGCCTATTCGGAGGGTAAAATTGACACGTCCAACCTCAAATACAATTTCCCCAAAAACCGGAAATGATACAGGACGAAATAAAAATTCAGTTTACTGGCGAGGCCAGCGGACTGAACAAAACCCTGTCTGGAGTAGGGAAGGACGTTAAGCAAGTAACCAACGCCTGGGCTGAAGCCGAGAAAGCCGCCAAGGATGCCGAAAAAGCCGTGGTGCAACTGGAGAAGACCGGCCAGAAAGGTACTGACGCCTGGAAAGCGGCCAAAGCAGCTGCAAAAGATGCCCGTACGGAGGCTGAGAATGCCCGGAAGTCTACCGAGCTTCAGAACATGACCTACGGCCAGCTCACCAACCAGGTAAGCAAGCTAAAAAAGGAGCTGTCAGCCCTGACGCCGGGCACTGATGCTTTCGTAAAAAAAGCCAAGGAACTGGGAGCTGCCGAGAAGCAACTGGCCAGCGTAGGCAAGGAAGTAACCAACCTAAAGAAAGGCGGCGAAGACCTGGGCAGTCCGTCGCTCTGGAGTAAAATTACGGGTGGTATCGGTGGCGTAAAAACGGCCTTTATGGGCTTTTTTGCTCTCCAGGTTGTACAGTTTTTCTGGGACATTGGAAAGGCCATTTTCGAGACGACGGGCAAATTCGAGAAGTACGAGACGACCCTTACCAGTATGCTGGGAAGCCAGCAAAAGGCGAAGTTAGCGATGCAAGCCCTTAAGGACATTGCCGCCAAAACGCCGTTCTCGCTGGATGAAATCACCGACTCGTACATAAAAATGACCGCTCGCGGGCTTCGTCCCAGCGAACAGCAACTACTACGAATGGGGGACGCTGCCGCCAAGATGGGCAAGCCCTTTGATTCGCTGATGGAGGCCGTACTGGACGTTTCCAATACCGAACGCTGGAACGAAATCGGTATTAAGGTTCAGAAGGTTGGCGACAAAATCAAAACGAACATTGGCGGCAGTACCCGGTATTTCGACGCAACCGAACAGGGAGCTATGGAAATGGCGGTGGCTTTTGGTAGTACGACCGACGCAATGGGCCTGATGGAAAAGCAGTCTGCTACGCTTTCGGGCCGTATGAGTTCAATCGGGGACACGTTCGACCAGTTGTATGGGTTGATTGGTGAGAAGCTAAAGCCCGTTTTTACGGCGTTACTAAACGTGTTTTCTGCCTACGTTGAGTTCCTCATGGAAGCCGTAGCCAATAGCGAGCCTTTGGTGGTAGTCTTTGACGATTTATGGGGCGTAGTCAAGCAGTTTTTTGGCGTTCTCATGGATTTGGTTTACGATTTATTTCCAGGGCTCCAGGGGCAAAGTATCTCAGCCACCAAATACGTGCAGATTCTTGCTCAGGTATTCTCTGGCGTAGTTATCGCCCTGAAAGTACTGGTGGGAGCTATTCAGCTGGTTGTCGATAGTTTGGCCGTCATGGGCGAAACGTTCGGAGCGGTCGGCAAAATCATTGGTATGGCCCTAACGGGTGATTTTGACAACATTTCCAAGGTTTGGGACGGCGTAAAAACGAAGGTAGAAACCACAAAAAAACACCTGGTTTCCAATTTTGAGAGCATAGGGGCCACTTTCAAATCGGCGATGGTTGAACGCCCTAAAGCGGATTTCGAGAAAGGGATGCTCGATACGACCAAAGCCAACGAAAAAGGCCATAAGGAAATAACGGACACCCAGAAAAAGGAGCTGGAGAAACGTCAGAAAGAAGCCGACAAGGTACGCAAAGCAGAGCTGAAGGCTCAGGACGAAAGTTACAAGCAGCAGCAGGAGGCCCACATTGCTACGCTGGCCACGGAAATTGAGCGAGAACGGGCCAAAGTAGACCTAAAGTACGAACTCTTGAAACGGCAGGCCGAACGCGAAAAACACGCGGGTTCTGAGCTAACCACGGCCCTGAAAGAAATCGAAATTCAGCGGAAAGCCGAACTCCAGGAGGTGGAAACTAAACACCTTCAGAAAATCAAGGATGCCAACGATAAAGCCCTTAAGCAAATAGCCGAGCTGGAGGCTGAAACCCAGATTAATGCCATCAAAGATGAATTGCTCAGGGAGGAAGCAAAGATTGAAGCCAAGAAGCAAAAACGCTTAGCTGAAGTAAACGACACGCTGGCCGACGAAGAGTACAAAGCGAAGCTCCGGAAATCAATTGAGGACGAAGCAACGTCTGAAATTGAGGCGAAACGGGCCGAACACCGGGAGAAGGAAACGAAGAAAGCCGCCGAAGCTGCCCAGAAACGCCTGGAGATTGAAAAGAACATCATCGAGCAGCAACGCCAGTCCGAAAATGCCCTTTTCGACTGGAAAGAAGTACAAGCCCAGGGCAATGCTACCAAGCTGGCCCAGATTCATAAAGAGAGGGTGGATAGGGAGCTGGTCTGGACCAAAGAAAAACTCATTGCTGAGCGTGACGCTGAACTACACAAGGCAGAGCTGGAGGTAACGGATAAGGAGCAGCTGAAAATATTACAGAAAGCTATTTCTGACCGCTACCGCAACGAGGAAGACCTAGCAGAAGCCAATTCGGCGGAGAAAAAGAAAGCCATTGATCGGGACTTGCAGGAAACCAGAGCCAAGCAATGGGCGGCGGGTTCTGACGCTCTACAGGCATTAATGAGAGGCGACGTAGCCGCGTTTGCCGACGCCACCAGTCAAATTTTCCAGGGAGAGCAGCAAGCCTGGCAAAAACGACTTTCTGCCCACATGGCAGGATACGAGGCCATAGCCGGAATGGCAAAGCAGGCCGTCGCGTTTTTGAACCAACTGAGCCAGGACCGGCTCCAGCGGGAAATCGACAACTTGAACAAAGAAACCGCCGCCAAAATCGACGCTGCCGAAACCCAGAAAAACGCAGTTATCGAGGGCATTCGTGCGGAAGAACAGGCCGAACTCGACCGACTCCGTAGGGAGTATCTAGCCACCCAAATGTCAGCTGCCGACGTCGAAGCCGTGGAAATGGCCCTGGCTACGGCTAAACAGGAAGTAAACGCCCAATATCAAACCTGGATGGACTCCGCACGAGCAGCGGGTAATAAAGCAGAATTGGAGCGGCTGGACACCGAGCGGCGGGAAGAGCTGAAGAAGGTGGAAGACACGGTACTGGCCAACCAAATGGGAGCCGTTCAGCTACGCAATAATGAGCAAAGCCTGACCGAGCAAAAGCAGACCATAAACGCCCAGTATAAAGCTTGGATGGATGAAGCCAGAGCGGCGGGTAATGCAGCAGAGCTGGCCAGGTTACAGAACGAACTAGCCGCTGAACAGTCCAAGCTCTCCAGCAGTGTACTGGCCAACCAAATGACGGCTGACCAACTGAATGCTATGGAGGCCCAACTGGCTGACGCTAAACAGGCCACGAATGCCCGGTATAAAGCCTGGATGGATGCGGCCAGAGCGGCAGGTAATGCAGCAGAGCTGGCCAGGCTGGAGAATGAACTGGCGGCTGAACTTCAGAAGGTAGACGAAACCATTCGTGGCAATCAGCTGGGTACAGCTACCCTCCAGAAAATGGAGCAGGATCTGGCTACGAAAAAAACGTCGATCAATACGAAGTATAACGCTGAAATTACCAAAAAGACGAAGGAGACGACCAACGACATTGCCAAGATTCAGAACGACGCCGCCGTAAAAGAGCGGGAACTGAAGCGGGAGCAGTGGAAGCAGCAGAAGAAGGCGGATACGGCTACGGCCATTATTCAGGGCTCTATCGCCGCTCTAAAGGCTTTGGCGTCTGGTTTCTTCCCGGTGAACCTGGTCTTTGCTGGTATCATTGCCGGTATGACGGCCATACAGGTGGCAAAAATCAATAATCAGCCAGAGCCCACTTTTGCCAAGGGTGGATTTGTGGCCAGAGGCGGCAAACACGGAAGCCGGTACGGGGAGGGAGGCATTGCCCTGGTTGATCGGTCCAGCGGTCGGGAAGTGGGTGAAATGGAAGGGGATGAAGCGATTATATCAGCGGACCAAACAGAGGCCAATTGGCCGTTAATCCAGCAGATGTTTAAAAACGCCCGGAATCCTTCCATGCGTAGAAAACCCATTTCTGGAGAGAACCGCCCGATGGCTTTCCGGGATGGTGGCCAGCTCTTTGAGAGTCCGTATTTCAAGAAGGAAATGTACCTCTTTGGGTCGAAGAAAAAGAAAGCCGAAAGAGATGCCCAGAAAGCTCAGGAGCAAGCCGAAGAACAGGCCCGACTCGCTCAGGAGCAGGCCGAAGTTGAAGCCGCTCAGTACGGCGGCGGTGGAGTGGAAGGTGGCCCCGACGCCGAAGCGGCATACGCTGAAGCCCAGCAGCAAGGACAACAGCAGCTCGAATTACTTCAGGGTATTATTGATGTGAACGCAGAGAATGGAGCCAAACTAGATGCTTTGGCCGCTACAGTTGGTAGCGTACGCGATGCGGTAAACGGAAATATAGGGGCTACCTATAGTGTAAGGGATGCGGTATATGGAGCCGTAGGGGACGCTCGGAATGGCATAATAGCCGCCCTATCCAGCTTTGGCGGGTAGCCGTTGCTTTGTACCAGTAAGTTTTTTCGGTATACTTTTTATGAAAGTGTAAAATAGTGGAAAAATTTACTGGTATTGAGTAAAAATGTAGAATAATTTACTGTAAATTGTTACAATTTTGAGTAAATAAAACCTGCCCCCTATGTTAAAAACACTTACCCTGGAAGTCCCCAAACACTTGAAGAAATTTTTTGAAAATGGAGAGTATGGCCCCGCCGACCAAAAAGGACGTTTACAGATTGAGAAATGGAGTGAAATCGGGCGTTTGTTGCACCTGGTTTCCCGTACGATTCCATTCACTCAGAAGGTAAGAGAAACGAGCGGCAGCACCATCACTCTGGCCTATCACCTACGGGAAAAAGCGTACGAGATTCCCTATGACAAAATTCCCGATCTGGTACGGCAGCTAGATGAAATTTTCCGGCGTACACTCATTTGTGAAGTTCGCCGCGTTCATGAGCTGGCCGGTGGCGATTATTCGCCGTTCATTCGAGACTTTCTAACGCGGTATGACATTGACACCGCCGAAGACTGCGACTGGGAAGTGATTCGTAAAATTTACCGGGATTACCTCCAGCGGATTGAAAAAGTTAACGACCGACGCAGAAAAATGCTCGAAATGCGTCCGCCGATGAAAAAAAGTTCTGCACAAAAAGTCCGGCAAATCGCATAGGTCGTCCGGGTTACGCACAAAAAGTCCGGGCTATGCACAAAAAGTCCGGGCTGGCTCAAATAGAAAAACCGCACTAGGGACGTCCTATGGCGGTTTTTCTATTTTTTATCAATTTGAAAACGTATAAAAAGTACGTCCTTTTGAGCCGGATTTTGTGCGGGTAGTTTTGCCATGATGGCAACACAAAACACCCCCGCTTTTCTCTCGCAACCCTGCGGCCAGGCCGTGGGCCGAAAGCTCGCCCGGCTTTTGATTTTACCGGCTGACCAAATCGACTTGATTGTTTCGGGCGTACCTATTCTCAGACCGGGTGCCAAGCCTACGGAAATCGAAGTGGCTGGAACGTCGGCCACTGTTTCGGAGACTGAGGCACTAGCAGAGCCCGGAGCCGGTTACGCCTGGGCGATTAATTTTTCTCTTTCCAAAGCCCGTCCCGAAATCCGCCGTTTCATTCTCCAGCATGGGCGGCGTCCCTGGGTGGCTTTCATCCAAACCATTGCGGGCGATTCGCTAATGATGGGAAGCCCTGAGTTCCCGCTCTTGCTTCAGGCGGCTACGTCGATAGGAGGGGGAGCCAATCAAAACGGTTTCCAGCTCACCGGCAGGGGACCAGAGCCAGCGGGTTTTCTGCCGGGCCTATCCGACGATCAACTGAGCGGTGGTGTGTTTGACGCCAATACCTTTTCTGAAGTATTTGAAATCTAATTATGTGGACCCTAGCAGACCTTAAAAACAAGACGAATCAGCTGATTCGTTTAGCCACCAGGCAAAAGAAAATTTCTAACACGGATCTGGCCGACGTACTGGATGCCAACGCGGAGTTTGTCGATGAGCGGCACAATTCAATGAAAGCAACGTTTGATGCTTTTACGACAACGTACCCGGAGCGGTTTAGTAAATTAAGCGTTACGCTTTACGTTAGCCAGGCGGGCGGCTCAGACACCAATACCGGGCTTAATAATGCGTTGCCATTAAAGAGTCTAAGACGGGCGGCTGAGCTGGTTGATTACCGATTCCAACGGGTTCATATTTATATCCAAGGGAATTACGACGTAACGGAGAATATCGTTTTTCACGTAAACGAACTGGTTCTATACCTAGAGTCTAACCGAACGCTAACCTTTAAAAAACGCATTATTGGCCAAGGCGAAACAGTAAACTCGCTTCGAGTCGATGGTACGTATTTAAAAATTGAAGCCCCAAACGACGCAACGGCCCAAGTTGTAACCGAAGAGAACGCGGGCTATCTCCGAGAGGACCCCTATTGGATTAAAGCCACCCTCGGAGCTATTAAAATAGGCAACGGAGAACTTACCTATTTTTCTTATTTGCCTAGCCTGGTAAACCTTTACAATGTACAGGTTCAGCTCGGAGCAAACACGGCCCTCGTTTCGGGTAGCAATGGAACCGCCGACGCCAATTTTTTTGCCTACCATGTCGGGTTTGAACACAACGTTAAGAACTGGACCATTGCCAGTTCGGCTATGGTTTCGCCGTTTTGCCGCCAGGGTTATTTCCGTAAAGAAATTCTCTTTAATAACTCCAGTTCTTGGTTTAGCGTCGGCACTCAGGCCAGTTTGCAGCTACATAACGGAATGTACGCCATTCGGGCCGTTCTCGACTCGTGGAAGGGTGGGGGCGTTGTTTACAACGGAATGTATTCTGGTGTTCTGACTTGGCACGGGGAGCCCACCAACGATAGTACCAGCGAAGCCAGAGAAATAACCCTTCATGGGATGGGGCATAATCTAGCAGGAAAAAGTCTGAAACTACGCACCGTAACAGTTGCCAATTCTTTAGCTCCAGCCGGACAAGCCCAACGAATAGAGGTACAACTAAACGAAGTACTTTCTTCGGCAATCGTTGTTGAATTTTATTATCATAAACTAACCTAATCTACCGCTATGGATTTATTAAAACGACCCCTGAGCCCTTTACAGGTTCGGGCCATATTTGATGTATTAACCCAAGAGGAAAAGTTTGCTCTGGGTTTACGTCGGGATTTTCGCGGGCGGCTTACTATCGACCTGACGCGGCTCTTTCATTCAGGAAGTATTAGCCTTGAGAAAATCTGGAAAATGCCGGTCGGGGAAGGCCAGAGCCAGACCTGGGAGCCGGTCGCAACTGAACCCGACGAAATCCACGATTTGCCTCAAGATTTCGTATTGTACTTGTTTAACGCAGCCGTACAGCACCCCTGGTTTGCCGAAAAGCTAACGGAGTATTACGGTAGCGTCCCGGAAGTAGAACTATGAAAATAGTACTAGAGTATGATACGCAGGGGATTGTGCCCGATCATTTCCGCGTATTGGAAGGTTTTACGCTGGAGGCCAGCGACGGCACTATTTTTGATATACCGGCTGGCTTGCTTACGGACGGAGCCAGCGTACCTGGCTGGGCTCAGGGTCTTATCCATCCCATAGGCCGCGATTTTGTAGCCGACGCTTTCCATGATTGCTTTTACATAAGTAACCGCGTTCACGGCTTTAGCCGGTCGCAAATAGACACCTACTGGCTTGAATTTATGAAACGATTTAACCCTAAAAAGCCCAGACGAACGTATAGCAAATTCGTAGTAGTTCGGGCTTTGGGTTGGTGGAACTGGTACGGCTACCGGCTCGGATTGTTCAAGTAGTAAGCCTAAGCCCTCCGATTATTCGGAGGGCTTTTTTCGGTCCTATCCACGGCAAAAAGCAGGGGCGATGTTCGCAAAGTCAAATGACGACTAGCACGAATACCCCCTATGTCAATTTTAAACTTTTCTGGCCCTCATTCATTACTGGCCATTCAAGAAGCCTACTTTGAGAACACGTTTCTGCCGCAATTGTCCAAAGGTGAGCATATGCCTAAAGCCTTTGAAATTCCAGACAATCAAAAGATGCGAGCAGCGACAGACTACACTATGTCTTACCTGGACTATTACCGCGTTCCGGAGCAACAGGGCGTGGTAGTATTACCCCTCAAAGGTGTAATGTCTCGAAATACTTCCTGGTATAATGCTTACGGAAATGCCTTTTTAATGTCGCTCATTCAACGAGCCGACAAAGAAGCAAGCATAAAAGGGGTAGTTATCGACGCGTTTACACCGGGCGGAACGGTTGACTCCACCAAGGCACTTGCCAACGCAATCTGGAACTTTTCCAAGCCAATCGTGGGCCAGAGTGCCTACGTAGCATCCGCAGGCGTTTGGGGGCTCTCTGGGTGTGATTTAATCCTCTTGGAACCGCAGGCCAGTACAGAAATGGGCTCGATAGGGACGCTTTGTTTCCACACCGATCTACGGCAAAAAGCCGAAAAGACGGGCGAAAAAACCACCATTTTCCGGGCGAAAGGTTCGCCCGATAAACTCAAACAAAACGCGTACGAAGAACTAACGGATGAGACTATCATTGAGATTCAGCAGCGGCTCGATGCTTCTCAAAAAGAGTTCGTAACAGACGTCCGTCGCGGTCGGGGTGGAAAGATTCAAAGCAACGAAGTTTTCACGGGTAAAATGTATTCGGGAGCGGATGCCATTCGCTTGGGGCTGGCGGATGGTTGGGGCACGCTAGGCGATGCCGTGCAACGGGTGTTGCAACTGGCCAAATAACCATTTTTTCCTATGCTTTAACCCATGAGTACAAAGACCAACAAAGGGAGTTTTCTGGCAAAAGTACTCCCTTCCCTTTTCGGTTATCTTAACGAAAAAGATGTAGACCAGGCAAAGCTGGCCGACATTGAAAAAGAAGCCCAGGCCGCGTTTACAGCTGGCAAAAGTACAGACCTGGAAGACCCGGAAGGTCTGGAAGAGCCAGATACGGAAGCCGCTGAAGACGATGAGCTGACCAAGCTCAAAGCCGAAGTGGCCAGCCTGAAGAAAACTAACGCCAGTCTGACGACAGAAAACACCAAGTTCAAAAAGGCTCACCAAAACCAAGCTGCCGCAGGTAAGGTACTGCCCAATGAAGACGCTGGAACGCGTGGCCAGGCCGAAGAGCCTCAGTTTGCTGCCAACGATCCTATGGGCATTGCCCTGAGTCACTGGAGCCAGAACAAAAAGGCTTAACCGAACAACTCAAACCAATAGCCTGGAATTGAACCAGCCAGGCTATTGTTTCCCCTCATTTTTTCCTAATACGATTGCTTCTATATGTTAATTGCTAATTCGCTGGTCAATTCGGTTGACCTTAGCAAATTGCCCGCTCAGCTGCAAGAAACGCTGAGCAATAAACCGATTGTTTTTAACCAGATTCTGGTGGATGGCTTTGAGAAAATCCGTCAGGACTTCATCGTGGACGAGTCGGACGAGAAAACGCCGCTTTTGTCGATGGAAGTCCGCGACATTCTCCAGCCTGCAAAAGACGGGTTCGACCCTACGGAGAACGCCGTGGCCTTTGGTGCCCGGATGCCGGAGTTTCACGATATTGACATTGATCTGTCGCTGAAGCGTTCCGACATTCTCAAGTACTTCCGCTCGTATCTGAAGTACATTACGGGTCTGAAAACGCAGGCTGAAGTACTGGCCAATCCCTGGCCGCTTTTCTTCCTGGAGCAAATTCTGGGTAAAGCCGGTAACGACCTGGCTTTAATTTCTGCTTACCAGGGAGAGCGGAACGACAACCAGAAGGGAGCCCGTTACGTAATGAACGGTCTGCTGTATAAACTCACCCAGGGCCGGGCTTCAGGCGGCGATATTGCCGAAAGCAATATATACGAATCGGTACTCGATGCAATCGAATTTGACGCTGGAGTGTACGACGAAACCAACGAACTGGCTCAGTTGACGGAAAGCGTACCGGAGCTGGCAGGCCGTGCCATGTTCGTGGAAATGTCACCGCGTTCGTACCGCCTCTACAAACAAAGCCGCCGTGCCAAGTCGCCCAACCTGGTGAGCCTTTCTGAGCAGCCCACCCACCTGGATGATTTCCCCAACATCGAGATTAAAGTGGAGTCTGGTCTGGGTAACAAACGCTTCCAGTGGTTGACCGTTCCAGGTAACAAGTTCTTCACCTTCAACCAGGGTTACGAGAACTTCACCGCTAAGCTGATGGAGGCCATCAAAGGGTATGAGGCTAACATCATGTTCTCCGCCGACGTCAACTACGGTACGGGTAAGTACGTATTCTCTAACGACCGCGAAGACTAAGCACTACGTTTAGGGAGTGCGAGCGGTCCGCACTCCCTTCTATACTTTCCTTTTCCCCTTTTTAATAGGTTACATATTTCTAAAAAACAGATGAATACGTTTAAAAAAGTAGCTTTGGTCGGTATCTCGCTCCTGGCTGGTTTGATTGCCTTTTTGTATACGGGTAACGTCCTGGCGTCAGCTCTGGCCGTTCCCACCACGTCGCTGGTCCTGCAATACGCAACCGGCGTAAGTCTCGACACCGGCATTTCTGGGTTTGCCTTTTGCTCTCCGCTGATCGGGATTAAACGCAGATGCCAAACTCCAAGTCTGGGCGGTTCAAAACGCGTTTACCTGGTACTTACTGAGGACATTGAGAAAGAGTTTCTCACGTACGAGGTAATTAAAACAGCGGGCGAATGGAACGCACCTATTCCCCTGCTGGCAGGTAAGAAGTTTATCGAAATTGAAGCCTGGTACGATACCACCAAATGGGATGGAGCTATGAAGCCAGGCGGCGGTTTTACCCAGGGCGTTGAGTTCGCTATTCTAGGTTATGATAAAGACATTGCGAAGCTCTTAACCCTGCTTTACGAAACGCCGGTAAACGTTATTGTCCAAGGTAATGACGATACGTTATACTACTTCGGCCAGAAGTATGTACCGTTGATGTTTGAAGCATCCGCCGCAAGTCCGGTTAAAGGTACCGAACAAAAGAAAGTCACGCTGAAGGCGACAAACGACGGCTTTACGCTGCCGGTGGTCCCTCTGGGTCCGTTGTCCACTTTCGCTGTCGAGCCCTTAGTGGCAGCCGCCTAATTTTCTTTCACTGGCCAGCCACTCTCCTAATAGCTGGAGAGTGGCTTTTTTCTTCACTTGCGTATGCTTAAAAAAGTCAAAATCATTAAAAAAGACGAAGCCGCTCAGGTAACGCTTTTTATCGGTGGTACTACCAAAGCTCTAACTGATGCCAACCTTTCCGACGACGAAGCCCGGCTAATCATGCAGCAGTACCCCGAAACATTCGGTTTGTTTTTTGAGGATAAGAAACCAACCCCTGCTACGGCTTCCTAAATTCTTTCTGCGTTATGTCGATTAAAACCCTAAAAGCGGACCTGCAACTGGCCCGCATTAAACACCGAACGAACCCCTGCGAGACAACGCTGGGGGCACTCGAAAAGGCTCAAAATGCCTATGATTTGGCCGTTTCTGGACAACCTGTTTTAGATGAAAGAAGCGAGGATCTAGGTACAGAATCTGCAACCTCTGGAAGTACTGAAAATGAGCATACTACCCCTGACGGCCGTCAAGAGCCTATTGATTCCCTCACAGGTTTTACTCCAACTGAGCTGGCAGAGTTTAAACAGGCAGTTGATGCGTTCTTGCGTGGACCTTCCAACGTCAAAAGAGTTGGAATTATCGGCAGTAGCGTTGGCCGCTCAATGTTTGCCGCTACGTGCCTTTCCAGTAGTTGCTCCGCCACTAATGCAGCCGCTGGAGACGTTGACCGTCTGCCTGTCGATACCGAAACCGCACATTCAGAGCATGAGGCTGGAGCTGGAAGCGTGGACGAAAAAACCACTACTGAAGCTCCAAATTCCGAACCTGTTACCACTCAGCTGGCTGAGCCCGAAGCGGCTCCCAGCCCCGCTGTTGCTGAGCCCGCCAAGCCTGCAAAAGTTTCTACCGGAACCAGCAAGGGAAAGGCCAATTCTGAACAAAAAAAAACGAAGGAGACAGCCAAGTAACTGAATCTAAAGAAACCGTTTACGAGCGGCTCATGGTACAGGCTGAAGCCTTACACCGTGAAGCCGCTATTTTGTCTAATACGCTGCATACATACCCCGCTGAAGCCGTCGAAGCTGTCAAGCCGGTAATTCAGGCAATCATCGACAAACGCATGGCATGGAAGCAGGTACGCCAGAAAGCCGAATACCTGAAAAAGTTCGGCGAACTGCCTCCGGAGGCGGAGCAAAAGCCAGGCGTTACGGAGCTGGTCGCTGTAGACTCCAGCCTGGCAGAGCTTCAGGTTCAGCTCCAGCGGTTAAATGTCAACATTACCAAATACGAGAAAAAGGTAAAAGACCAGCCCGAACACAAAAAAGCGGGCAATTGGGCGGCTGATCTGGACAAAATGCGGGCTTTAAAACGGGAACTCCAGCAGAAAATCGTAAACCAGAAATATGAGAAGCAATAACAAATATTTACAAAAGGTACAGGACGAACTCGACTTATACCGGCGTCACCTGCTTTTGGGTGAAGAACTCAGTTTTGCCCAAAAACAGGTTTTTGAAAAAGTGAACGTAGCCAGGGGTTGGCTAAAATCCGGGTATAGCGATACACAGGTTATCACCCTACTAAAAAACGACCAGGTTACGGACCTTCAGGAACGCCGTGCCCGTGAAATTCTTTCCATAGCGTACGATCTATACGCGGACATTCGACTTTCCCGAAACCACGATGGTGTCAAATTCCTATACGCGGAAATGTTCCGGGAAGCGGGCTGGATGGTCTACGAACAGGCAAAAAATGCTTTCGATTTAAAAGAACGAAAGGAGGGAGCCGAATTAATGAAAACGTTTCGTGCCCTGATGGCTGAAGCGGCCCAGTTCGATGGAGCCTACGACGCAAAAGCCAAGGATATGGAAGGAAAGAAAAAGCCCACTAAGGTGGTCTTAAAGCAAGTTTCCAAAAATGTGAATGGCCAAATACAAAATGATTTTACCAAAGAAGAGCATTACGAAATAGGGGAGTAAAAAATGGAAGAACTTGAAATTACCGTAAACGATAAACAGGCCGCTTTTCTGGATGCGGTAATGAACAGAATGGACGTTCACGACGTCAAGGTAGCGGGCATGGTTGGCGGTATTGGATCTGGTAAATCTATAGCTATGTCCGATCTGGCCGCGATTATGAAAGAAGAATTGCCCAGGGCGAAAGGCCAGCTAGCCTGCCCGGTGGTTAGCCAGGCGAAACGCTCCCTGACGCCAGGGCTCCGGGCTGGTTGGCGGGACCGTTGGGGGATGGTGCCCTATAATCCGGCGACCGGCGAAGGAGAGTACGTACTTTGGAAAGAACCGCCCGCAGGATTCGACCGACCCTACCAGGAACCGGACGACTGGAGTAACTGCATTTCGTTTGCTAATGGCTTTGTCATCGAGGTTTGTGGGTACAAGCTCGATGCGGACGCCCACCGTGGACGTAATGACGATTTTGTGCTGATGGACGAAGCCCTACGTTTTAAGCGGGAATGGCTCAAGATATGTCTGGGTCGTATTCGTGCGAATGTGGGCCGGTATGACTCGAATTTACACTGGCTTTTCGCTTTCTTCTCCAGCCCACCGTATGGAGCGGAAGGGGATTGGATGTTTGAATACGAGGAACTACAACGCAAGGAGCCTAGGAAATATCATTTTACCCAGGTTATCACCCGCGACAACCTGGTATTTCTGCCACCTGGCTACATTGCAGGACTCAAGGAAAAACTCACCCCTTTGGAGTTTGAAGTGGAAGTATTGGGTAAGCGTCTTTCTCGCATTCCAAACAGCTATTACCCTGGCTTCAACTGGGAAAAGCATAGCGATATTGAGGAGATAAACGGCTGGTATGATCCTACCCAGCCGCTTGAAACTTCAGTAGATTTTAACGCACACTTCACCTCAAACACGGTCTTTCAGTCCAAGGCCAGGCTATTGAAAGGACTGATGGCTCTCTTTGTCAAGGAGCCACTGGCCAACCCACAAACAGGGGAGAAACTAACGATGGCTGAGAGCCTGGCCGTGAAGATGCTGGAGCGGCTGAGCGGCCACCAGAACAAGACGCTCTACGTCACCGGCGACCGCAACGGCCAGAACAAAAGTGCAGGCTCTACCAAGTCCATGTATGAGCTATTCGCGTCCGTTTTCGAGGCGGCTGGATGGAAAGTAATTTTGGTACCGCTCAACTACAACATGGACTTACACGAGCGTTTCCTGTTGATGCACCGGATACTCACCGAGTCAGACAAGAAGGACTACTACCTACGGATGCACCCGCAGGACTTCAAGCCCGCTATGGTGTCTATGATGTTCGCACCCATCAAGGCCGACTACACCAAGAACAAGGGTAGCGAGAAGGTGGCCAGCATCGAGCAGGAGAACGCCACGCACCTGAGCGATACAGTAGACTACTACGTCATATGGAAGTACATGGGCGGCACTAGCTACAGTGAGAGCGGGTTCGACATCGATTTCTTTTAATCGATTAACCGATAAACGACCGGGCCGACCAAGCCGCGACGTGGAGCCGACCACGTGGCGGCTTGGTCGGCCCGCCAACTTTTTAAGGGGTACCCACCCCGCCGACCGACCGGCCCAGCCCGAAATCTCAATTCAGCCATTCGAGAAAATCAAAAATGGAAATTTCCAAAATGTTATAGGGCGGGCGGAAAAGAGAGAAAAATTGAGGTTTAAATGTGTTTATGTAGGGCAAATGATTGATTAATAGATTGTTATGAAAGAATGCTTATAAAAAAGAGTGCAACTTTTTTAACAATCTGATAATGAGATTTATATTTAAAAATTCCTAGTAGCCCATATTTTAAGATTTACTGATATGTCCTATAAAGACTTGTTTACTAATCCAGCACCTTGGATATTGCTAGGAGCTCTAAGCGGTGCAATATTATACTTTAGCATCTACAAGAGATTGCCCGCAAATTTTCTCACTAATCCTGCCACTTGGGTTTTTATAGGTGCATTAGTTGGAGCAATAGGTTCCATGTCAGCATCTATACAGCAAGATATAGATGCTGAAAATCAAAAAAAGTCATTAAACGATATGAGAGATGATATTATAAAAAGACAAAAAGATTTAAATGATAAGAATGAAGAGATAAAATTAAATTTAGAAAAGGTTAATGCTTCGTCAAAGGATCAATTAGAGCAACAGAAAAAAATAAATGAAAAAAGTGAGCAAATAGCGATACTGCAAAAAGATTTACGGCTTAAGAGCGAAGAAATATCTCAAAGTATTACGGGCGGAAATGGTTACTGATTTGCTATGATTTTTGGAAACAATAGTAGTGAATTAGTTGATATATTAGTATATAACAAGGGAGAATATCCATTGCATGATTTAACTGTATCTATAATCGATGATGATATCAAGACGATACCGTATGATGGAAAAAAATCTGTAGCAGAATTCGCTAAGCAGCACGATAATTATCAGGTAAATATTAGTATAGGTAATATGGCTAAAGGCAGTGGGAGGATAATTGGACAAGTATTAGCAAATAGACATCAAGAGAAAACGTATAAGCTTTTCTTTAGTGCATTAAATGGTAATTGGACTCAAAAACTTAAATTAGCTTTTGATAAAAATGGTCACGTAGCATATGCTAGTATTGTATACAAAACAGTTATAAAAGGTAGTAAGGTTGAATATATTAAGCTTGAGGAATTGCAGCAATTTGAATATCCAAAAAGTAAAAACGAATTAAATTGGAGGTTTAACTGAACACATGGCTACTAAAAAAGAATTTAAAATGATGTCACTAGGTATGACAGTTTTAATAATATTTTGTGCCTTTTTAATTCTTAGTATGCCATATTTCCTTATTAAAAAGTCTTTTATAGGGGGAATGGATTTTACAGGAACAGGTCAAATTGGTGATACTATAGGCGGGATAACAGCACCATTTATTGGGATCGCAACGTCTGTTTTGACATTTTTAGCTTTTTTCGTTCAGTATAAATTCAATATTCAGCAGAATGAGAGAATTGATAAGCAAGATGAAGAAATCAAAATTGACAAGTTTGAAAATAGATTCTATAGCCTTTTATCTATTTTAAGAGAAAATATCGCAGAGATTTCAATTAAGGATGAGTATAAATCTAGAAGAGCTTTTGTGTATATGTTTAATGAATTTAGATTTTGCTATTATGAATTATCTGTAATCAATGTAGAAAACAGATATTGTTTATCTGAAAATGAATTGACTAATATTTCTTTTCTAGTTTTTATGTTTGGCATTGGCAATACCTCTGATGATGTTATAATTAGTATCCTAGAGCCTAGATTTAAAGATTTATTAATAAATTATCTAATGAGATTAGAACAAAAACAAGAGATATGGAGCGAGTCAATGGTTAATAATTTCGCTAATATTGAAGAACAAGATAAAGTGCCAGGGAAAATAATTTTGAAATTAAATGATGAACTAGATAGGAAAATAACTTTTATGTCAAAATATAAGCCTTTTGCAGGTCATTTGTCAAGGTTAGGGCATTATTTTAGACATTTATATCATATTGTTTCTTATGTCGAAAACTCTACATTGAGTGAAGATAATAAAAAAGACTATATAAAGACTTTGAGAGCCCAATTATCTGCTCACGAACAATTATTGCTATATTATAATTCTTATACATCTTTAGGTAGTAGCTGGCGGTCTAATGATAATGGTAAAAATTTATTATTAGAATACAAATTATTAAGAAATATTCCAATTCCATTAGCTGATTTTGGGCCAAAAATTAGAGTTGAGTATGATGAGCCAAACTATTTTGAGTGGGAACAAGTAGAAGAGTTATTTAATAGATAAATTAGACTGCTTTTATTTAGTTAATAATATATATTAAAACATGACATATAAAGAGATAATGCATTCAAATAATTTATAAGATTTGAGAAACTTCAAAAAAATATATGAATATATATAATTTAAAAAAAGGTTGGTATTTATGCCAACCTTTTCCATTTTTAAGTAGTTACCATTATGAGTATTAATAGCAACCGTTCACCTTCAGCCAGAAGGCGACCAACAAATTTACTTGTCCGGTCGCCTTTTTTGGCCTTCCGGGTCTTGTTTATCAGTTAATTAACGATCATTTAACAAGTTTATACTCTTTCGGCTTCAAACGACCTAATTCCAGAGCTACGCGGCGTTCGTCGGGCTTGCCGTAAACCTCCAAACCCCGCGTACTTTTTCGTCCTAGCATGACAGCCACTGCCTCTTTCGTCAAGCCCAGTTCATTAAGTGCCCAGTCCGTAAACGTCTTACGACCTATTTTTATACTCAATTTTGAAGCTAGAGGCTCTGGAAACTTCAAATAAGCCGCCAGTACCTTTAGCCAGTCGTTCATCGTTTTATTTGACTTTATGGGTAATTTCTCCCAGCCGCCGTATTTATCTATAATCGGGCGGACTTCATCAAAAACAGGTAATTTGGCTTTAACCTTCGTTTTTACACGTGGGTGCGTAATCCATTCCTGATCGTCAATGCCCAGATGAACCCGAAACTCGGCAAGTCGGGCCATATCTTTTAAATCCTGATAGTGAAAGCCGGTTTTACAGTATACGAAAAATACGTCGGCGACTTCCTGAAGGGCTACGTTATCAGTTTGGAAAGTTCGTACGGCCTCCAGCATTTCTGGCGTAAGGTGTAGCGGGTCTTCTAAGGCTTCGTTTTTTACTCTAAAGCCTACTAGTAAGTCTTCTTCAGCCATACCAGCACCGGGAGCCCACTTGGTTACAGCCTTTAGTACCTGGCTATGCTTACGTATGTAGCTGGGCTTATGTTTTTTTGTTCGTTCCATCCAACGCCGGTACTTTTTCAGCATCGCCACGTCGAACAGTTCCAGCGGTAGATCTACTTGTTTTTCAGAAATAAGAAAGTCAATCAGCTTTTTACGCACTTTGTCATACGTTTCAGCTGTGGATACGGTAAGATTAGGGTTTTCTACTATTTCTTCTTTATGCCACCGGCTGAAGGCTTCCAAAAATGTATAGGTGCGTTTAGGGTTGCGAAACGTCTTCTTGACGTGCTCAACGTTAAACGGTTTACCGAGTCTGAAAAAATCGTTGAAAATGGCCGTTAGCTTCATTTCGAACATTAGCAACTTTTCATTTTTAAATTGGGCTAGTGGGTCGGCTTGGCTGACTCGTTTTCCATTCCAATGATCGGAAAGGATTTTAATTCCAGTCGAGCCAATTTCTAAAGTGCGGTTATCCATTGAAATTTGACAGTATAGGGTTGAATAACCGGGAGTTTTTGAAGTGTGGCGGAAAAACGAAATTTCCATTTTTGAATACTTCATAGCGTGAACGCCCGGCGAGGCCGCCCACAATGTATGAGATTTGGTAAGATGAAAAAGCGGAAAAACAGCTAAAGGGGTGCCAGTTGCGAAAAAGGGAGGTGCCAGTAGGATATCCGAAAACGCAGGGTAAAGCCTAGGACTCAGGCAAGAAAAGGCATAAAAAAAACCAGCTTTGAAGGGCTGGTTTGGTCAAAATCAAGTCTTTTTCAAGATTTGCAGAGGGTGAGGGATTCGAACCCCCGGACCTGTTACAGTCAACAGTTTTCAAGACTGCCGCGATCGACCACTCCGCCAACCCTCTGTTTGTGAGCACAAAAGTAGTAGTTTTTGGGGCCTGTGTCAAGAGGGAGCGTGAAAAAAAATACCTTTGGATTGGGCTTTTTGTGAGTTTCAACGCGTAGATGCTTCATTTTCAAAGCTTCGACTCCGGGAAAATTTTTGATAATTTTTTGCCTTTGGTAGATGGTACTCGTTGCTGAACACTAAAAAAGGAAGCGAGTGCTCTCACTTCCTTTTCAGAACGGGTTGTAAATGGTACGCTAGTTCGTCATCGCCAGGAGCAAATCGGCCTGGGTAATGATGTGGATGCCGTTGCTCTCGTCGCGAACGAGCAGGGCTTTATTATCCTTGTCGATGAGCGAGGCCAGTACATCGATGGTGTCGTGCAGACCCACGAAGCGGAAGGGCTTCTCCATAATTTCCTGCACGGGGACTTCCTTAATGTCGGGCGATTGAATTAGTAGTGAAAGAATCGTCGATTCGGAAATACTGCCCACAAAGCTGCCGGACTCGTCTACCACCGGAATCTGACTGATGCCGTCGCGATTGAGTAAGCGGATGGCTTCACTCACTCGGGCCTGCTGGGGCAAAGAAATCAGCGTGCGACTACGCGGACGAATGCGAATCAGATCCTGAGCCGTGGCAAACGAACGACTTTCCAGAAACCCGTGGTCTTTCATCCAGTTGTCGTTGTAAATTTTATTCAGGTAACGCGTGCCATGGTCCGGGAGCAGAATTACCATCACGTCGTCTTCCTTCAAATGTTCACGGGCGTATTCCAAGGCTCCGTACACGGCGGTACCGCAGCTCCAGCCCACAAACAGACCTTCCTCCCGCGATAGCCGACGGGCCATAATGGCCGCATCTTTATCTGTCACTTTTAGAATATGATCGATCAGCGAGAAATCGACATTTTGGGGTAGAATGTCTTCGCCAATGCCCTCGGTCAGGTACGGGTAAATCTCGTTCGGGTCGAACTCGCCCGTTTCCTTATACTTCTTGAATACCGAGCCGTAGGTATCCAGTCCCACCGTTACCACGTCCGGGTTTTTCTCTTTCAGAAATTTGGCCGTACCACAAATCGTACCACCTGTGCCCACACCTGCCGCAAAGTGCGTGATTTCACCGCCTGTCTGCGTCCAGATTTCCGGTCCGGTAGTGTCGTAGTGAGCCGCCGTGTTGGAGAGGTTGTCGTACTGATTGGGGTAGAAGGAGTTCGGAATTTCCTGGTTTAGGCGTTTGGCTACCGAATAATAACTCCGGGGGTCGTCCGGCTCCACGTTCGTTGGGCATACCACGACTTCCGCTCCCACGGCCCGCAGAATGTTGATTTTCTCCTGCGACTGTTTGTCGGCCATCGTAAAGATGCACTTGTAACCTTTTGCTACGGCGGCCAGAGCCAGTCCCATACCGGTATTACCCGAAGTACCTTCGATGATGGTACCGCCGGGTTTGAGAATGCCCGCTGCTTCCGCGTCTTCGATCATCCGTAGGGCAATGCGGTCTTTGACGGAGTTGCCGGGATTGAAGTACTCCACTTTTACGAGAATAGTACCGGGGATGCCCTTGGTAACCTTATTGAGACGAACCAGCGGCGTATTACCAATGGTTTCTATGACGTGATTGTAGTAATGCATAGGAACGTACAGATTTGAGGATTCGCCGGATACGAACCGGAATATCGCGGGTGAACGAATGAAATTTAGGTACTGAAGAAACCTATTCCGGTTAACCACTGTTCCGATTTCAAGAGTAAATTTGTCCGAAGAAACCAACAATCGAAGAGAATCTCTTCTTTTTATTGATAAAACTATGGTAACCGTATCTCAAGAAGCTGCTGAAAAAATTGTAGAACTGCGTCGGCAGGATGGCCTGACGGAAAACTTCAGCGTACGCGTAGCTGTAAAAGGCGGCGGCTGTTCAGGCCTGATGTATGATCTGAACTTTGCCTCAGAACCCCAGGCGGGAGATATGATTTTTGAAGATAAAGGGGTAACCGTGATGATCGACAAAAAGTCGATTCTGTATCTGGCAGGTACCGAGTTACAATACTCCGGCGGACTGAACGGCAAAGGCTTTGTCTTCCACAACCCCAATGCTTCACGTACCTGCGGCTGCGGCGAAAGCTTTGCGGTTTAAATAGAATAGTTATTGGTTGATGGTTGGAAGTTATTGGGAACTTGGATTAGCTAGGTCAATAACTTCCAACTGTAGCTAGAGTGAATAGTTGTTAGTTCTTGGAAATCTAGGTTGAGTATACTAACAACCCAAAACCATCAACTAACAACTATCCCTTAAAGTAATTCCTCCTTCGGTGACCAGAACAGGTTTTTAAAATCCTGGATCTGGTCATTTTTTATTTGGACGCCTTCGGCTTCAAGCAGTTCCTGCATGCGATTGCCGCCGAAATGATGCTTCCCGGTCAGTATGCCGTTGCGATTAACTACGCGGTGGGCGGGTACGTCGGGAATGGTATGGCAGGCATTCATGGCCCAGCCCACCAGTCGGGCACCGCCCTTCGAACCCAGGTACTCGGCAATGGCTCCGTAACTGGTCACGCGTCCCGGTGGGATGAGTTTGACTACTTCATAAATATCCTGGAAAGCATCGGAAGCCATAGCAAGTACCTAGTTGGTTTGGTTGGCTTCCAGTTTGTCCTGAATTTCCCGGCATAATTCTTCGTACCACGCTTCGCCGTAGGCCCGAATGAGGGGATCTTTCAGGAATTTGTACACGGGTACTTTCAGGGCCGCTCCGTGTTCACAGGCGGGGGAACAAATGTGCCAGCGGTCGTAATTCAACGCATCATACTGATCGTACTTCGTAACGCGAATGGGGTAGAGGTGGCAGGAAAGGGGTTTCTTCCAAGAAATCTTGCCATCCAGATAGGCCTGTTCAATCCCGCATTTCAAGATTCCTTTCTGATCGTAAATGGCATAGGCACATTCACGGCCTTCGATCACGGGTGTCGAATAATCACCTTCCCAATCTTCCACGTATAAGCCCTGCTCTTCCACGGCCTTGATGCCATCTGCCGAAAGGTAGGGCTTCACCTGTTCGTATACTTCTTCCAGTTTAGTTAGCTCGTCGGTAGCCAGGGGAGCACCTAGGTCGCCTTCCACACAACAGGCTCCTTTGCATTTAAGCAGGTCGCAGACGAAATACTGATCTGCGATGTCATCCGAAATGACGGTATTATCAATGAGTATCATGCTCGTTTTTGTGGGGGTTCGTCCACTAAAAAAGAATAGCGGGAAAAAATTCCCGCTATCAAAATTAACAGTGTCACTGGGTGGTCCGTTCCTTCGGACCGTCAAATATTATTTGTTCTTGATTTTCAGACGTTGTCCTGACTGAATGGCTCCCTCGGCCGACAAGTTGTTCCACTGGCGAAGATCGTTCGCGGATACCTTGTACTTACGGGCAATCCCAAACAGCGTTTCGCCCGGTTCTACCGTGTGATACGTCCAGGCGTTATCCGAGCGGTTCGCGGGCAGACTACCACTCTGACTGGGACGAGGTACGCCCGAGCGTACCGCAAAGCGATCACCCACATTTACCCGGGGCATTTCCGTCAGGCCATTGATGTCGCGGAGTTCTTCCGGTGTCAGGTTGTACTTGCGGGCAATGGCAAAGAACGTTTCACCCGGCTGTACGGTATGGTATGAAGTCGCTGCCGCCGCAGGGCGTGCTGCTACAGGTTCATCGGCAACGGCTGTAGTGGGCTTGCTGGCCGGACGAGTAGCTGCCATTGGCGTACCCTTCACCAAAATTCGGTCACCCGTTTTGAGTACAGGATATGTCGTCATTCCGTTCAAATCCCGCAGATCGCTGGGTTTGAGGTCATACTTCCGGGCAATACCGTAGAAAGTCTCCCCTGGTTCTACGACGTGATAGCTGCCTTTGCTTTCAGTACGCGTAACGGGCTGACGCGAAGGGGTGGTAGGAGCGGGAGCATCCGTTTCACCGGGTGTAACGGGATACGTATTCCGCGAAGGAGCCGGACGCGGCGTAGTCGCAACCTGTGGTTCCCGCGTGGCCGGACGAGGGGTCGGCGTCGTAGGGTTAGGATTCGTAGTTACGGGAGGCCGATTCGCAGGTGCCGAGGGGTTAGCGGATGGATTACCGGATACCACCTGTCCGTTTTCATCGACGAGTACCACCCGACCCGAATTCCGCTGGGGCGGTGTAGTGGTGGTCGGTATGTTAACCGCTACTTCCGGTTGTCTGGTCGTCGCTGTATCGGGTTTCCCGGCTACTTCGATGGCTGGTTGTTCTGCTTCTTTAGGTTGTTCCGGATCGGGCAGTGGTACTACCTCAATGGCTGTTTTGCAGGGACGGGTTTTCTGTAACCACAAAACGCGGCCCGGTTGAACGGCTTCAGACTCTGATTTAATCCGGTTTTTTCTCAATAAAAACGACAGACGAATACCGTACATCTGCGAAACATCCCACAGGGTCTGTCCATGCTGTAGCGTATGGTAGGCAACCGCCGCCTTCTTATTCTTTTTCTGCATGTAATACACTTTGCCCGCCTGGATCGCATCGCTCTCTTCCATATCGTTCCGGGTCAGGAAGCGATTAGGACGAATATCAGCCCGTTCGGCGATCTTTTGGTAGGTATCACCTTCCTGAGCCAGAATACCGTCTTTACCGTTAATTTCGTAGAAGATAGGACCGTTGGACTGGCGACGGCTGGTTGGCGTAATACGGCGTAGTACCGGAAATTCTGGGTCTTTCGGTTTCGTTCGGCGAACGGCAGTCGTAGTCGGACGGCTGGCGGTAGTACTTTGTTGAGCGACCGTAGCAGGGCCCGCTTGTGCCGAAGCTACTCCGGGCTGCGAAGGATTGTTCACTACGACGAGCATGACGTAGTCGCGATCCTGCGGGATTTTAGAGCCGCCTACCCAGCGGTTATACCGACGAAGTTCTACTTCATCTACCCCCAGTTGATCGGCGATTTGCGTAAAGCTTTTGCCACCGCTGGCTTTGTATTCGTAAAAAGGCGTTTGAGCTGAACGATACCCGCGTAATTCGTTTTCGTAGACCAGCTTATGGGCTAAGCAACGAAGAATGTATCGATCCGTTTTTTCGTCGACCGTAATTTCACGGGCTCCGTTCCACTCGGCGGGTACTAGCGTACGAATGCCGCCCAGTCCCAGGTAATAGGAGTACAGCGTCGAAATCCAATTGTTAAGCGTTGTGTTATTCTTTTTCAGATAACGAGCGGCGGCTCGGGTGGAAGCGTGAATATTCTTACGCTCGTCAATCTCGTCATCCACGCGTAAGCCGAAATCCGTAGCTGTTTCTTTCTTAAACTGCCAAAAACCAACCGCATTAGAAGTCGATACGGCATCGGGAGCCAAGCCACTTTCCTGTAATACCAGGTATTTGAAATCGTTGGGTACGTTTTCTTCCGAAAGGATATTCTCGATAATCGGGAAATACAGGGCTGCCCGATCCAAACGGGTATTGATGGTGGTGCGGTTGGCCAACAGAGCGTAGACATCGGTCTGTACGATATCGCGGGCTCCGGGTTCTAAGTTTACGTTTATGTTGCTGAACGTCACTCGGGAAGGCACCTGAAAGAGTTGAGCAGAAGCAGAAACGTTCACAGCTAAACTAAATGCAACGGTAATGATACCTTTAATCATAGTTGATATGGTTAAGCGATGACTTTCGATAGATGGAAGGTGCGGGAGGGCAAATACAAGCAGGTAAAAATGGAAAATTATTTTTTGCGAACTACCATTAACCCATCCCGAATTGGTAATAAAACGTTTTCAACGCGGTCGTCTTGCTGTACTTTGGCATTAAAATCTAGCAAGCATTGGGTGTCTTTGTCCACTTTAGTCCCAGCTTGAGCCACTTTACCGCTCCAGAGTACATTATCAGCGATGATCCAGCCACCGGAACGAACCCGGTCGATGGTCAAATCGTAATACGTTGCATAGCTGGGTTTGTCGGCATCAATGAATACGAGATCAAACGTTTCATCGAGGGTAGGAATTACTTCGCGGGCGTTGCCAATCCGGTAGTCAATCTGATCCTTATAGTCCGATTCATTCAGGAATTCCCGAACGAAGGGCTCTAGCTCAGCCTTGATGTCAATAGTGATTACTTTGCCATCATCGGCCAGTCCTTCGGCAAAACACAAAGCCGAATAGCCGGTGTACGTTCCAATTTCCAGTACCACACGCGGCCGGATCATCCAGGAGATCATGGAAAGCATACGGCCCTGAAAATGACCGGAAAGCATCCGGGGATGCAGAATTTTAACGTGTGTCTGGCGGTTCAACCGTTTCAGTAACGAGGGCTCCGGACTGGTGTGAGCTTCCGCGTAAGCCTCTATTTCTGGAACTATAAAATGCATAAACTAAAAATCAATCGAAAAGGTAACCTTTTCACAAGTTAACGATAGTTGCCGGAAACCTTCCCGGCTTTTTCAACTTTCCTACCCAAAATCAATTTTCCGGAAGGAAGCTTAGGTAGCTGAATTGATCGAGCGTAAACATCTCATTGGCCAGATCCCAGAGTTGTTGAGACGTGATGGCTTTGATGTGACCAAAAAGGTGCTCAAGGGATTCGATACGGTTCATATCGAGCAAACTTTTGGCCATCATCAGCATATAACTCATGTTTCCTTCCTCAGACATGGCCAATTGGCCCATTAACTGCTGTTTCGTTACGTGTAGTTGATGGCTGGTCAACTGTTTTTCACGTAAGGTTTTGAGTTCCTTATGGATGAGGGAAAACGTTTTGTTAAGCTGACGCGGCTCGGTTCCGAAATAAATACCGAAGTAACCCGTATCGGTAAACGGGGTATACTGAGCGTCGATGCCGTAGACTAAACCGTACTTTTCCCGTACGGACAGATTGAGGCGAGAATTCATGCCCGGACCGCCGAGTAGATTCGATAGTACAAAGAAGGGGAGGCGTTTTTCATCGTTCAACGCGTACGATTGCCGACCCATGGCGATTTGAGCCTGAGTCATGTTGCGACTCATTTCCTGCTTTTGTGGCCGATAGAAGGTAGGAGCCTGACGAACCCGGTTGGTTTTGCTGGCCGGAATATCTTTTAGTAAGCGTTCAGCCAGATCTACGACTTTCTTGAAAGGCAGCTTGCTTACAGACGATACTACAATCTTCTCCGTATCCAGGTTTTGAGCAATGAAGGTTTGAAAATCCTCTTTTTTGTAACGCTTGAGGCTTTCCGCATCGCCAAGAATGTTCGCTCCGAGCTGATGACCTTCGAAAATAAGTCCGTCGAAATCATCCTGAATGGCATCCTCCGGCGAGTCGTAATACATGGAAATTTCTTCCAGAATCACGTTTCGTTCACGTTCAATCTGTTTTTCCGGAAAGACGGAATGAAAAGTAATATCCGACAGCAAGTCCAGAGCCTTGTCAAAATGCTCCGTTAGAACCGAAGCATGAAAACAGATTTTTTCCTTCGTTGTGTACGCATTCAATTCCCCACCGACATTTTCCAGTCGATTGATAATTTGCAAGTTACTACGACGCTCGGTTCCCTTAAAGGCCATGTGCTCCCAGAAGTGAGCCAGTCCCTGTTGGTGTGGCAGTTCATCCCTAGAACCAATGTCGAGCATGATGCCCACGTGAGCAATCTGCGTATGCGTAAGTTGTTTGTGTACCACCCGTATGCCGTTAGGCATGGTATGTAATTGGTAGTCTTCCATCGATAATCAGTGCACGTTTCGCCGCGAAAGGAAATCCTTCCTTTCATTCCAACATCTCTTCACTGTAAGCAAACAAGCGTTCGAAAAGAAGAGTTTAGCGGAGCTTCAATACTCAAAAGTAACGGACAATGCAGCAAAATGTTAATAGAACTTTTTTAAAATCCGTTCGGACAACCGGAAATTTTTAGTGCATTCAGGTCCTGAACGGATTAAAATTTAGGTAAAATGTATTTCTTCTGCAAATATAATACGGAAATCCTAAGCAGTTGGAAATCAAAAACTAAGGATAGAGCATCAGAGGTGCAGAAACCGAAAATCCGCTATACAGGTATCGGCTTTGCCATTTTCTTCGCGACCTTTGCTTGATGAAGATTCTGGTTATTCAAACGGCTTTTATTGGGGACGCCATTCTGGCGACATCTTTACTCGAAAAGCTTCACCATCATTACCCACAGGCTGAAATTGATTTTCTGGTACGGCGGGGTAATGAAAGTTTACTGAAAAACCACCCGTATTTGCACGAAACCCTGATTTGGGATAAAAAAGAAGGCAAATACGCGAGTCTTTGGAAGTTACTGCGTCACATCCGTGCACGGCAGTATACGTACGTTATCAATGTACAGCGATTTGCTACGACGGGCTTTCTAACCGCTTTTTCTGGAGCCGAAACGACGGTGGGTTTCAACAAAAATCCATTCAGTTTTCTCTTTACCCGCAAGATCCAACACCGATTCGATGGGCCGCACGAAGTGGAACGTAATACTGATTTAGTGGCGTGGTTTACGGATGAACGCGTATTTCGTCCCCGGCTTTATCCACCGAAACTTAGCTTTCCGCCCCAAACGCCTTACGTCTGTTTAGCTCCCTCGTCGGTATGGTTTACTAAACAGTATCCCGAAGAAAAGTGGGTTGATCTGATCCAGCAATTACCGGCTTCTTTTCACGTGTACTTGTTAGGCGGACCAGGCGATAAGGATTTGACCGAACGTATTCGGCAGGCCGCCGGCCGCAGTCAGGTACAGAATTTGGCTGGTACGCTTAGTCTGCTGGAATCCGCTGCTTTAATGCAGGGAGCTGAGATGAACTACGTGAACGATTCGGGACCTATGCATTTGTGTTCGGCGGTGAACGCTCCAACAGCGGCAATCTTTTGTTCAACCGTACCAACGTTTGGATTTGGCCCTCTATCGGATCAATCGCAAGTCATCGAAGTACAGGAACTTCTGGCGTGTCGACCCTGTGGTATTCACGGGTATAAGTCCTGTCCGCAGGGCCACTTTAAATGTGCCCGTGATATTCATACAAAACAATTACTGGATGCATTGCCAGTCTGAATTTAAAGCGTAATCGTGCCTTCATTTTTGGGATTATAGAAGCCCTCTTTTCCCCTAAAATAAAACTGATGTAGCTCATACGAACCTTTGGGGAAATTCTCGCGGCGTATGTGGCTATCAAGATTGTATCCTTTGCGAGTAAGTTGCCCCGTAGTTAAAAACTTTTTGACTGAATTTCGTAAAAGAGTCGTGTACAGTAAGAATGTATCCCTTTTCGAAACCATGGCAATAGCATAGCCCTCTTTCCGGTTGAAGATGGCCGGAGCTTCCCCGTTATAGAGCCGTACATTCACAAAGCCTACCTTAGGCACCAGGTCCATTCCTACGTTTGAACAGGGAAAAAAGCCCACATCCGTCACTCGCTTATTTCGAAACGCGGTGTGCAGGTCCGTAGAAGGTAACTGTACGAGAGTATCTTGGTTTTCGGAAAAAAACGTATTGTAAAATCGCTCGTAAAAGAAGGTCGGCTGGTAGCAGATCCACTGTCCGGTTTTCGTGAAATTCAGATACCCGAGATCTAGGATATTTCGCTGATTCAGAAGGTTTGTATAGGAATTAAAATGCCAGCATCCCCAGAAAAAGGTACTATACGCCAGGCTTACGTACAGAATAGCTTTTTGATACCGTAGTTGCCGGGTCAGATAGGCCAGACAGAACAAACCATTGGCAATGGCAATAACCGAATAGGTATAGTAACGGCTCTTAAATACGACGAATAATTCCTGTGAAGAAGACCTGCCAAAGGCCACAAAAGCGAAAGTAATAACGATGAAAGCGGATACGGAAATAATCGCAATTAGGCCCCGATTTTTGTTTCGGTAGGCCTCGATAAGGGCTAAGGAAAACAAAAGTAGCAGCAGGAGACCTAAGTAGATCGAAAAGTAAGTAAGAGTAATAGGGAACTCGCCATCCGAAAAATCCAGAAATTCGTTTTTGAAATGGGATGCTCCGGCTAGCCCCGCAATGAAATTGATTATTTTAACAAACAACGCCTCGAATACATGCGATAGCTTGCTACCCGACGGTGTTTCGTTTAGAGCAATGCTATAAAGATAAGATCCAATACCAGCTACCGAACTGAGTATCCATCCCAGTGTAAATTTGATCTCCCTCCTTAGGAGCAGAGCCAAAAAACCCGCGGGCCAAACAGCCATTCCGTTGCCGGAAGAAAACGTACAAATAAAGCCACTGAACGTAGCCAGTAGGAAAAATCTTAGATTCTGCCTTGAAGGCTTACAAAGAAAATAGATGGTTAGAAAGCACAGGAACGTAACAGAAAAATGCTGTAACGCTGCCATGGTCCAGAATATTGCCTGATACGGAGCAAAGGATACGAGTACCAGCGTAATCGCAATCAACCAATACTGAGCTACCGGGATAGATTGAAGCCAGTACTTATAAAAAAAGAAAATGCTACACCAAACTAGTCCCGCTCCCAAGGCAAATAAGGGCAATGATATTTTTCCAATAAGTGCGTATAAGGAAGTAACGAACAGGTTAGAAAACAGAAGTTTATGTTCTACAAATCCATTTGTAACTATTAATTTAAGTTTTTCGCTGAAAGAATTCGTGTGTTCTAGATGTAATAAAAACCGGTAAATACTGGGCAAATCATCGCCGAATGGAATAGGAGAAATAAAATAATATTGCAAAAAAAGATAGAGGAAAAGTAAGACGCCACAAACGACGTATACCAACGTTTTCTGGGAAGAATACGACGTTTTTTCTAAATCCATAAGAATACTAAATGGTTTCTTTGGAAAGATATGCTTAGATTAAAGATTGGGTTAATGATAATAACTAGAAAAGAGGTAATGTGTTTCCCGTTGGCAAGATAAGATTTTTCTAAAAATTCGATTTACAGCGGATTAAATATACGTGCGGAAGTTAGTAAGTGGCAGTGGCCCCACTAGTCTAGTACTTGTTTCTCAGTTAGATATTTCCAAAAACGGCGGGGTAAGTTTCGGACGTGAAGTTTCAAATTGCGGCGAGCCGGGATATTAGCACTCTTGAAGTAATCTTTCCAGAGTAATTGATACATTTCTTCATGATGATCTTCTGAAATACGAGCCGGTGTATCGAAGTTATGGCTCCGCTGAAAATCCAGCGTAATAAGCTGTAGACGCTGCAGATCATAATACAAGCCATATTTGCGTACGTGATCATAAATTACCCAGGACTGATCGGCGTAACGGCCTCGGAAATGTCCAGCAATAAGAGGCAAAACATTATATTTTGGCTCGATAGGAGCGTAATACATACCGTCTTGCGTCTGTTGAAAGCGTACAAAAGCTTCCAAGTGATGTTTCTCCCGTTCGACTTTACGAGCCATCTGATGAACAAAAAGCACGTGCTCGTTGCCATAATTACTTTCGGCCTGAGATACGTCACTAAATACGTAGACTGCAAACCCAAACAGGTGCTCGTATGCCTCAAGACGTTCCGATAAGAAGGTGCAATAGACGGCTCGCCAGGCTTCTTTAGACAATCGCTTCCGAAGGCCCGTAGCGACCCGCATAGCTTTTTCTGGATCTGTGACGATGAAATACGTTTGGCTAAACGCCTGTGGGTGATAGTGTTTAGCTGAACTAACGGTAATAGAACCCGGCTTTCGATTATACCAGTCGAAGATCAGCGTCAGAAAACCTTCGAAAGTGTCGTCGAATACGTAAATCTCCATTTAGAAAAGAGTTAGCTGCTGGGGAGACTGCCGTTTATTCTGACTTGAGGAAAGAATAAAATGCCTGATCTGGGACGCTTGCCAGTCTTTAGAAGCAAAGGGCGAGTCCGCACACCGAACAAAGTACTTAGCTCGGTTGTAGGCAATGCCCAGGTTCTGTAGTTGATACGTCCGGAGCTTACCGAACTGTCGAGCCGCTACAATCTTTTTAGCCGAGCCGACACCAATGCCCGGTACCCGCAGAATAAGCTGATAATCCGCAGTGTTAATGTCGATCGGAAATAAATGCAGATTGCGAAGAGCCCAGCTTAGTTTAGGATCAATCTCCGGATCAAGATTGGGATGCGTATCATCGAGAATTTCATTCACACGAAAGCCATAAAACCGCATGAGCCAGTCGGTCTGATAAAGTCGGTTTTCGCGTATCATGGGTGGAGGCGTTCCAATACTTGGTAACAGCGAATCTTGCCGAATGGGGACGTAGCCAGAGTAATAGACCCGCTTCAAATTATAGGCTTTGTAGAACTGATCGGCCGTAGCCATAATTTCCAGGTCTGACTCGGGCGTAGCTCCAACGACCATCTGCGTACTCTGACCCGCGGGTACAAATTTGGGCGTCGAAAGAATGAGTTTTCGGTCGCTATTATACGCCTGAATGTGCTGGTTGACGAAATGAAGGGGTTTCTTAACGTCTTCGTGGCTTTTCTCGGGAGCTACCGTTTTCAAACCCGCTTCCGTGGGCATCTCCAGGTTAATACTCATCCGATCAGCGTACAGACCGGCTTCCTGAATTAGTTCTTCACTGGCTCCGGGAATCGTTTTCAGGTGAATGTACCCATTAAAACGTTCTTCTAGTCGGAGCTTCTTTACAATCCGCAGCAGGCGTTCCATGGTATAGTCAGCATTTTTAAAAATACCCGAACTCAGGAAAAGGCCTTCAATGTAGTTTCTGCGGTAAAAATTAATGGTGAGTTCTACGACTTCCTCTACCGTAAAGGCTGCCCGCTGAATGTCATTGCTTTTCCGGGAAACGCAGAAGGCACAGTCGTAAATACAGTGATTGGTCAGGAGAATTTTGAGCAGCGAAACGCAGCGGCCATCTTCCGTAAAGCTATGACAAATGCCATTGGCCTTACTGTCCCCCAATCCTTTGTTGGTATTTTTTCGATTCCCGCCGCTCGACGCACAGGATACGTCATACTTGGCAGCATCGGCTAAAATTTGCAACTTTTCGCTCGCTCGATTAAAATTCATAGCTCTGATGTTTGTGTAAATATATTGACTTTTGGTTATATAAAATAATCAAACCAGAGGAATTATCGAATAATATGTGTGTATATTTTGTCTATTTTGAGTCGATTGGAGTTAGATCAGAGCAGAAGTCAAAATACTGGCTTGGTAGTATGAGCGGAGCCATAGACGCTTGGCCTTTTGTAATTAGCCTGGTTTTCACGCTACACAGGGATCGAATAGGAGTTACTCTGTCCAGAAATTCCATAAAAAAGACCCGGTTGTTGGCCGGGTCTTTTTTAGTACAAACCAGAAGCTTATTCTTTTTTATACTGCTCAATAATCTTGAACAATGCTTTCTGGGTTTCTAGATTCGTGAAGTACTCAAACAACATAATGTGCATGTCGTAATTGAGCGTCAGGGCCGTTTCCAGGTATAAGAAGGCTTCCCGGAATTTACCGGCGTGAATCAGGTAAACTGTAAGCTGGTAGTATAATTCTGCTTCATCGGGGCATTCATCCAGAGCTTGCATGATGATGTCAGTTGCTCGTTCAAAATCGCCCTGTTCGTAATACAGAATCGACCATTTTACCCAGATCTCTACGTCTTCGGGGGCTACTTCTACGCCAGCCCGGTACGCTTCTTCAGAGGAAATGGCATTGCCGATACGCTGTTCGGTTTCAGCAACGGCCAGCCAGTAATCCGCATTTTTTTTGTTCAGGTTTAAAGCTTTTCGCAAAAAATGCAGCGCCTGAAACCACTTGTTCATTTCGTACAAACATACACCGACGCCGTACCAGCCTTCGTCCCAAAGCGGGTCGAGCTGAATGGATTCCTTGTAATGTTTGATGGCCTCTTCGTAATTCAGCTGTTTTTCCAGACTGGCCGCCAAGCAGCAGATCGTCTCCGGGGTCGGTTCTTCGCACGTAAGCGTTTTTTCGTACGCCTCCTGAGCTTCCTGATACCGCTCCAGATTCATGTACGTATTACCGAGATTGTAGTACGCCGACGCGAAATTCTTCTTCAGGTACGTGGCATACTCATAGGCTTCAGCAGCTTCATCGTAGCGTTCAAGCTTTGAATAGGCGATACCCAGGTTGTACCAGGCATTATACGAAGAAGGATCACGATCGGTAAAAGCCAAGTAATACGGCAGACTCTCTTCGAGCTTGCCCAACTGATCCAGGCAGTTTGCCAGCTCATACAGAGCATTTTCATTGCTCAGATCGCCATGTACGGCTTGCTGATAATGCTCAATGGCTTCTTCAAATTTTCCCCACTGCTGGTAAGCTAGTCCCAGGTGGTAATGCACTTCATCTTTTTCCTCGGCATAATCGAGGACTTCCTTGAGCATTTCGATGGCATGCTCATAGTCGCCGATGAGCCCATAGACTGTGCTGCGTAAGTAAAAAATATCTAAGTCGTGGGGATTGAAAAGGGCGGCACGTTCGAGCAAATCCAAGGCTTCGTCGTACCGTTGAAAATTGGCCATAATCTGGGCCTGATTCAGCATCAATTCCAACGAGTAAGGATACTGAGATAAACCGTATTCGCAGGCTTTTAAAGCATCTTCTAATTTTCCCTCTTCTAAATAATGTTCGACGATTTGTTCATACGTATCCAGATCGAAGAACGAATCCTCCCGGTTCTGCAACATTTTTTCGAATCGCTTCACAGAGTCATGGGTGGCTTCCGGGCGGTCGTCGAATTCAGGTTGTTCCATCATAAGGCAACGGGTGTAATGGCAAACGTAATCCCGGTTTGATGCGTAACAAAGCAAGCTTTGGTGTACGAATCAATACTATACTAAAGTTGGGTACGTCTATTGGTTTTCATGTTAAGGAACATTCTAAGATAACTAGAAAATTCCATTTCCCCAATCCTTGTTTGAAAATGTTGACCAGATTGTGAGTGTATTTACGGGTGAACCCCTTCATTAATTACAGGTACTTTTTCGTAAAAACTTGGTTTGAAGGCGATTAGATTGAGATTTGATAAGAAAACGAAGCCTTGATTTTGTACCGTTAGGTCAAGTCAGAACACAAAAAAGCCCGTCTAGAAGGACGGGCTTTTCGTTACGCATGAAACGTTTATTCAGCTCCGCTACCATCGTCGAGGCGATTGCCCAAACGTTGATACTGACGGTTGAAAATGGCTTCGTATTTGTTAGCCTCTGCTTCGAGTTTGGCATCGTGCAATTGCTGGACAACCAGATTCATCTGATACAGGTTTACCCGAATATCCTGACTGTCGCCATTGGATTCAATGTAGTAGTTCAGGTTTTCGTCGGATCGTTTCATGATCAGTTCCGCCATTTGCAAAGCTTTCGCTTTTTCGCCTACGGAAATCAGTGGTCCGATGAAACTTACTGAAATCTGATCGTAGGGAATGGCTTTATCCGGAATGGCTTCCAGGCAGCGATTCAGTACTGTTTTCGCCTGAGCTAGTTTGCCTTCCTGAATCAGTTGCGTAGCGAGTCGGTAGAACGCAATCCGGGCCGATACCGTCGGGGCTCCCCGGTAGGTTTCGTCGTAGTACACGTTCGGATTGTTCATTTCCCGCCAGGCCATTTTCGTCATCATGTTTTTGTACATGATATCGGAGTTAACAAAGCCATCGCGGGCACCGGGTACCTTGAAGGGCATAAGTCGGTAGGCGTATCCTTCGAGTTGCAAAAACTCCTTCAGACCCAGGTAACTCTGCGAACCCAGTGTAGAAGCGAAGTACACCGGACGTTCAAAGTTATTGTGAGCAATGATGTCGAGCTGAATCAGTTCGGGTTTCGTGATGTCGTTCTGACCGAAACTCCAATTCATCCGATCGCCGGGCAGTAAGGATTCGAACTCTTTAGAAACCAGGCCGGATTGACGAATTTTCGTCGTATCCAGTTTCAGCGAAAAGACGGAGGAAGGCAGCACGTTCATCTGTCCTAGGGTTGTTTGCACCTGAATCGCGGGATTGTTCTGCTTCACCAACTGAATGTACTCCTGAAGGTCAATACCGTCCTTCACGTTCGGGTTTTCCGAGAACGGAATCTGATCGTTAATACCCGTCCGGAAATTGTCCATTTCCAGTGAAATCGGAAGCGGTTTCGATTCGTACGTCTGCCGCTTCATCTGATCAATGTACCAGTCTGTACCCAGCAGTGAAAGGTTACATACCCGAACATCGGTCCGGAACCCTTCTACCTCCTGTACGTACCAGAGCGGGAACGTATCATTGTCCCCACCCGTGAACAGAATGGCATTGGGAGCACAGGAACTTAGCATGTTCTTGGCAAAGTCTACGGAGTGCCAGCGGTTGGAACGGTCGTGATTATCCCAGCTCTTCGCACCCATCATGACGGGTACACCCAAGGAAAGCACGCTGGCGAGTACGCCGGCGGTAACCGTGTTCTTGGAAACTCTACTTAGAAACTGCTGCAAGGCCAGTACGCCTAATCCCGCCCAGAGAGCAAAGAAATAGAACGAACCTACGTAAATGTAATCCCGTTCGCGGGGCTCGGTAGGGGGGGAGTTAAGGAATACTACCAGTGCCAGACCCGTCATCAGGAAGCTGATCGCCACGACAAGCCAATCTTTTTCGCGTTTGGTGAACTGGATAAAGAAGCCCAGCAGACCCAGAATCAGCGGCAGGAAATAGAAATTATCGTGGGCTTTATTATTCTTAATGCTTTCGGGCAGAGCCGCTTTATTACTAGGACGAGGCATCCAATCCGCCCATTCGTAGTCACTCTCCCGGCCCGCGAAATTCCACATGAAATACCGCATGTACATGAAGCCCATCTGGCGGCTAAACATATAGCCAATGTTTTGCCCAAACGTAGGTTTTACGTACCGGGATTGATCGCTAGGATCACGGGGCAGACCCAGAATCGAGGCGTACAGTTGAGCATGACCCGGCTGTTGCGACCATAAACGGGGCAATACCATTTGCTGATCTTTTTCCCAAACGTACTCGGGCTTGTAGTCATAAATTTTATACTGACCACCTTCCATTTTGTACATCGGATCGCCACGGCGAATGTCTGTAACGCGAGCCGTAAAGAGCGGTCCGTACGTCAACGAGCGACTACCGTACTGCTCGCGACGGAGGTAGCTGAGGTAGTTGATGGCATCCGAAGGATTGTTCTCATTGATGGGTGGATTGTAGTTCGCTCGTACTAGAGCCTGTGTATAGGAGAGATAGCCAATCAGTACGAAAGCCAGCGAAAGCAAGGCCGTACTCAACACGGGATTCTTCTTTTTCTGAGCAAACCAAACCCCATAAATGACGGCTCCGAAAAACACGATGACGAAGAAAATAACACCCGAGTTGTAGGGCAGCCCGAAGGAGTTAACGAAGAGTTTTTCGATCGAAAAGGCCATAGCGGGAATACCCGGAATGATACCGGCGTTAATGATTCCCAGGATGACTACGCCAATGATCAAGGCCACAATACCGCCGATAAGCGTCGGATTCTGCTTCTTTTTAAAATAGTAGATCAAAGCCAGAGCGGGCAAGGTTACCAGGTTCAGCAAGTGAATACCGATGGAAAGACCCGTCAGATAGGCAATTAAAATGATCCAGCGATTGGCTTTTGATTCATCTTCAATAAGTTCCCAGCGATACATCGCCCAGAATACCAAAGCAGTAAAGAACGATGACATGGCATATACCTCGGCCTCCACGGCGGAAAACCAGAACGTATCGCTAAAGGTATAAATCAATGAACCGACTAATCCGGCACCCAGTACACCAATAGACTCGCCAAGCGTAAGAGTATCCGCCGACTTCGCTACGATTTTGCGTCCCAGCATCGTTAACGTCCAGAACATGAACAGAATCGTAAAGGCACTCGCCAGTACGGACATCATGTTTACCCAGTAGGCGACCCGGGTTACATCGCTACCGGCCAGCAGCGAGAACATCCGGCCAATCAGCAAAAAGATGGGGGCTCCCGGTGGGTGCGGGACTTGTAATTTGAATGCACAGGCAATGAACTCACCACAATCCCAGAAACTGGCCGTCTCTTCGACGGTCATAGCGTAGGTGAATAAAGCAATGGCGAAGACACTCCAACCCAGTAGGTTATTGATCCGCTGGAAATTTTTCATGAAGTAGTTTTATGCTAAATAATCTAATTCGGGTGATGGTTGTAGGGAAAAGATCAGCCAAAAATAGCAAAAAGCCTCCGACCCAGGGGGTAGGAGGCGTTAAAATCTGTTAAGCTCCCTTGAGAAGTAAGGTTTTTACCGACATTTGCGGGTCAGTAACCAGCAGAGTGTAAAGACCTTACCCGCTAGGATTCTTTTTCAGGCTTTAGCCTTTTCGAAAAAGATATTTATTGAAAACGCACATTTCGTACCTGTATGAGGATGATCTTAGCTAACCGCTTTAACGGATGGATTGTCAAAGATTCATCTGTAACAACCTCAGATAACGAACGAAAGACCCGCCAAGCAGACCAGTTTAAGCTTTATAAAACACCCATTTCGATAGCTCCTTCAGAGTTACTTTCTTCCCGTACATCAGAATACCCACCCGGTAAATACGCGAAGCCAGCCAGGTGGTAAACACAAAGCCAACGACCAGTAAGACCATCGATAGGCCCAATTCCCACCATTCTACCCCAAACGGTACGCGGGCCATCATGTTGATGGGTGAGGTAAAGGGAATAATGGACGCCCAGAAAGCTACTTTACTGTCGGGTTCGTTCACGACAAAGTTCATGAGCATCATACTGATGATGAGCGGAATGGTAACCGGAAAAATGAGCTGCTGCCCTTCCTGCGGGCTCTCGACGGCCGAACCTACGGCCGCAAACAGCGAGCTGTAGAACAAATAGCCTCCCAAGTAATAGAACAAAAACAAACTCAAAATTTTTACCCAGGGCAGGGTCCCCATGGAATCCATGAGGCCCATCACTTTCGAGCCCGGACCGGCTTCGCTCATTTGTTTAACGGCGGCTTCTACCTGTTGCTGACTGGCCTTGCTGCTGAGTTCGGTTTTCGCTTTTGCTTCCAATTTGGATTTAAGTAGGGTAGAGGTTACGCTCGAAATCGAAACCGTCAGTACAATCCACAGTAAAAATTGCGTTAAGCCGACCAATCCCACACCCAGGATTTTTCCAAGCATGAGTTCCGAAGGGCGTACCGAAGAGACAATGACTTCCACAATCCGGTTGCTCTTTTCTTCGATGACCCCATTCATTACCTGCGATCCTGAAATGAAGACAATGAAATACAGCAGGATGGATACGACATAGCCCAAACCCATAGCTACGCCCGCATGACTGGATTTTTCTTCCCCTTCTTCCAGACTATAGGTTTCGGCGTTGACATTTACCCGGTTGTCTTCAATGACTTGGGTGTCAATACCCGCCCGCTTGAGTCGCTGGTTACGGACTTCGGTTTGAACAATGCTTTCGATATCGTTCTCCAGACTCAGACTCACGTTCTTTTCGGAGAAAATCTGTAAGCCATTTGGATGATCAATGATGTCGCGGGGAATGAATACCAGAGCCGCAACCTTGCTGCTTTTTAAATCAGTTTTGGCTTTGGTAAGGGGCGTTTTTTTGAAAGCAAACTGGTAGTCTTTTCCGTTTTTGAAGCGTTGCTGAAACAGCCCCGATTCATCAATAATTTCAACCGTTTTCTGATCGCTACCCGCAAAAAACAGGAGGGCCGGAATGGCGTAGATGGCCGTAATCAGAATAGGAGTAAGTAGCGTTGTGATCCAGAAGGACTTTTTCCGAACGCGGGTTAAGTATTCTCGCTGGAGGATTAGTAAAATCTTATTCATAGCAACAGGATCGGTTAAGGAATTAAGGCTTGGGTTGGCGTTTCACCCACGACTTGAATAAAAATATCATTGAAGGAAGGTACATGCTCACTGAATTGCTTGAGTTCTACCTGAGCAATCAACTGGGTCAGTAAGTCATTGACGTGCCCTCCCGGTAAGATACGAACCTGCGAGCGGTACACACCGGGTTCCACTTCCGCGGACGAGATCAGCTCATAATACGCCGATAGGATCAGTGAACCCGCGTATTCAATCGTATAAGTCTGATCCATGAATTGCCGCTTGATGGCTCGTTTATCGCCCTTCAGCACGACCTGCGAACGATTAATCAGAGCAATTTGATCACACAGCTCTTCCACGGATTCCATGCGGTGCGTAGAGAAGATGATGGTGGCTCCCTTCGCTTTTAGTTCCAGAATTTCGTCTTTGAGCAGGTTGGCGTTGATCGGATCGAAGCCCGAAAAAGGTTCATCGAGGATAATCAACTTTGGGTCGTGGACGATGGTAGCAATGAACTGACATTTCTGAGCCATCCCTTTCGAAAGGTCTTCCACCTTTTTATCCCACCAGTCGCGAATGTCAAACTTGATGAACCATTGCTTGAGTCGTTCTGTGGCTTCGCGTTGCGAAAGACCTTTCAGGCGGGCCAGGTAAATGAGCTGATCACCCACCTTCATTTTCTTGTACAAGCCGCGTTCCTCCGGCAGGTAACCAATGTCGGCAATGTGTTTGGGTTGCAGGGGTTCACCATGCAGCAGAATTTCGCCTTCATCGGGAGCCGTGATCTGATTGATGATACGGATGAGTGAAGTTTTACCGGCTCCATTGGGACCCAGTAAACCAAAAATGCAGCCTTGTGGAATGGAAAGCGATACATCGTTGAGAGCCGTATGGGTCGCGTAACGTTTTACCACATGACGGGCTTCGAGTAAGGGTTGACTCATTCGGATCGTAAGTTGATGGACAAGCGGAGAAATGAATGTAAGATATACAATTCCCAAGGGAACGTTGTCATGGTCAAAGGATACTTACAAAACTGCACGATTGGAGAAGGTTCGTTGCCAAAAACTACACAAACGGCTTAAAACGCAAATCAGCCCCTGATTCTACGTGAACAGGGGCTGATTTCTTACACAAAAAGAGCGTGAATTAGTAGTAACGTTCCCGAATTTGAAAGAGAATCCAGAGTTCAACACCCGCGAAAACGACGGCAAAAATAAGGCCGCCCGTACCCCAGGGCATATTTAGTAAAGCTGATAAAACACTAAAAGTGACGGCAACCAGTACAGAGAAGTACAAAAAATTCCAGCCTTTGCGGCGGTTGCTACGAAGGGGACTAAACGCCATCAGCATCAGGACTGATTCGATAATGTTACCAATCACGTCGAGGTATACCGAAGAGGTCATCCCGTAGGAACGGGCAAAGGAGTTCTGATACGTTGGAATGAGCGAAGCCAACCCCAGAATGCCGTTGATCAGGGCCAACCAAGGCATAATCTGTACAAAAATTTCTTTAACGTTAAAGGGAATGGTAGGTAAGGTTCGCAAAAAGAAACCTTCCAGCTGAGCTTCCAGTGGTAGTTTTGCAGGCATATAATGGCGACTATTGGCAGTGAAGGATGTGCTCCGGAATCACGTCTCAATTCTACGAGAAAGTAGGTAACTTTCAAATGAATTGGTCTAAAAAGGGCTTCTATTTGACGAGTTTTTTTGTACTTTTTGCGAAAAATACCCGTTTACTCTGATAAATTCTGGCTATCGGACCCGCTATCTTTACCCAGTGGGCGAAGACTCCATCGTTGTTTTACCTGAATTTTCTTTATGAAACTTTCCATTACCTGGCGAATTTTTATCGGTTTAGTGTTAGGCGTAATTGTGGGATATGTGGTGCATATGTCCTACGATTCAGGCAGCCCAGCCGATCAGGAAACCCTGGCTACCTGGAGCAAAAACCTGCAGATCATTAGCAAGGTTTTTCTGCGGATGATTAAAATGATTATTGGTCCACTAGTTTTTTCCATGCTGGTGGTAGGCATTGCTAAGCTCGGCGATTTTAAGATGGTAGGCCGGATTGGTGGAAAAACGTTGGGCTACTTTCTGTTTGCTACTATTCTTTCTCTGCTGACGGGTCTGGCCGTCGTTAATGTACTCAAGCCCGGAAAAGTCATGCAGTTGCCTTTACCGGCTACCGGCACCGATACGGGTATTGAAGCGAAGAAATTTTCCCTGGAATCGTTCATGTACCACATTTTCCCGCAGAGCATCATCGAGTCGATGGCGGGTAATGAGATTCTACAAATTGTGGTATTCTCGATCTTCTTCGGTATTGCAACCGCCGCCATTGGTGATGCGGGCAAAGTCGTTGTGAAGGGTCTGGATGCGGTCTCACACGTCATGTTCAAGATTGTTTCCTACGTCATGAACTTTGCTCCATTCGGCGTATTTGGGGCTATTGCAGCCGTAGTGGCTACCGAAGGGTTAGGCATTTTTGCCGGATACGCGTATCTGATCTTCAGTTTCTTCCTGGGGCTGGCCTTCTTCGTATTCATCGTACTCTGGATTATCTGTCTCGTAAACAAGATCCCGTACTTTAAACTATTAAGTCTGGTAAAAGATCCAGCTCTGCTGACCTTCAGTACCGCTAGTTCCGAAGCCTCCATGCCCCAGACAATTGAAGCCTTGAAGAAATACGGTTGTTCCGAAAAGATCATCAGCTTCGTATTGCCACTGGGCTATTCTTTCAATCTCGACGGTTCGATGATGTACATGACTTTCGCTACGGCTTTCATTGCCCAGGCCTACGGGAAGGATTTATCGACGGCTCAACAACTTACGATGCTGGCTACGCTAATGCTAAGTAGCAAAGGAATTGCGGGCGTTCCCCGTGCTTCGCTGGTGATCATTGCCGGAACCATGACGATGTTTGATTTGCCCATCGAGGGTTTGGCCCTACTGCTGGGAATCGATCAGATTCTGGACATGGGACGTTCTGCTACCTCGGTGATTGGGAATGCCGTAGCTACGGCAGTCGTATCTAAATGGGAGGGAGAGTTGGATTTACGGAAATTACATTCCTCCGAAGAATTGTCCGTTTAGCCCCAGGCTATGCAACAAAAAAAGGAGCCTCATGAGGCTCCTTTTTCGTTTATAGGCACGGTGTCTTTATTGACCAATGGCATCACTGCCGCCCAGAGCTCCTTTTCGCATGTCCAGTTTTTGAATCAAATCAGCGGAGAGGGGTTCTGAGTAAGGACCGTAGGCCATCACCAGCACACCTTTTTTGCCATCTTTGGATTCAATCGCGTATACCGCTGACATATCACCTGGATCAGTAATGCCTTCAAAACGATACGCTTCTACGACTTCAAAGTCTTCGGGGTGCAAAACCATCCCTAGTGATGCATAATTCAGGGCTCCATTTTCAATACTGAAGCTTTCCGTATAGCCCTTGGCTGCTAATGCGTTGATAGCCTCGGTTTCGGTGGTGTATTCATCCATGGTACTGACAGTTTAAAGGGTTAAAGATCGTCTTTTGACTCAAGTGTTGAGGGTTGGCAAATGTATTTTCTGAAACAGACTATCTAAAAAATTAGGCCACCTTGCTGGGAAAGCCCCGTCGGGAGCCTGTATGTTTGTCCTAAAATCACTTGTCAATCATGTGGGAAGAAAAAGAGAATCAGCTGCAACGAAGCTTCGAATTCAACGACTTTTCTGAAGCCTTTGCCTTTATGACCCGGGTTGCGTTCATTGCTGAAAAGCATAATCACCATCCCGACTGGTCTAATGCCTACAACCAAGTGACCATCGCCCTGACTTCGCACGACGCAGGGCATGTGGTGACGGAGAAAGACCGCCAGATGGCCAAAGAAATTGATCAATTGTTGTAAGCGTTGATAGTCATGTTCGTTGTCAAAGGAGTTGAACCGTCCTGAAAGGCAGGAGGGTTCAACTAACTACATCCTCACGGATTGGGAATACGCTCTTGAAGTGGAGAGTGAACGAGCAGACTGAAAACAGTACATTGAAAACGGAAAACTTTTCCATGAAACTTTACCTGGTTCCTACGCCGATTGGCAACTTGGATGATATTACACTGCGGTCGTTGAAAGTACTGCAAAGTGTGGACGCCATTCTGGCGGAAGATACCCGCACGACCGGGCAGTTGCTCAAACACCTGGGCATCCAAAAGCCGTTGATGGCCCACCATTCCCACAATGAACACGCGTCGGCGGGGGGCGTAGTGAAGATGATTCAATCCGGAAAAACGCTAGCTCTGGTTTCGGATGCAGGTACACCCGGCATTTCGGATCCCGGCTTTTTACTGGTGCGTGAATGCCTCAAAAATGGTCTTGACGTGGAATGCCTGCCCGGAGCAACGGCGTTTGTGCCGGCTCTGGTCAACTCCGGTTTGCCCACGGATCGGTTTACGTTCGAAGGCTTCCTGCCCCAGAAGAAAGGCCGTCAGACGCGAATTAAAAGTTTGGTGGAAGAGGAGCGGACAATGGTCTTCTATGAGTCACCGCACCGGATTGTCAAAACACTCGAGCAACTGGCCGAAGCATTCGGCCCCGAGCGACCGGCTTCGATTTCACGAGAACTAACCAAAGTATTTGAAGAAACCGTACGGGGTACTCTGACCGAACTCATCCAGCATTACACCCAGCACGCCGACCGCGTGAAAGGCGAGTTTGTACTGATTGTGGCCGGACTGGAAAAATAAGTTCTTTTTAGTACGTTTGCCCCAAATCCTGCACCATGGTTTTGCGTCGTCTGCTTCTTTTTTGTTTGCTTGGTTTCTCGTTCATGGCTAGGGCTCAGGTACTGAGTCCTCAGGCGAAGGTAAGTTTGCTAACGGTTGGTCCGGGTACCGACATCTATACCTTTTTCGGGCACACGGCCATTTGGATCTATGACCCGGTACTGGGCCTGGATCAGGTGTATAACTACGGAACCTTCGATTTCCGGGCGTCTGGGTTTTACTGGAACTTCCTGCGGGGAAATCTGCCGTACCAACTGTCGTCCGGGCCGTTGGATTATCCCGACCCGCGATACAGCCAGCTGGAGTACTGGAAATCGGAAAACCGGGGCGTCGTAGAACAGGTACTGAACTTTACCCCTGAGCAGAAACAGCGATTGTTTGAACTGATGGAGTTCAACGCTCTGCCCCAGAATAAAACCTACCAGTACCGACCGTACTACGACAACTGCTCGACGCGGCCCCGGGATAAGGTATACGAAGCCGCTCAAGGTAGCATTCGTTACGATTCGACGGATGCCTTTTTAGTCGGCCGATCGTACCGGGACTGGATGAATGATTACTTGACCGACAGCCCCTGGTCCCGCGTAGGATTAAACCTGGCTCTGGGATACCCCATCGATCGGATTACGACAATGCAACAGGCCGCCTACATTCCCAATAACTTGTTGCGACTCTTCGACCGAGCCCAGATCGTACAGCCCGATGGCAGAAAAGAAAAACTGGTGCTGCAAACCAATACGCTGTTTAAGGCGGAACCCCAATCAACTAGTTTCCTCTGGATTGCGGCTTTCTGGCTGGTAATGGCGTCGCCCTTGCTGATACTGATCTTACGTCGGAAACAAATCAAAGCCGGGGGTACGTTCGACCGCACGCTACTCTTCATTACGGGACTTTTCGGCATTATCCATACGCTGCTCTGGTTCGGTACCCAACATGGCATTACCGACTGGAATTACAGCATGTTCATTACCAATCCGTTCAATATTCCGGCTCTGTTATTACTGTCACGGAAACCCCGCTGGCTGATGTACTATTTCATCGCGGCCATGGTCTTTCTGGTGGCGGGTGTGATGCTGGAGATTCTGTTCTGGAAAGCAACTTACGGGATGATTTTCCTGACCGTTACGCTGTTCGTGCGTTACCGCCATCTGGCTTTGTACGTGAAGAAGGGCTAAGAAATGTAGTTTCTACCGCAATAAAAAATACCGTCAGCTACGAACTGACGGGTTTTTTTACTGCGGTAAAGGTCGATTTAATTCTCCCGAATATCCATCAGAATCCGCCAGTCCTTGGGCAGGTAATTATTTAGCCGATTGGGCAATACCTTCACCCAACCTAGTCCGTGGCCTTGGTATGAGACCAGATGCCAGCCTTTCTGAGAGGTTTCATACGCAAAATCTTCGCGTTTCAGAAAGCGTAAAGCATCCTCCCGCGATACCTCAAGTCGGGGAACGTCGGAGGAAAGCACGGTACTTAAGGCTAGTTCGTGATCCGGAATCAGGTCTGGTCCGGCCAGCTTGCCTAAACGTATGCCCGCCTTCCGTAGGTACAGATTCTGACTGATTGCCTCAAACTCCGGACGATGTTCGGGGTTGATCAGAAAGTAATCACCGTTTTTCTCGACCCATGCGTACAAAGACAAATCGTCCACCCAAGGCGTAAAGGCAGCCGTTTCAGTCCGGCGGTTTTTATTCTTTCCACCCGAAGTATTCCGAAAGGCGTAATCTTCCTGATCTTCCGTTTTCTGAAAGGCCGCAATAAAGAAACCTTCGCCTTCCACGCGGTCGGGCCAGAAACGATAACCGTAATTCTCCTGTTCGGTACGTACTTCCACGATACCTTCGTATGACCCTGCAAAGGGAATGGAAGTACAGGCAAACGATGAACTCAGCCAATCGAGTACCTGCTCGTTTTCTTCGCTGGAATAGGAGCAGGTGGAGTAGATCAGCACCCCTCCTTCGCGTAGCGTGGGCCATACGTCGGCCAGAATCCGTTGCTGACGCTGCGAACACAGAGCCACGTTTTCTTCCGACCACTCGGTAATGGCCGCCGCATCTTTGCGAAACAGGCCCGAACCAGAACAGGGGGCATCTACCACGACAATATCAAAGAAACCCGGCAGACGCTGGAAGTCACGGGGATCGTTATTGGTAACAAAGGAATGAATGCGACCCCATTTGGTCAGGTTATCGGCCAGTACGCCCGAACGGGGCCGGATGACTTCATTCGATACCAGCAGCGAGTCGTCGCTGAGCAAACTGGAAAGGAGTGTACTCTTGCCGCCCGGAGCCGCACACAGGTCGAGTACCCGCAGCGGTTCTTCTTCCATGATCTGCCGGAAGAAGGCTTCCAGAAACATCGAGCTGGCTTCCTGAACGTAATAGGTACCGGCGTGAAAGAGGGGATCGAGTGTAAATACGGGCCGTTCGGGCAAGTAAAAGCCTAGGTCGGTCCAAGGTACGGACGTGGCCCCGTCAGTCGGACTTATTTTTTTTACAGGATTAATGCGAATCGAGACTGGAGCGGGCTTTTCGTGAGCCTCCAGGAATTTTTTTTTATTAAAACCGCTTTCTTCTTCTAGGGAGGAAAGCAGTGAATCAGGAAGTTGCATAAGCGAAAAGGGAGAATTTTACCCTAAAATTTAACAAATCTACGATTCAATCTTTTTGTCATTCCCAGACGAATTGGCTATTTTCGATAGAATACGAAAAAAAGCAGTTTCTTCGTTTTGAATCTTTCAAAGAAAAATTGCTTTATTTTGCCTCAACGATTGTCTTAATCCGTGAAATGAACTATTCAATTAAACAAGAAGACGGCTATCAGTTTATCGACGAAGGGCAAGGCGAAATTGTCATGATGCTTCATGGCTTGTTCGGAGCCCTGTCCAACTGGGATGCGGTCATTAATACATTCAGAGATCAGTATCGGGTGATTATCCCACTGATGCCTGTTTATGAAATGCCCCCGCGGGAAGCCGGTGTGGAAGGATTAACGGCCTTTGTCGAAAAATTCGTACAGGATCGTAAGCTTACCGACCTTACGCTGGTAGGAAATTCTCTGGGTGGCCATATTGCTTTGTTGTATACCATCAAAAATCCCGAGAATGTGAAGCGGTTGGTGCTGACGGGTAGCTCTGGATTGTTTGAAAACGCAATGGGCGGTAGTTATCCCAAACGCGGTAGTTACGAGTACATTCGCGAGCGGGTTTCTTATACCTTCTACGATCCGAACGTGGCTACGCCCGAGCTGATCGAGGAATGTTTTGAGATTACGAATAGCATTCCCAAGTGTATGAGTATCGTACAGATTGCCAAGTCGGCTCAACGCAACAACGTGGGCAAAGATTTGTCGCAGATTCAGGTACCGACGCTGCTCATCTGGGGATTAAATGATACCATTACGCCTCCGACAGTAGCTCACGAATTTGATCGGCTGATTCCGAATACGGAGCTGTATTTTATCGATAAATGCTGTCATGCTCCGATGATGGAGCACCCGGAAGAATTCAACCAGATTCTGGCCGGATTTTTGAAGCGTACCAAAGAGTTGGTACTCGTAGAAAACTAATCACTGCTCTCTTCCATCTGTCGACGTATCTAAACGAGTAACTTATTGAGTAAACCGGACCATCGCATTCACTAGTCAATAACCCATGGCCTTATGCTTGCTGAAGAACTGATTGACCCCTTATTGCCGACATTACGGCCAACGGACACCGTGGGAAAAGCATTGGATTGGATGCAGGAATTCCGTATTCCCCAGCTGGCCTTAGCCGAAGGAGAAACGTACGTTGGCATTCTTTCGGAAGAGCGTTTAATGAACGCTGACGAAGAAGATTCACTGGCTGAATTAGAGCCCGAATACGCAACGGTAACCGTACAGCCCTATCAACACTTGTACGACTTGTTACGGACCGCCCAGCTGTATCAGCTCGAGGTATTACCCGTAGTGGATGAAGAACAGCAGTTTACCGGAAGCATTTCGGTGAATGAACTACTGAAGCGGTTTGCCAGTGAACTGGGTACGCAGGAAGAGGGAGCGGTGCTGGTGTTGCAAGTGGAAGATCGGGATTACTCCATGAGTGAAGTCAGTCGGCTGATTGAGTCGAATGATGTGAAAATAGTGAGTAGTTATTTCCACAGTGGGGATTATGAAACGGATCGTCCGGGTAAACTGACCCTAAAGCTGAATCGCCGCGATATCAAAGCGGTCATTGCTACCTTTGAACGGTATAATTATGTCATTGATTCGGTTTTTACGACGGAAGCACTCGATACAACGGACCGGGATCGACTGGATCTTTTGTTACGTTATCTGAACATTTAGATAAAAACGAAATTAAAAAAGAGCTTCCTTCTACTGAAGGAAGCTCTTTTTTGTTTAGGCGGCTTGTTTTTTTACGAAGTTTATTAAACGAGATAACCCGAAACTCGATAGCCCCAAACGTCATGAAAAAGCAATCTCCCTCCATCAGTCCGCTTCCGCTATCGCACGAACAATCGCTATTTGAAAAATTTTCTTCTTGGGTTACGAAAGCCACTGGTAGTGTGTGGGCTTTTCTGATTGCCCTGGGCGTTGTCCTGGTTTGGGCTATTAGCGGGCCATTTTTTCATTACTCAGAAACCTGGCAACTGGTCATTAATACCTCTACCACGATTGTTACGTTTCTGATGGTGTTCGTCATCCAGAAAGCACAAAATAAAGATTCAGTATCTATCCAATTGAAACTGAATGAACTCATTGCTGCGACGAAGGGAGCGAGTAACCGACTGGTAGGGGTAGAAAGTCTGAATCAGGATGAACTCGACGTGTTGTGTAAGCACTACGAAACGCTGGCCGATCTGACGCGAAAAGCCAGTGACTTACGCAAATCACACTCGATCGAAGAAGCGTACAAAGATACCCGCGATAAACTGCAGGAGGAAGAAGGCTCCAATCTGGAAGCTCTCTAAACGCAGTAATAAAGTATAACCTTTGTCTGAAAATGCGAACCGGCGACTCGTAACGGTGAGTCGCCGGTTGCGATGCGGATTACCAGCGAACCTGTCCTGTTCCTTCAATAATCCATTTTTCAGTAACCAGCTTTTCCAGAGCAAAGGGGCCACGAGCGTGCAGCTTCTGCGTACTGATGCCAATTTCAGCTCCCAGTCCAAATTCAGCCCCATCGGTGAAGCGGGTAGAGGCGTTGGCGTATACGGCGGCGGCATCTACTTCTTCCAGAAAACGGCGGCACACGTCCGGGTTTTCTGAAACAATGGCCTCCGAGTGACGCGACGAGTAGGTACGAATGTGCTCCAGAGCTTCGTCCAGTCCCGGTACTACTTTGATGGTAATTTTATAATCGAGCCATTCTTTACCAAAATCTTCTTCCTGAGCGTGGTACAGTTGCGGATAACCCGTTTTTTCCAGCACGTAATACGCAGCTGGGTCGGCGTAGATCTCGACATTCCATTTTTCAAAATCCTGACAAAGCATCGGTAAGAAGGCCGAAGCAATGCCCTGGTCGACGAGTAAGCCATCGAGCGAATTACAAACCGAAGGACGGGATACGCGGGCGTTTATCACAATATCACAGGCCTTTTCTAGGTCGGCTTCCTCCTGCACATAGGTATGAACGACACCCGCTCCGGTTTCGATAGTGGGTACCAGCGAATGCTGACGGACAAACTGAATGAGTTGCTCCGAACCCCGCGGAATGATGATGTCCACGTAACGGGTGGCCGTTAGCAATTCTTTCATCAGCTCGCGATCGGTGGGTAACAGTGTGATGACTTCGACCGGAACCTGGTGTTCCTCTAATACCTGATGCACCAGCCCTACCAAATACTGGTTCGTATGCCAGGCATCGCTGCCCCCGCGAAGGACTACGGCATTCCCCGAACGCAGGCAAAGGGCGGTTACATCAATCGTTACGTTGGGGCGTGATTCGTAAATAACCCCCACCACGCCCATCGGTACCGCGATTTTCTTTAGGTGCAGTCCGTTTGGTAAGGTACGTTCCAGTAAAATCTGGTTTGTCGGATCGGCTAGTTGGGCTACATCCCGTACGCTTTGAGCCAGATTTTCGATTCTTTTCTCCGTCAGTAGCAACCGATCCCATTTCGGGTCGCTTTGTGGCATGCGTTCTAGGTCCTTTTGATTCTCGGCTTGAATTACGGCCGTATGGGCAAGCAGAACCTCCGCCAGGCGATGAAGTAGAGCGGCTTTCTGAGCATCTGTCAGTCGGCGTAGAGCCGGAGCCGCCGCGTGCGTAGCCGCCAGTTGGGGAACGATGGAAAGAATTTCGGAATCCGAAGCAGACATATCGCAAAAAGGATTTAAGGCGTAGGAATCAGCAAACGGAATCCCTACAGTAAAACAATATCGTCAGCGTGAGCGACTTCAAAATTCTGGGTTTTCAGGTTTTCTGCCACGATTCGCGAAGATTCCCGGGCTTTAGCTACGGCAATTATCTGAGCCGATTCATCCCGGATTTCAATGACCTCGCCGCGATCAAACTCTCCCGTAACTTCCTGAATACCCACGGCCAGTAAACTCCGCCGATCGCGTAGAGCCTTTACGGCTCCGGCGTCAATACGTAGCTGCCCGGCGATGAGACTACCCGTGCCTAACCATTTATGGCGGGCTTTCAGGGATACCTTTTCGGGGGTGAAAACGGTACCCGTTTCTTCCTTCAAAGCGTTGAGAATGCCTTCTGGTGTATGGATTCCAAAAATGACCACCCGGATGCCCATGCGTACGGCCCGTTTGGCGAAGCTGAGTTTGGAAACCATACCGCCCAGACCAACGGCCGTTTTAGAGGTATCGGCCAAGCCCAGTATGCTTTCATCAATATGTTCGACGCGGGGAACGATGGCTCCGTCGTGATCGAGTAAACCGCCTACGGAGGTGCTGAACAGCAGCGTATCGGCTCCGAGTCCAGCGGCGAGTAAAGTCGCCAGTTCGTCGTTATCCGAAAATTTTAACTCTAGATCCGATACTACGTCGTTTTCGTTGGCGACTGGAATCACCCCGTTTTCCCAAAGGGTCTCGTAGGTTTGCTTGAGTTGCAGAAACTGCGAGCGGTTGGCAAAGTGGCTTCGTTCGCACAGACTTTGGGCGACCGGAATCCCGAATGCCCCAAAGTATTTCGTGTACAAACCCAACAGGAGGGGATTGCCAATGGCGGCTGCCGCTTTACGTTGCGAGAGTTCACCCCGATAATTCTGCAGATAGGCTTTACCGGCACCCACAGCTCCCGAAGAAACCAGTACAATCCGATACTGATCGTGAAGCTGAGCGGCCTGACGGGCAATTTCCAGAATTGTGGCCTCATTGATCTCACCGTTTACTTTGGTGAGACTGGCCGTACCAAATTTAATGACTAAGATAGGCTTCATACTGACGGCAAAGGTAGGGATTTGGTACTCAATCTGGTTACTATGTCTATTTTGTAGATTTTCTGGTTTTAAGGTTTTAAAAATGGGTTTTTAGGGATTTATTTTTTGAAAATAGCGAATAATAGGTTTGTAAAAAGGCTGTTTTGGTCGACAAAAACCATAAATTAGTAAAAATAGATAGCAGTGGCTAGTTGCATACTTCCCAAAGAATAATTAATTTTATGCTCAGAAAGGGAAAATTTTTTTCATTAAAATAGAAGCATGGTAAAATTTTCTACTACTTCTTTCTAAAGTCCCATTCAGGTCGCTCGCATACCACAAAACCATCAAACGCTTACGAAAGATGAATCGTCGTAACTGGCTCAAAAACTCCGCTGCCATGACGGTAGGAGCAACCGCATTACCCGCTCTTCTGCAAAAGGCCTATGCAGATCCGGCAGCCCGGAATGAATTGTACATGGACCTGTCCCACGAATTCCGGGCGGCCCTGCTAGCAGACTCCATGCCGCCAGCAGCGGTAAAAGCCCGTCTGAGTGCCAACGAAAACCCCTGGGGACTTTCGGCAAAAACGAAAACGGCTGTCAATAGCTCCCTAACCGAAGCCAACCGGTATGCGATGCGAGCTACGATGGATCTATACAAAGCGATTTCTGAGAAAGACGGTATTCCCATGCCCCAAAGTCCGGCCGGCGGCGGCGGTTGGGGTGGAGCTTCCAAAAGCTATATTAAACTGGGCTGTGGTTCAACGGAATTGCTGAATGCCAGCTTGATGCACTTTGCTCAGAAGGGTACGATCATGGTGGGCGATCCCTGCTACATCTCGAGTAATGACGAGCGTTACCCCATGGATAAGGTAAAGCTCACGGCGGATTATCAGTACGACCTGGATGCAATGGCGAAGAAAATCGACCCCGCTAAACACAGCTTGGTCTACATCTGTAACCCCAACAACCCGACGGGTAACATGCTGCCTGCGGATAAACTGCGGAAATTCATTGATGAGGTTTCACCGAAAGTTACCGTACTGGTGGATGAAGCCTACATCGATTACGCCACCAATCCGAAAACGGATTGTATGGTGGATAAAATCAAGGAAGGTAAAAACGTAATCGTGCTACGGACGCTCTCTAAACTGTATGCGTTTGCCGGGATGCGTTTAGGGTATGCTCTGGGTAAACCCGAACTGTTACAGGATATTTCCAAGTATACGATGAACGGCTTTGGCCTCACGCTACCTACGATCATGGGAGCTATGGCGGCTTTCTCGGATGCCGAGAATACGAAAATGGTGCTCGATAAAACGAATGAATCGAAAAAGTATACGGCTGATTTCCTGACGAAAGCTGGCTACAAGGTCATTCCTTCGTACGCCAACTTTATGCTCTTCCCGGTTAATATGAAGGGTACGGAACTGACCGGAAAACTTATGCAGGAAGGCGTAATGGTACGAAACTGGTTCTTCGACGGACAGCACTGGTGCCGGGTTTCGATCGGAACCATGGACGAAATGAAAGCCTTTACGGATTCATTCACTAAAGTTGTGTCCTGACCCTGGTAGGGACTTATCGCCCGGTACGTTTAAAAAAATCAGATTCACATGAAAGCTGATTTTTATCATTGGTTGCGTACCGGGCGAATACTATTTTCAAGTCCTAACCTTTCTTTCCCCTATGACCAGAAGAAATTTTATTGAAAAGTCGGGTAACAGTTACCTGGCGATGATGGCTTTGGGTTTTTTTCCAGAAGCCCCAGCCAAGAGCTTTGACTTAGCCCGCAATGAAAAGCCGAACGGTAAAAAAGTTATTATCCTCGGAGCCGGACTGGCTGGACTTGCTTCCGCCTATGAACTGGGAAAGCTGGGCTACGACTGCGTAGTACTGGAAGCCCGCGAACGGGTAGGGGGCCGAATCTGGACCATCCGGAAAGGAACCACTGAAACCGAGATAGGGGGTGAAAAGCAAACCTGCCAGTTCGACGAAGGGTACTACCTCAATGCCGGTGCGGCCCGCATTCCTCACCATCACCACCTCACGGTTCAATATTGCCGGGAACTGAAGATACCCGTTGAAATCTTCGGTAATCTCAACGAAGCCGGGTTCCAGTATTCGGAGAGTAACCGCGGAGCCTTGGCTAACAAACGAGTACGAGCCCGCGAAATTCACGCGGATATGCGGGGTTACCTGACGGAACTGGTGGCGAAAGCCATCGACCAACAGGCACTGGATTTAGAAATGTCAAAAGAAGATGTAGATCGCTACGTGGCCTGGCTACGGGAAGAGGGCGATCTGGACATCAACAAAAAATATAAAGGCTCCGAGCGACACGGCTACGAGTTAGCTCCGGGAGCGGGCATGCGGGGAGGAACCATTGCCAAGCCCTATGCCTTGAAAGACATCGTGGAATCGGGGCTTACGCATCCGGCTTTTGCGAATGTCGGCGAATACACATTTAATCAGCAGCCCGTGTTACTGCAACCAGTCGGCGGGATGGATATGATTCCGAAAGCCTTCGAAAAAGTGGTGGGTGATAAGGTGAAACGGTCCTGTGAAATCCAGGAAATCCGGAAGACGAACCCCGGCGTACGGATTGTGTATCTCGACAAGAAGACGGGTCAGAAACACGAGGTAAAAGGCGACTACTGTATTTGTACCTTACCCTTACCCATTCTGAAGGGGATTCCTTCGGACCTTTCCGGGGATGTACAGCGAGTGGCGGATTTTGTTCCGTACATGGAAACTTGCAAAATCGGCATGCAGTTCAAGCGGCGTTTCTGGGAAGAAGATGACCAGATCTTTGGGGGTATCACGAAAACCAACATGGATATTACGCAAATTTTCTACCCCGCCCACGGCATGCTGGGACCGAAAGGCGTACTAAAAGGCATGTATAACTTCCACGGACTAGCTAAGAAAGTAGGCGAGCTTTCCATTGCGGATCGCCAAAAACTGGCTTTCGAGCAAGGTTCCCGGATTCACCCGCAGTACAAGGATGAGTTTGAAAATGCGTTCTCGCTAGCCTGGCACAAGATTCCGTACTCCAAAGGTGGCTGGGGCATTTATTCGGATGCCGCCCGTCAACGCCTGTACGCCACGATGACTAAAAACGACGACGATATTTACTTCGCCGGAGAACACGCCAGTAACCTGCCCGCTTGGATGGCCGGGGCTTTCGAATCAGCTCGCTACGCCGTAGAACTGTTGCATAAGCGGGTATCGGCAGGGTGAGGATGTTGGTTTGTAGTGGATTGTTGTTGGTTGCTAGCTAGATATAAAGTATAGATACAGGCTATCTATTGGAAATTATTGACTGATAACGGAAACTGCAAACTGGTAACAGAAAACTGGACACTGAAAACTAAATTTCCCTATGAAGAAATTATTCCTGACTTTAGGATTAGCTGCTCTGGTAGCTACGGGTAGCTGGGCCCAGGATTCCGAGAAACGTCCCATTACGGCTGCTGAATATGAAGCTGCTAAAAAAATAGCAGTAAAAAACCTCGAAAAGGACACGTACGTGAAAGCGGGTAGTTTTATTCTTGACCGTTCGGGTGATCCTTTCGTCTTCAAGTTTTCGGACGGTACGGAGCGTCGGGTATACCTGTACAAACTTTTTGAAACGGAGAAAATGTCCGAACTGGGCATGTACGCGATTTACACGACGCCCAAAGATGGTAAGCTGAAAGCCTTTCCGTTACCCAGTCCGGATGCTCCGGGTGAGGTATGGGGCAAATACATCGACGACCTGAAGTACGGCGAAGAAGCCATGAAGGGTCTTTCTTCCTGTATCGCTTTTGCCTTGACGAAATCAGGCGTGGGTGGTGCCCCGGCGGCCGCTCAGGAAGGCGAAAAAATCGAGTATTGTTTCCCCGCGGATGCCTTGGTAACTCTGGCTAACGGTACCACAAAAGCTATTGCTTCGCTTACAGCGGGCGACCAGATTCAAAGCTTCAATGCCAACACAAAAGTACTGGAAACGGCTACGGTAGAGAAACTGGATATTCATGCTAATCAGTCTTTTGCCCTGACCCGTCTGACCTTGATGGATCCGGCGGCTAAACTGACGGCTTCTCAATCTACGCAGTGGGAATCGGTGAGTCTGGAAGCGACGGCCAATCACCCCGTACTGACCACCAGTGGCGTCAAACGCATGAGCGAAGTGAAAGTGGGCGATACGCTCTATCATCGTGATGCCCAGACTAATGTACTAAAACCCTACGATGTATTCTTGACGCAATCGGCCGTTCGTTCGGTGAATAACGTATACAACGTTAAGACTGATAAAGCTACGTACGTGGTAAACGGCACCTTAGTGATGGTCAAATAAGTAAACAACTCCCTTAACCAAAACTTGAACCAGCCCCCACTTTTACGAAGGCGGGGGCATTTTTATGCAACATTTCGCGAGCTTCCTGCATCCTTTACTAAAACGAACGATACTAATGAAGAGATTTACTTTACTCACCAGTATGGCCGCTTTGGCCTTTTCGTATCAGGTACAGGGCCAAAACTGGCAGAAAACCCGTTCCGCAAGCGGATTTAATGGCATACAGGTAAGTCACGGGATCGACCTGTACCTTACCCAAAGCTCCGCTGAAAGTCTGCGTCTGGAAGCGAAAGGCGTGGAAGAAGACGAAGTCGTCTCCGAAGTGAAAGAAGGCGTACTGGTTTTGCGAATTAATCGGGAGTCAGGTATCGGGAGCTGGGGTAAAAACCGTTCGGTAAAGGCGTATGTATCCTTCAAAACGCTCGAAAAATTGCGGGCGGGCGGTGGCTCAGACGTGTACACCCAGGGGACGCTGAACGTAGGGGATTTATCCGTAGATCTGGGCGGTGGATCGGATGCTCGTATGGATTTGAAAGCCAATCATTTTTCAATTTCAGCGGGCGGTGGTTCCGACGCTGATTTATCCGGCAGTGCTCAGGTATTTGACGTCTCCGCCAGCGGTGGGTCGGATATCAAGGCTACCGATTTTAAAGCTGATGTCGTACGCGTGAAAGCGTCAGGAGGCTCAGATGCACACGTATATGCTACCAAAGAGATTTCGGCAGAGGCGAGTGGGGGGAGTGATATTTACTACGCGGGTGGAGCGAAAACCGTATCCGTTCGAAAATCGGGCGGTAGTGATGTGACCCGGCGGGATTAATGAAAAAGTAGGCTGGAGGAAGGTTAGCTGCCTAAAGCGTTCCAATGAAAAGAGAAAACCCGCCTACCATGCGGGTTTTCTCTTTTAGGGAATATTTGTGCGAAACGAAGGAATGAAAGGCATAGGAGCATTGTCACTAAATCGGCAACGCTGATCCAACGCGATTCGGAGTCGGAACATGTACTCCGCCCGGGGTATTTCAATGGCTCCGTACCGCTTCACATTATCATTAATAAACTGCGTATCGAGCAAGTAGTACTGACGTTCACGTAAGCGTTCAATCAGGTAATGAAAGGCTACTTTCGACGCATTGGGAACATTGTAGAACATGGATTCCCCAAAAAACGCCCCACCAATTGAGACGCCGTACAAGCCACCGGCCAGTTCATGATCCACGTATGCCTCGACAGAATGGGCAAAACCTAAGCGATGGAGATCGGTATAGGCCTGAATGATTTCTTCGGAAATCCATGTGCCTTCCCCATCCGCCCGTATACGGGCACAGCCCCGCATGACGCCTTCAAAATCCGAGTTGATTCGAATGGAAAAGGTATTTTTGTTCAGAATGGGTCTTAATGACTTAGCGGGTTTGTACGTATCAATAGGAATAATGGCCCGCGGCTCCGGTGAATACCAATACAGGGTTCCATCCGCGTCCGCCATCGGGAAAATACCATTCATGTAACCGTAGATAAGATCCTCTGCTGTCAGATTCGTCATATCCGATCTATAAAAAATTTAACCCATGCACCGAACTACTTCGGCCTAACCAACGGTTATAGGGAAAATAAATAAAAAATTGATAATATTCGTGTGAAGTAATTAGTTTTTTCTAAACTTTGCATCGTTTTTAAGAAACATCTCTTCAAGGAAAATGAAATCACGGGCCATCATCGAGCCTTTTTTTGCTACCCAGCCACCGCGGCGGCCATTCTTCAGGCCGGAACGACGGAGGCCGGTACGCCTGTGATTTTTTGGCCGTCCGGCACACTATTTTCTTCCAGTATTGGTTGTATGAGTCGTTAAGCAAGGCTGTCTGACAAACAGTCAGTGTACTTTCATTCAACACGAGTTTCCTGTTTAAGTAATCAAATGAACGAATATAAAGTCCAGGTTGCCTCGAAAGAGCATCTGTACCTAGCTGAAGAAATTTGCTGGCACATGGAAGAAAGTGCCAAGCAACGCGGTACTGGTATTGCGAAGCGGTCGCCTGAGTACCTCCGCCGCAAGATGGAGGAAGGGAAAGCCATTGTTGCCATGACTCGTAAGGGTGAGTGGGTGGGTTTCTGCTACATCGAAACCTGGGATCACGGCAAATTTGTGGCTAACTCAGGATTAATCGTCCATCCAGACCACCGCAAAAGTGGTATTGCGAAAATGATCAAGGAAAAAGCCTTTGAACTTTCGCGTACTAAATACCCGAACGCCCGGATTATTGGTATTACCACGAGTCTGGCCGTGATGAAGATCAATTCAGAGTTAGGCTACAAACCGACTACCTTTAGCGAATTACCCGTGGATGAGGCCTTCTGGAAAGGCTGTTCTTCCTGCGTGAATTTTGACGTGCTCAGCCGTACAGGTCGTAAGCATTGCCTTTGCACGGGCATGATGTTCGATCCTTCTTGGGAGAAAGAAAAAGAGAAAAAGACGAAGTGGAATTTCCTGAAAAATGCGAAAATCTACGAGCGTTGGAATAAGATCAAACAACGGCTGCTGTTGAGGCATCACGAAAAAGAAGAAATAGAGGAGCCCGTTCTCTAGGATTTATTGACGGTTACTGGGTAACTGTTCTTCGTTCGTTATAATTTTGGCGGGTGGGAAGCGATTCCTTCCCGCTTTTTTTAAGTGTCTTTCGGATGGAAATTGATCTCAATTTCTGCCCTTTCCATAACCAGGAACGCGGACTCGTATCCGCAATCCACTGTCTACATTCAAAAAAAATGAGTAAACCCAAAGTTGTATTGGCGTATAGTGGTGGTCTGGACACCTCTTTCTGTGTAAAATACCTGTCGGATGATCAGGGTTATGAAGTACACTCTGTATTGGTTGATACGGGTGGCTTTACGCTGTCGGAACTCCAGACCGTAGAACGGAACGCCTATGAATTAGGGGTAGCCAGTCACGCTACGCTCGACGTAGTGAACGACTATTACGACAACTGTTTGAAGTATCTGGTGTTCGGAAACGTACTGAAAAACAATACGTATCCCCTGTCGGTGAGTGCCGAGCGGGTATTTCAGGCACTGGCCGTAGCCGAATACGCTAAGCAAATTGGAGCGAAAGCGGTTGCCCACGGTAGCACCGGAGCCGGAAACGATCAGGTTCGCTTTGATATGGTATTCCGGATTGTGGTACCGGACGTAGAAATTATCACGCCCATTCGCGACCTGCGACTGAGCCGGGAGGCAGAGATTGAGTATTTGAAAGAAAAAGGCGTACAACGCGACTGGACCAAGTCCGCGTATTCCATCAATAAAGGGTTGTGGGGAACGTCAGTAGGTGGGAAGGAAACGCTGACCTCCGACGGATTTTTACCCGAAGAAGCCTGGCCGACCCAGTTACAACGGCAGGATACGGAATCCCTGACGCTGGATTTTGTACACGGTGAACTGAAAGGCGTGAACGGAGAAACGTTTGAAAATCCGGTGGATGCCATTCGGAAATTACAAGAAGTAGCCGCTCCCTTCGCCGTAGGTCGGGATATCCACGTGGGTGATACGATCATCGGAATCAAGGGTCGGGTTGGTTTTGAAGCCGCCGCTCCCCTGATCATCATCAAAGCTCACCACGCTCTGGAAAAACACGTACTGACCGAGCAGCAGATCTATTTCAAGGAAATGCTTTCGGGTAACTACGGTACCCTGTTGCACAAAGGCCAATTCCTGGAGCCAGCCATGCGGGACCTGGAAACCTTCCTGCAAAGCACGCAGGAGCATGTAACGGGTCAGGTGAACGTCCAGTTGCAGCCATACCGTTTCTTCGTAACGGGTATCGAGTCGCCCTATGATCTGATGAGCAATGTCTTCGGCAGCTACGGTGAGATGAACAATGCCTGGAGTGGCGATGACGTACGTGGCTTCTCGAAAATTGCCTCGAATCAGACCATGATTCACCGTAAAATCACTGAATTGAACGATAAATAAGGTTGATGGTTGATTGTTACAAGTTATTGTTAGTGAGACGTTTGGTGTATAAAACGTTTAGATAAACTAACAATCAACTACTACTGAACTACTATTCATGAAGATTGGCATTATTGGAGCGGCTGGTTATACGGGAGGCGAATTGCTTCGCATTCTGATTCATCACCCCGAAGCAACCATTGCTTACGCTCATTCAAATAGTCAGGCGGGCAAACCCGTAGCGTCGACGCACACGGATTTGTTCGGCGACACGGATTTAACGTTTGCCGAACACTTTCATACGGATGTAGACGTCGTATTCCTGTGTTCGGGACACGGTGAGTCAAAGAAGTTTCTGGCGGCGAATCCCGATTTTGAAAACGTACGGATCATTGATTTGAGTACGGATTTCCGGGACGAGTCCAACGGCTTCGTTTACGGCCTGCCCGAACTGCAACGCGACGGGATCCGTCAGGCTCAGAAGGTTGCTAATCCGGGTTGCTTTGCAACCAGTATCGAATTGGCTCTGTTGCCGCTGGCTCAGGCCGGGTTGCTGAAGGACGAGGTGCACGTATCCGCCGTAACCGGCAGTACGGGAGCCGGACAGTCGCTCAGTGCGACGAGTCACTTTAGCTGGCGGAATAACAACATGAGTATCTACAAAGCCTTTACGCACCAGCACCTGACCGAAATCGGGATGGTACTGCGAAAGGGACAAGCTGATTTCACGCAGAAAATCAACTTTATTCCGTACCGGGGCAACTTCACGCGGGGTATCATGGCCAATGTGTATACAGAATTTGCGGGTACGCTGGAAGAGGCGACGAAGCTCTATACCGATTACTACGCCACGCATCCTTTCACGCACGTAAGTCCGGCGAGTATCGATGTGAAGCAGGTCGTCAATACCAATAAAGGTCTTGTGCATCTGGAAGTACACGAAGGACAATTGCTGATCACCAGTATCATCGATAACCTGACAAAAGGGGCTTCCGGTCAAGCTGTACAAAATATGAATCTGATGTTTGGACTGGATGAAAAAGCCGGTCTGAATCTGAAATCAGTCGGTTTTTAGGAAGTTTGAAAGTGTCTGAAGAGTTTCAGGTTTGAATACGTATAAAGTTTGAATAAGGGTAAGGATTAGATACAGATCAGTATCAGATTTGAAATGTCTCAAACCTCAAACTTTCTCAAACCTGAAACCATAAAAATAACAAAGCATGAATCCATTCAATGTTTACCCGCTCTACGACATCGAGCCTGTGAAAGCTCAGGGTAGTTATTTGTGGGATAAAAAAGGCGATCAGTACCTGGATTTGTATGGCGGTCACGCGGTCATTTCGGTGGGTCATTCACATCCGTATTACGTAGAAGCCCTGACGCGTCAGCTGTCACAAATTGGATTTTACTCCAATTCCGTACAGATTCCCTTACAAAAGGAATTAGGTGAGAAACTGGGGGCCCTTTCTGGTTACCCGGACTATTCGCTGTTTCTGGTGAATTCGGGGGCCGAAGCTAACGAAAACGCCCTGAAACTAGCTTCCTTTTACAACGGACGTAAGAAAGTAATTGCTTTTAAAGCGGCTTTCCATGGTCGTACGTCCGGAGCCGTAGCGGTTACGGATAACCCTTCCATTGTCGCTCCCATCAACGATAATTCACACGTTACGTTCATCCCCTTCAATGATGTGGAGGCTTTGAAAGCCAACATGAGCGAAGAAATCTGTGCGGTAATCGTGGAAGGCATTCAGGGCGTCGGCGGTATTCACGTGACATCTACGGAGTTCCTGCAGGCCGCTCGCCAGTTATGCGACCAGTTCGGTTCCGTACTCATCCTGGATTCCGTACAGTGCGGGTATGGACGGACGGGGAAGTTCTTCTCGCACCAGTTCACAGGCGTAGAACCCGATCTGATTACCACCGCTAAAGGAATGGGCAATGGCTTCCCAATTGGCAGCGTACTGATTTCACCCAAATTCCACGCCAAATTTGGTATGCTGGGTACAACCTTTGGAGGCAATCACTTGGCCTGTGCGGCGGCGGTTGCGGTGCTCGACATTATGAAAAACGAGAACCTGATCGAAAACGCCGAAAAGCAGGGAGCCTACCTGTTTGAACAACTCAAAGGTATCAGCGGGATTAAGGAGTTACGCGGTCGCGGTTTGATGATCGGTATCGAATTTGAGCAGCCCGTCGATAAAATCCGGGACACCCTGCTGTTCGAACATAAAATTTTCTGTGGCTACGCGGGCAAGCATACCCTGCGTTTGCTGCCGAGTCTGGCCATCGGTCAGGCCGAAAGCGATCAATTCTTGGAAGCACTCGATCAAGTATTGGCGGTAAACGCCTAAGGAGTTTCAGCGTTTAGGGTTTTAAGTTTAGAGTGATTGCGTGAAGGATAAAAGGAGTGAAAATTCTGTATACACAGGAAAGGTTTTACTCAAAATCGCAAGCAAGGCCACTCTAAACCCCAAACCCGAAACTCTAAACCGCAGCGGCGGCCGCTCAAAACCCTAAACTCAACCAATGAAACAATTTCTTTCCGTTCATGATGTTCCTGACCTGCCGGGATTAGTGCAGGAAGCTCTTTGGCTGAAACAGAACCCCTATGCCGACGAAAACCTGGGACGGCATAAAACGCTGGGCTTACTATTCTTTAACGCCAGCCTTCGCACCCGGCTGAGTACGCAGAAAGCAGCCGAAAATCTGGGTATGAAAGTGATGGTAATGAACGTTACCACGGATTCCTGGGGTCTGGAATTTGAAGATGGAGCGATCATGAACGGAAATAAGGCCGAACACGTCAAGGAAGCGGCCGCTGTGGTAGGGCAGTACTGCGATATCATTGGCGTACGGAGTTTTCCTTCGCTGACCGATCGGGAGAAGGATTACCAGGAGCAGGTCATCAAGCAATTTGTCAAGTACGCTGGCGTACCGATTCTGAGTCTGGAGTCAGCGACACGACACCCGTTACAATCCTTTACAGATCTGATTACGATCGAGGAGACGAAAACAGTGGCTCGTCCGAAAGTAGTACTGACCTGGGCTCCGCACGTGAAGGCACTGCCCCAGGCCGTACCCAACTCCTTTGCCGAGTGGATGAATGCTGCTGACGTAGATTTCGTCATTACGCATCCCGAAGGTTACGCTTTGGCTCCCGAGTTTTCGGGGAACGCCCGCGTGACGCACAACCAACGCGAAGCTTTCGAAGGAGCTGATTTCATTTACGCGAAAAACTGGTCTTCGTACGAAACCTACGGCCAAATCATCAACAGTGACCCGGCCTGGATGATTACGCAGGAAAAAATGGGACTGACGAATCAGGCCAAGTTCATGCACTGCTTGCCCGTTCGCCGGAATCTGGTGGTCGAAGACGCTGTACTGGATTCGGCTAATTCAATCGTTATTCAGGAAGCTGGAAACCGCGTTTGGGCTGCTCAGGCTGTACTCAAGCGAATGTTACAAGCTTAATCATAGACGGAAGGGTATGCGGGCAAAAACCTGCGTACCCTTTTTCTTTATTCGAACCTACATGCTCACGGTTATTAAAATTGGCGGCAACGTGGTCGATAACCCGACCCTCCGCCAGCAATTTTTAGCGGATTTTGCGGCCTTGCCCTTGCCTAAGATTCTGGTACACGGGGGCGGGAAGATTGCTACGCAGGTGGCAGTCAAACTGGATGTGGAAACGGTTATGGTGGAAGGTCGCCGCGTGACCGATGCCGCCATGCTGGATGTTGTCACGATGGTGTACGGGGGACTCGTTAACAAGCAACTCGTCGCTCAGCTACAGGCTCTGGATTGTAACGCTCTGGGGCTGACCGGAGCCGATGGCGGCATTATCCGATCGAAAAAACGGACAGGCTGGAATGTTGATTACGGTTTTGTAGGCGACATTGAGTCCGTGAATGAGGAGCAGATCAAGCGGTTTCTGGAAGTAGGGCTGGTTCCCGTTTTCGCTCCGCTGACCTTTGATCCGGCTCTGGCTTCCATGCTCAATACCAATGCCGATACCCAGGCTCAGGCCGTTGCGGTAGCATTAGCGAAGCATTTTGAAGTTAATTTAGTATATTGTTTCGAAAAAAAAGGCGTATTGACTAATCCTGAAGACGATACGACCGTCATACCCGAACTATATCCGAGTACTTACGCCGAGCACAAAGCCTCCGGAGCTATTTACGCCGGGATGATTCCGAAGCTGGATAATGCCTTCAAGGCCCTTCACGATGGCGTTAAACAGGTTACCATCTGCCACGCTACCGATCTTCGACAGGCCGTTAGCGAAGGCACCGCCGGTACCCGGATCCGACTTACAGAATAGAAGCCATTCCGCCCGAATGGTTTGTTTAAACCACCGCAATTGGTAATAACACCGTATGAAATCACTTTTTGACTCTCGTGTTCATGGCTTCTTGATTGGTACTGCTGTGGGAGATGCTATGGGTGTTCCGGTGGAATTTACAACGCGTAATTTTCTAAAAAACAAGCCCGTTGAAGGTATGCGAGCCTACGGCACGCACCACCAGCCCGCCGGAACCTGGTCGGATGATAGTGCTCTGACCTATCAAACCATCGAAACACTAATACAGGGGCTGGATTACCGAACCCTGGCAAACCGCTTTTTAAACTGGTATCTTTACGGGGACTGGACGGCTCATGGTTCCGTATTCGACATTGGTATTTCCACCCGTAACGCTCTAGATCGTCTGGAACAGGGCGTAGAGCCCCTGAAGGCGGGCGAAACGAGTGAACTTTGTAATGGCAACGGATCGCTTATGCGAATCCTGCCCCTAGCTTTCTACTTTCACTACCAGCAGCCGAAGTTGAGTTTGGATGAACGCTTTGCGATTGTACGCAACGTATCAAGCCTGACCCACGGCCACATTCGTTCGGTGATTGCCTGCTTCGTACTAGTTTCCTTTGCTCAGGAACTCCTGGCGGGTAAGGAAAAAGTAGAAGCCTACCGGACGATTCAGCAATCGCTGGGTTCGTTTCCCGAGCAGATTTGTTCAGCGGATGAATGTGAACTGTTTGCCCGTATTTTAAAAGAAGACCTTATACAATTATCGGAAAAGGAAATATACTCTTCTGGTTACGTACTGCATTCGCTGGAAGCCGCACTGTGGAGTTTTCTGACGACTGACACGTATTCGGATGCCGTCCTGCGGGCCGTAAATCTGGCAGATGATGCCGATACTACGGGTTCCGTTACGGGCGGTCTGGCCGGACTCTATTACGGACTGGAAGGTATTCCGGTCAACTGGGTGCAAACGCTGGCTCGCTTCGAAGACATCGAAGACTTGGCTGGGCGATTTACCCGTTTTCTTCATTCATAAAGAAGGAGGCATACGGCCCCTTTTTAAATTAGTAAGTATGGCTCAGCTTCTTGAAAGCCTCACTATTGATTCCATTGAATTACTCAAACGTCTGATCGCGACGCCCTCCTTTAGCCGGGAAGAAGATCAGACGGCGTATCTGCTGGAAGAGTTTTTCCGGGAACGGAACATGCCCTTTTCCCGAATGAATAACAACCTGTGGTCCCGGAATAAATACTACAATCCGGATTTACCGACGGTACTGCTTAATTCGCACCACGACACGGTAAAACCCAATCCGAAGTGGACCCTTGACCCGTTTAATCCTTTGGTGGAGGACGGAAAACTCTTCGGATTGGGCTCCAATGATGCCGGAGGCTGTCTGGTTTCCCTGCTGGCTACGTTCTGTTACTTCTACCACCGGACGGATTTAGCGTACAACATTGTCTTTGCAGCTTCGGCGGAAGAGGAAGTTTCGGGAGCCAACGGCATGGAACTGCTGTGGAATTCCGGAAAGCTGGGTTCGATTGACTTTGCCATTGTGGGCGAACCCACGCAAATGCACCTGGCCATTGCTGAAAAGGGTTTACTAGTACTCGATTGCATGGCTCAGGGAAAAGCCGGTCACGCAGCTCGCGAAGAAGGAGAAAATGCCCTGTACAAAGCTCTCGACGATATTGCCTGGGTACGTTCGTATGAATTCCCCAAAGAATCGCCGATGCTGGGGAAAATGAAAATGACGGCTACGGTCATTCGTACCGAAAACCAGCAACATAATGTCGTTCCAGCCAATTGCTATTTTACGCTCGATGTACGTGTAACGGATCAGTACACGCTGGAAGAAGCCTGTGACATTATCCAGGCCCACATGAAGTCGGAAGTACAGGCTCGTTCCGTACGGTTGAGGCCTTCGAGCATTCCTCTGGAACATCCCGTTGTGCAGGCGGGTATCCAGTTGGGCCGTACGACTTATGGTTCACCCACTACGTCCGATCAGGCCGTGATTGGCTGTGCTTCGTTGAAGATGGGTCCCGGCGATTCGGCTCGTTCGCACCAAGCCGATGAATTTATCTATTTGCACGAAATCGAAAAAGGAATTCAGTTGTACGTTGAAGTGCTCAAATACGTGGTGCTGGCGAAAGGGGGACTAGCCTGATCGACAAGAAATCTGCGTATTTCTTCGGAGAAAAGAATCTTTTTGCCGATTTTTGAATTCAATAGAATCATTCTAAATATTATGGAGCAAAAGGAAACCACTCCCGGCTGGAAAGGTTGGATTAAGCGTTTGGGCTGGGCCGGCTTTTTCTTCTTTCTAATTAAAGGCTTACTCTGGCTCGCCGTTGGCTACTTCGGATTCAAGATTTTTGAATAATACATTCTACCAAAAGAAAGGCTAACTCTCACTGGAGTTAGCCTTTCTTTTGTATATAGGATTGTCTCCATTAAATCAGCTTTACCTGGAGAAGCTCTTTCGTACGAGCCCAGATGAAGCCGACAATAACCAGCGTAAGGCTTCCGCCAATGAGTACGGAAGGGACTGTACCAAAGGTTTTAGCCAGTAAGCCCGATTCAAAAGCTCCGATTTCATTGGAAGTACTGACGAAGATACTGTTAACCGAAAGTACGCGTCCCCGGATTTCGTCGGGTGGAACCAGTTGGAGAATAGCCTGACGAATCACGACACTGATGCTATCAAACGCTCCTGTCAGGAAAAGCATCGTTACGGAAAGCCAGAAATGTGTTGACAGAGCGAAAACGATGGTAGCGATACCGAATCCTGCAACGGCAATGAGCATGTTTAACCAGGCTCTACGTACGGGCGAGTACACGGCAGTCGCTACGAGCGTTAGTACGGCTCCGATGGAGGGAGCAGCTCGCAGAATACCCAGGCCTTCAGCTCCTACGTGCAGAACATCCTCGGCAAAAACGGGTAGGATTGCTACGACTCCACCAAACAGGACAGCCACCAAATCCAGCGAAATGGAGTAGAGCAGGAGCTTGTTACCGAACACAAAGGAGATCCCTTCCCGAATACTCTGCCAGACACTGAGCTGTTCTTCTTCCAGCGATACTTCAGGAATGGGTTTCTTCTTGATGAATAAAAACAAAAGAAAAACCAATCCTAAGCCCGCAATGACCAGCCACATGGTACCCGCCATCCCCATCCAGGCGTAAAGAAATCCGGCAAGCCCCGGCCCCAGTATGGCTCCCGTTTGCCAAAACGAACTGTACCAGGATGCCGCATTAGCATATACCTCCCGGGGCGTTAGAAATGCTTTCAGAGAAGAAGTAGCCGGGCTGTAGAAGCCACGGGCCAGACCAATCAAAGCAACTACGCAATAAATAATGGTGAGTAGAAAAGTATCCGGGTGAGCGGCCCGCGTTTCGGGCAATGTAGCCCAATGCAGAATAAACGAGCCCACCAGAATAACTAGTAAGCTCAGTAAGATGATTCGCTTTTTGTCGTACTTATCGGCAAAGTGTCCGCCCAGCAACGCCAGTGAAATGTAGGGGATTGCTTCCGCGAGGCCTACTAAGCCTAAAGCTAAGGGATCGTGCGTAATGCGATAAATTTCGTAACCTAAGACAACCTCCTGAATCAGAATAGCGGTAGTGAAGAAGAAACTGGCTAGACCAAAAAAGGTAAATTCCCGATAACGCAGGGCGGCAAACGGATCAGTAGGGTAAGCATTCATGCGAACGAATAGAGCTGTTAGAAAGAAATTCCATGCAATGCTACGAACGTATAGTTAAAAAACGGATTAAAAGAAAAAAGAGGTCGCTATACAGCGACCTCTTTTCTACAGGTATTCTAAGCTTATGCCTGAGAAACGGAATGGATTACTTCCGTTTGCTTACGGATCGAAGCTTCGTGGATCAGGCGGTAAAGGTCTTCCACTAAGTCGGTATACAGACCCAGTTTCTTACCCATTTCAGCCCGTGAAGCGTGCACCTGCTTCCAGCGATCGATTTGGAAAATCGTCACGCCGTTGTCACGTTTGTACTCACCCATTTTCTCAACAATGGCCATACGCGTAGCCAGCACTTCCAGCAATTCGCGGTCAATGTTGTCTACTTTCGCCCGGAGTTCATCCATGTGGCTGTGGTACGCTGAATCGTTCACATCGGATTCGCGAACCTGCATGCCACGGAGCATTTCACCCAGAGCAGCTGGCGTCAGTTGTTGCGAAGCATCCGACCAGGCTTCCGCCGGGTTACGGTGTGACTCGATGATCAAACCGTCGTAGTTCAGATCCAGGAAACGCTGAGTCAATTCAGCCAGGTATTGACGTTTACCGGCCATGTGGCTTGGATCACCGATGATGGGCAAGTTCGGCAACTGGCGTTTGAGTTCCAGAGCAACCTGCCACATGGGTGAGTTGCGGTATTTCGTCTCCTGCATGTTCGAGAAACCACGGTGGATAGCCGCCAGCTTCTTCAGACCTGAGTTCTGAAGACGTTCCAGAGCTCCGATCCAGAGAGCCAGATCAGGGTTTACCGGGTTTTTCACCAATACAGGAATGTCTACGCCTTTCAGAGCGTCAGCAATGTCCTGTACGTTAAAGGGGTTCACCGTCGTACGGGCCCCAATCCATAGAATATCTACGTTATATTTTAGAGCCAGTTCAATGTGCTCGGGACTCGCCACTTCAATAGCCAGGGGCAGACCCGTTTCTTTCTTTGCAGCTGCCAGCCAAGGCAAAGCAGCCTCTCCCATACCTTCAAAGGAACCCGGACGGGTACGTGGTTTCCAAACCCCAGCCCGAATAACGTGGGCGTAGCCCTCTTTGGCGATTTGGGTTACCGTATCCCAAACCTGTTCTTCTGTTTCTGCACTACAGGGACCCGCAATCATCAAGGGCTTTCCGTTGGTGTTGATCCAATCCTGCAAGGGCACAATGTCCAGCGTCGCACTCATCTTGTAAATCGTTAATTAGTAAGCGTTTATTTGTTCAAAAAGCCGGGGAGCAGTTTATTATGATGAAGAGTAACGTTTAGGCCAAATCTTTTAGTACTTTAATTGAAATAACAAACTTAAAATCAGAATGTTAAGTATTCAAAGATAGCCCTTTTTATTAAAAAAATCGGTACTGACTTGTGAAAATGAAGAGCGTTTACCCTTACCTTTGTAGCCGCTTTTCGACAAAAAATTATGGATTGCCGATTAGCCCGCTTAAGATTTAGAAATGCCCAACCTGAACCTGCCTGCTATATTCACACTTTTACACTAACACGGTTCACTTCCTATGCCCAAAATGGACATTTTGAAAGCTCCGATTCATCAACAGACTCGCGAAATCAAACTCTCTTTTGATGACACCTCGGTAGCTTTTGCTAATCAATCCGACTGGCAACTCAAGAAAACGTATTTCATTTTTGCGGCCATGAATCGAAACTGGCTTGTAAAGATAGGTACCTTTTTTATGAAATTGTTTTTAATGCTCAAATTTCCCATTAAAGGAGCCATTAAAAGCACAATCTTTGAGCATTTCTGCGGTGGAGAGACAATTGAAGGCTGTACGAACACAATCCAGCAGTTGGATAAAGCTCACATCGGAACAATTCTTGATTATTCCGTAGAAGGAGAAGATTCAGAGGAATCTTTTGACGTAACGGTGAAGGAAATTTTGCGGACCATTGAAAAGGCTGCACAGATGCCTGCCATTCCTTTCTCGGTATTTAAAGTAACGGGGATTGCCAGTACCGAATTATTGGAAAAAGCTCAGTCCGCTCAAGGTCTGAATGATACGGAGACGGCCGCTTTTGTCCGCGTACGCGAGCGAATGGATATTCTTTGCAAAGCAGCGTATGAACATCACGTACGGATTTTTGTCGATGCCGAAGAAACCTGGATTCAGGATACCATCGATCAACTAGCCTACGAGATGATGGAACGGTATAATCGCAAAGAATGTATCGTTTGGAATACGTATCAAATGTATCGCGTAGAAAGCTATGCCAATCTAGTACAAGCTACGGAAACGGCTTTGGCAAAAGGATATGAGCTGGGTGTGAAACTAGTACGCGGAGCTTACATGGAAAAAGAACGCCAGCGGGCTCACGAAATGGAATATTCCGATCCAATTCATGCCACGAAAGAAGATACGGATCAGGCGTATAATCAAGCCGTTCTGTACTTCCTGGAGAACCGAAACGTGATTTCGATTTGTCTGGGTACGCATAATGAATATTCCTGCTTGTTACTGGCTGAGAAGATGAAAGAGGCCGGTATTCCCGTCAACGATGCTCACATCTGGTTTGCTCAGTTGTTGGGGATGAGTGATAACATTAGTTTTAACTTAGCTCACAGTGGCTACAATGTGGCCAAATATGTGCCTTATGGACCGGTAGAAGCCGTTATGCCTTATTTGTTCCGCCGGGCTGAAGAAAATACCTCGGTAGCCGGACAGGCCAGCCGGGAATTTACACTACTGAAGAAAGAAGTTCGACGCCGAAAGCGGGCCGTTCGACAGCAACTGTGTAAATCAAAAAAATCAGTTCAATAATCTTACGGAAAGCCCTCATTCGACTCGAATGGGGGCTTTTCATATAAAAGCTATCCGTTTCGTACAAACACTTCTGAATTTTGTACGTTAGATAGGAACGACTTACCCGATTAACTCATTTCTTTGTGGGTTGCTAATGATTACCTGAATGAAGAATCCTCTGAAGTTTTTTTTGCTGACACTCTTTGTTATTGTCCTGGATCAGACCGTTAAATACCTTGTATACAAAAATATGTATCTGGGGGAAGACATTCCCTTAATCGGAAAGTGGCTGAGTATCCATTATGTTTTGAATCCGGGTATGGCCTTTGGTATGCAGCTGGACCATCCCTATGGCAAGTTGATTCTTACTTTGTTTCGTCTGGTTGCCATGGCTGTAATTGCCTGGTATTTGACTCGACTCGCCCGTCGTAATGCTCCCGATGGCCTTTTGTGGTGCATTGCTGCCATTTTAGGCGGAGCGATTGGTAACGTTATCGATTCAACTTTTTACGGCGTTCTGTTAGGAAACGCTCCTTACGATGCTCCATCGCCCTGGTTCCACGGTCAAGTAATCGACATGGTGCTATTCAATCCTTGGGAAGGTTATTTACCCGAATGGATTCCGATCTGGGGCGGTTCTTATTATACGAGTCCAGTCTTCAATATTGCTGATGCTTCGATTTTTCTGGGTGTAGTGTTCATCCTGATTTTCCAATCTCAGTTCTTTAACGAAGAAGAAAAAGCACAGGATGAAAATAAGCCAGCAGTAAAGAATGATGTACTTCGGGATTCTTCCTCAGAAGTATAAATCGAACTTCCTATTCACAAAAAAGCCTCTGGTATTTCTAGACCAGAGGCTTTTTTGTAAACAATTCTTGTAAGCGGAGAGGGTAGGGCTATGAACTGTAGGAATAGAACATAAAAAGCCTCAGTAAAGCTTCTGGGGGAAACGAACAAGTCTCTATTTACAATAATCGATTTCATAGGAATTGATGATGGCGTCGTTATTTACATCTACTATTAACAAAAAAGCCCAGACTCGTAGAGGCTGGGCTTTTACTGTACTCAATAAACAAATTAGGGCTTTTTAGCCGGTGTTTTAGGAGCACCCTGTCCGGCAGGCTGTGCTGCAGCAGGCTGAGCGGCGGCTTTTTTCAGAGCTTCAGGATCAACGCCCATTTTCTTGAATACCAAATCCGTTACTTCCGTAGCAGGATCGGCGTATAGAACGATTGGGTTCAATTGCGTACTAACCGAGCTACTTAAAATGAACGTATAGTTATTCTCTTTCGCAACGGATTTGATAGCATTATCAATGTCAGCCAGCAGGGGTTGAAGCAGTTGTTGTTGCTTCTGACCTAATTCAGTCTGAGCATTCTGTTGCAAGGTTTGCAGACGTTCCTGAATACCTTGCAGTTCTTTTTGCTTGTCGGCTTTGATTACATCCGACATGGTGGGTTCTGCTTTTTGATAAGCAGTGTATTTGTCCTGCAGGTCTTTTTGCAGACTCTGCATTTGGTTTTGGTATTGCGTACTCCGAGTTTGCAGTTCAGCTTCTACAGCCTTGGATTTGGGGTGACCTGCTAACAGAACATCAATATCGGTATAGCCAATTTTGAGGGCTGACTGGGCATTCGCGTTTAATCCTACGAAGGCAAGGGCAGCGGCGGTCAGAACGGCAAAAATTTGTTTTTTCATTGGTTTTACTGCTTGGTCTTTGTGTTTTGCGTTGGTGTGTTTGTTTGATTGGGGTTAGCTTTCGGATCTATGCCCAATTCTTCGAGTACGTAGTCCGAGTAATCATCCCGGGGGTCCGTATAGATCATGGCCAGGCCTTCGGAGGATTTGTCCAGAATCATGCGAAGTTGTTTCTGCCGGGCTACTTTTTCGACGGCCCGGCTGAGCTCATCCATGATGGGTTTGAGTACGTCTTTTCGTCTTTGGTGGTACTGTCCATTATAACCAAAAACCTTATTATTTAATTCTTTGACTTCGTTTTCTTTTCGTTCGATTTCCTCCCGACGTTGCTGCTTCATAGGTTCGGTTAGCAAAGGCTCTTCCGATTTATACAGACGTTCGAGCTTATCGATTTCCGCATGTTTGTCGGCAATTTCCTTTGTTCGTACCTGTGTCCAGCGATCCATTTCGCTATTCACTTTCTGAAACTCGGGCATTTTACTAACAATGTACTCGGAGTCAATATATCCAAATCGCTGGGCCCAGGCAGGGCTTACCTGCAAAACGAACGCCAAAAATAGGAAAAATAAGCTGCTTCTCACGAGTTATGGATTTAACAATACTATAATTCAGCAATGGCGGACTAAATAAGCTTGCTACGATTAGCGAATTTGCTGGCCAATGGTAAAGTGGAACTGGCCTTTACCTGCCTGCTGAATCGAGCCTGTTGGACCAACGTTGCGGTCAAAACCGTAGCCGTAATCGATACCAATCATACCAAAGGCGGGCATGAAGATACGAGCACCGATACCAGCCGAACGTTTCAGATCAAAGGGATTGAAATACTTGTAGCTATCCCAGTTGTTACCCGCTTCCATGAACCCTAAAACGAATACGGTAGCTGAGGGGTTCAACGAGATGGGATAACGAATCTCCATTACGTATTTATTGTACACAACCCCACCATTTCCCTGATACAGACGAGTTGGGTCCGTCCGAACGCTACGATCGTCGTAACCGCGTAAACCGATGATATCCTGTGCAATGGCAAACTGACCTTGTCCGGAAAGTCCTGAACCACCCAGTACAAAGCGTTCCAGAGGAATGATACCAAGCTTAGAGTTATAGTTACCCAGGAAACCCATGTGAGCCCGCGTATGGAAGACCAGTTTTCCCGTAATAGGCACGAACCAGGATAGGTCAAACATCCACTTATGGTACTCCAGGAAACGGTATTTTTCCTGAGGTTCGTTCGGGTTCCAGTTAGAGGCTCTAAACAAAGAGTACGGCGGCGTCAGTGTAGCCGACAGCGACAGCGAAGAACCTCTCCGCGTATACTGTGGGTTATCGAGATCGTAACGGGTCAGTGTAGTGATCAGTGAAATGTTGTTTGAATTACCCGTATCAAAATCCCGAATCTGTAAGATACCGTAGTTCTTGAATTCGTAACGCATGTACGACAGGGCCATATTCAGACCGAAACGGTTGTCTGGACGGCGTAAACGTTTTCCTAAGCTAATGGAAGCCCCGGTAGTATTAAAGTACCCGCGTTCATTACCCAGCGGTCCTCCAACACCTCCGTATCCGCCGCCATACCCTCCACCATAACCGCCATAGCCATAACCGCTACCATAGCCACCATAGCCATTGTAATCGAAGATACGATATACCTGACGGTTGATATTAAAGGAAAAAGCATTGGGTTTTTTACCACCCAGCCAGGGTTCAGTAAATGATAAGGAATAGTTCTGGAACTGCTTACCGTTAGCCTGGAAACGAACGGCCAATTTCTGACCATCTCCAGCCGGCAGCGGCCGCCAGGCTTTCAGGTTCGTGATGTTACGGGCTGAGAAGTTATTAAAGACAACCCCTAACGTACCCACAAAGCCAATGTAACCACCCCAACCTCCAGAAAGCTCAATCTGATCTGAAGCTTTTTCTTCAACGGTGTACTCAATATCTACCGTGTAGTCGTTACGGGGAATCGGGTTGATACCGATTTTCTCCGCATCAAAGTAACCCAGACGGGCTAACTCCTGCTGAGTACTCACAACGGCTGTTTTCGAGAATTTCTGACCGGGTAGCGTCAGGATTTCCCGGAGTACTACGTGATCGGAAGTCTTGGTATTTCCGTTCAGAATAATTTTATTGATGGTAAATTGCTTTCCTTCAAAAATATTGAAGTTAATGTCAATAGAGTCGCCTTCGATAGCCGTCTCTTCGGGATCGGCCCGGAAGTACAGGTAACCCGCATCCATGTAGAGCGAAGAAACGTCATAACCAGGACTGCCCTGTAAACGTTTTTGAAGTTCTTCCGGATTGTATACGTCACCTTTTTTAAGGCCTAATATTTCCGTTAATAAGGAGTCAGAGTGTAGATAGTTACCCTGCCAGGAAATATTACGGAAGTAATATTTTTTACCTTCTTCCAGTTTGACATACACGTCAACCGTCTTGTTATCGTGCGAGTATACGGAGTCAACCACGATGCGGGCATCCCGATACCCTTTTTTATTGTAGAAGTCGATAACCTTGCCTTTATCCTCTTCAAACTTTTTCGGAATAAACTTGGAAGGAGTAAAAACCCGGCCAAAACGCATCTGCTTGGTACCCTTCATTTTATTCCGTACCGTAGCTTCGGGCAGTTGTTCCCGACCGTCCAGATCCAGTTCGTGAATTTTGATTTTGGGCCCTTTCGTAATGGCTACGTTTAAGGCGGCGTTATTACCACGGGCCGTATCCGACACTTGACGAACTTTTACGTCTGCGTTCAGAAAGCCTTTTTCTACGTAGTGTTTTTTGATCGTAGCCTGGGTATTTTTGATGAGGGCTTCGTTAATAATCTTTCCCTTAATCAGCTTTACCTTATCATTAAGAGCGTCTTTTTCACCCTTACGAACGCCCGTAAACGTAATTTTATACAAGCGAGAACGCTCCCGCATGAAAATGTCCAGCCAAATATTTTCACCTTCAATTTTGGTGGCCGTTACTTCCACGTCTTCCAAAATGCCCTGATCCATCAATTTCTTGATGGCTCCTGAGATTGCAATGCCGGGAATCTGGATTTTGTCCCCAACGCCCAACCCCGAAATAGAGATAAGCGAATTCGCGTCGTAGAATTTGGTCCCACTAGTCGTAATTCCTTTGATGATGTATTCTTTCGGCTGCGTGTAATCGATTTCCTGGCTAGCAGCGGGTTGCTGAGGCGTTGCCGGCTGGCCGCCTAAACCCACGCGGGCCTGGCTGAAGGAAAGAAATGGCAGGAAAATCAGGAGGAGAGGGAAAACCTTTCTCATTGGGTTAATGACAACATTTCTGTAGTGGGAGTGCCTGTCTTTCAGGGAAATATCCTTTTTTAGTCAGTGGTTCCAGCAAACAGAAATTTTAGGGAATAGTTAGGCTTTTAATTGTTCGCTGGTCTTTCCAAAACGACGTTCACGGTTCTGATAATCTTTGAGAGCTTTATCTAAATGCTCCCGGCGGAAATCGGGCCAAAAGGTATCCGTAAAATGAAGCTCGGCATAGGCTAATTGCCACAGTAAAAAATTACTGATGCGGTGATCCCCGCCGGTACGAATCATCAAATCAACATCGGGCATACCGCTCGTAGCCAAGGCTTTGCTCAGATGTTCCTCGGTTAATTGCCCAGATGCAAATTCTCCGCGTTGGGTTGCATCAACGAGTTTTTTAACCCCTTGCATAATGTCCCATTTACCACTGTAACTTAAAGCCAGTACCAGCGAAAGACCCGTATTGTGTTGAGTACGATCCATGGCTTGCTTTAAATCTCTCTGGCAGCGTGCGGGCAGACTTTGCGTATCACCAATGGTTAACAAGCGAATATTATTTTTCAGTAATTTGGGGGTTTGGTCGGCTATGGCCTGTACGAGCAGTTCCATCAAAGCGTCTACCTCTTCCTGGGGACGGTCCCAGTTTTCCGTGGAAAACGTATAGAGCGTCAGGTACTCAATGCCTAATTCAGCACAGCCTTCCACGACATCCTCTACTGCTTTAATGGCGTGACGGTGGCCGAAAATCCGGCTTAACATACCTTTTTGTTTGGCCCAGCGTCCGTTTCCGTCCATAATAACGGCGATGTGGCGGGGGAGATTGCCTGTATGAATAGTTTCCTTCATCCTCTAATACGAAAAACCGATAAGGTTCGAAACCTTACCGGTTCTGAACGATCGTGCAAAAGTAAGAATTTCGTGGCAGTTTTCGTTCGGTTTACCAGGATTAGGGACAGATCACCCGAAGGATTGTATAACTCACCGAAAGAGACGTATAATAATACATGTCTTTTCGCGTCGGATCAGACTGTAATTCTTTAGGAACCGTTGGTCCAGAGACATTATAATTATCCAGATAATCCGACCAGGTTTTACGAGTACCGAACTCAAACCCCAGGCTCCAGGGGCCTTTAATCTGCCACTTGATACCGGCTCCAAATGGAATGGCTAACCCCGACTTTTTGTATGATTCCGTAGCCGCCTGATCGGGCTTGAAATTATAAAAGGCCAGACCGCCAAATACGTAGGGAGACCAGTTACGGGGTTTTCGTCGCGTATAATCGAAATTCAGGAAATTATACTGAATATCCGCTCCGGCTTCCATGATCCGTGTGCCGAAGATAATACCTCTGGACCGCTGAAAAGGGTCGGAGCTTTCGAAGTCACTGGCAAAAATTCGTCCAGCAGTGAAAGAAACGCGACCGGAAAGAGCTTTAGAGGCATTATAACGAAAGAAGAGATTTCCTCCGGGACGGGCAAACTTGAGATGTAGGTTGGGAGAAATGTCTCCTTTGTAATGCATCATACCTAGACCAGCTCCGAATTCAATTTTCTGAGCCTGAGCCCAACCGAATGCTGACATCCACAGGAGGAAGAAAAGAATAGATCGCTGGAACATATGTGAAAAGGGTTCGTGTGGTAAAGCACGAACCCATCGATTAATATATCGCTATATACAATACTGCTAACGTAAGGGAGGACATTTAATTTTGGGAGTAATGATATAATTCAGGTGAATGGCAGTTAAAAAGTAATAGTCTTTGTTGCCACCACCACGACCTTCACCCCAATTATTGCCCGGTATATTATCGGGACTTCCTCCCTGTTCAGTGAAAATACGTTGAAGTCCAGCAGTACGATCTCCTCCTTTGCGGGCAGCTACTGGTTCCAGACTACGATTACTCATGGCTTGAGCCAGGGCATCTCCTGCAAAAACGTCAGGGTTCGCAGGGTAATAGCCTCCGACATCATCTAGATAATCCGTAAAAGAAAATCTGAAACCAGCTTCAGCAGAAATATCCCAATTTCGCTTGTATCGGAAACGAAAACCTAAACCGATGGGAATAGCTCCCGAGACAAGCGAATAAGGTTTAGCGTACCCTGGACGCCCCTGTCCTTCCGTTCCTAAAGGTTGAAGCTTCACCCACTCATTCCCGAACTCTTCTGGGGTTCGTGCTTTAGGGTTGTGTGCAAGGATCGCAAGACCTCCAAATACGTAAGGAACAATCGCAGGCCGATCAAAGGCATTCCGTCCTTCAGGGATGATATTGTAAATAGCGGTAACCGAAAGTTCTTTTAGATCATTTCTGAAGTGAGCATTACGAAGAAAGTTATTATCGAACTGAGGCCGGCCATTGAACTTATAATCATCACCGGATATACGGGCTAACGTCAACGCGGCTCTACCACTAAAGCGGGGCGTAAAATGACGCGTATAGTTGCCCGTTATGTTCCAACGCATCATACCGAAGACGGTATTGATAGGATCTTTAAGCGGAGCAAGCTCACCGAAATAAGTAGAAGTACCAATGCCAAAAGCTACACTGGAATAGGGCTCAAATTGAGGTTTACGGGCTCTAGCGTAATTTTTACTAAGTCTGAGTTGAGCGTCAGAGTAACCCAGGCCCAACAAATAGAGTGTACTGATCAATAAAAGTCTTTTTCTCATATGAAGGTCATATATGAATCATCAAAGGTATTCGTCTAACGACAGGCAGCAAAAATTGGTATGTTGTGGGATCGAATACTTTCGGTAATGATAGGGTGAGTTGGAAGGATTAATTACGGATATCTAAGCCCCAGTTTAGTTTACTACGCAGTGTTTCCAGGAAAGTGTCTCCTTTCACTTTGACTAGATGAGCACTAAAACGCTCTCTTCTGACGCAATAACGTACGGAATCATCCACTACTTTGGATCGGGAGTCTAGGGAAATTAAGCAACTTTTACTACGGCTTTCTACCGTGACCTCAATCCGACTGCCATCGTTGACTACGATGGGTCGAACATTCAAGTTGTGCGGGCTAATCGGAGCAATGATGAAATTGTTCGTACGCGGTAACACTACGGGGCCACCTACGCTGAGGCAATAACCCGTCGAGCCCGTAGGCGTGGAAATAACCAGCCCGTCGGCCCAGTACGAATTAAGAAATTCTCCATCGAGCCAGGTATGCACCACAATCATCGACGAGCGGTCTGTTTTCGTAACGACAAAATCGTTCAGGCCGAAATTAGTACCTTCAAATACGTCCCGATCATTTTCAACGTGCAAGAGTACGCGTTCGTCGATCGAAAATTTCCCATTTTCCAGCCAATCCAGCGTCTGGGTAATTTCGTCGGGATTGATAGTCGCTAAGAAACCCAGCCGGCCCGTATTGACGCCAACGATGGGTAAGGTACGTTCACCGACGTGGGTGACCGTTTCAAGCAACGTACCGTCGCCGCCGATGCTAAAGACAAAATCCGCGTCAAATAGATCCTGACGATTTTGATAGGTTGCCGTAAATGGATGATTGATGGCCGCATCCTGAATGTTCTGGCGATAGTCTTCGTGAATCTGAACCTCCGCTCCCCGGCGGGCCAGTTCACCCAATAAAGCCTGAATGGCAGGTCTGGTCTGTTCCGTCAGCGGACGGCCATTAAGAGCAATTTTCATGAAACAGATGCTTTAAGCCGTACGCTAGGGAAGGCATTCGGTACTATAACCCCAGAGCAGGACTAAAGTTTTGGGCGATGGTATTGTTCAATTTCCCGGTAGGCTCCATCAAATTCATAGCCATCCCGTACTTGTTGAACCAGTCGTTGTAGGCCCGCTTGGCCAACCAGTCCTAACCATCGCGATACTTCTTTTCCAGAAGTAACGTACGATTGGGCCGTTCGGTTAGCATCAGCCTGACCCCGGTGTGTACCAAAAAAACCATTCAAGGTCACAATATCTTGAAGATGCGGAGCCGTTTTTCCGTGATTGGTGAGAATGTCCCATTCCTGAACATAGCCGTTATAACGACGGCTTAAATCAGGATCAGAATAGCGATAGTCAACCATGAGAGCAACGCCTTCGTCGAACCACTGGGGCAGGGAAGATTTGGCTTTCATCCAGCCTAAACGAGCAAATAATTCGTCGTGGCACATTTCGTGAGCAATCACATCCACGTTTAAGCCATCCGGATTGAGTACAATCCAGGAGCCCGTAGGCGTTCCTAGACTACAGCCAGCTCCTTCGTAGAGCAAACAGAATTTTTGGTATTCTTCCCGATTAGAACAGAAAATAATGGTAGCCTCACCCCGCTGATCTCCCCAGAATCCACTGACGCGTTTGCGAGCCTGCGTAATGAAATGAAGTAGTGAGTCGCGACGTTGCGTGCTGACGTGATCGCTGGCATAAACGGAGGGAGCAACCTTTGAAAAACCACGAAAACGTACGGTTTGACAGGCCCAAATGGGTGGAAACCAGAGGTAATAGGCCGCAAGTAGAAAAATACCGAAAAGTAAAATATTGACGATCAGTCGCTTACCACTCCAACGTATCATAGTTTAACCTCGCCCTTCAATGGTCAGCCGGGCTAGCGTTTTCGTCAAAATTATAACGATACACCCGGATTCCCACCATGAAAAAATGTTTTTAATACTAAAGCCTCTAGTAGCTTTTACCGTAAGCATCTGAACAAGAAGGCTATATCTTCAAGGCTTTTCTTCCCGAGTATGTACGGAAATTTTCGTACTGCCGACTGATGCAAACAAAAAATCAACCATTGAAAGCAATTTCCAAGGGTTGATTTTAAGTAGGTTACGAAAGTTGTTTCAGTACCTGGAATAGCTCGGCTTGTGTCGTGAGCGTTTTGTCTTTGGCGTACCATGTGTGGAGTTGCGTACTGAGTTCATCAAAGCTTACGTTTGCTGCTTTGAGCGACCAGTACAAATCCTGAGCGGAAGCGGGTCGGGGTCCCCATTCCGCTACTTCTTCAAGCGTGTCAGCTTCGAGAATAACCAGTTTAGGAATGGCCCGGCCCCCCTTGGTCAAATGAGCATCGATCAAATCCAGATTGGAATCACGTAGCACGTACCGGGTCTGGATTTTCCCTTGCGAAGCTTCAGCAATGCGTTCGAGCACGGGTACAATCTGGGCCGCATCGCCGCACCAGCCTTCTGTAATGATGAGCCAGTAGTAAGATTTAGGATTAGCCTCAATGGCCGCCAAAATTTCGGGCATCAGGACCGTGGTCTTGTCCAGTCGATGCATCCGTTGTACATTGAGTTGCGTATACTTGGTCAGCATTTCTGACTGGTTCGGGCCCGTGGTTTTACCTTCAGCCAGTAGTTCGTCAATCAGATGCCGATAAGCGGAATAAGAATAGGCGGATTCAATACGCTGGGAAGAAATAAGGGGAGAAGTTTCCATAAATATGTAATGAATTTTTACCGCAACGGTTACCCCAGGGGCTTAGTTCAATCGGCTGGGGACCGAAATAAACATCCAATTGTTCCATGATTGACTACAGCACCGAAAAAAAAATTTCTGCCGAAACGTTTATTGATCTGCTGACTCGCTCGACACTGGGCGAACGCCGACCCATTGCCGATACCGAACGAATGCAAGGCATGCTGGATGCGGCCAATATTCTAGTTACTGCCTGGGATGGAGCTCAATTAGTGGGCGTATCACGAGCCCTGAGTGACTTTAGTTTCTGTACGTATTTGGCCGATTTAGCGGTGGATGAAGCGTATCAGCACCAGGGGATTGGCCGTCGATTGGTAGAACTGACGCACGAAGTAGCAGGGCCCATGACCAGCCTGATTTTATTGGCCGCTCCCAAAGCCGTGGCTTATTATCCAAAAATTGGAATGAAACGTAGTGAAGTGTGTTTTACGTTGGATCGACAGCAATAAAATTGCCCTGGAAAGCCGTACCATCCTTACGTCTAAGTCCTACTACTTTTTCTTATGCGAAGCCTGTTCCTGATTCTTGTCGGTATCCTAGCGGGAGCTTTTACTGATAAACCAGCGTATCTTATCTATAATCAGCAGTTAAAGCCTTCGAGCTACGAGGCCCTGCTTCAACAGGCGGCCAATGCCGATGTGGTCCTGTTTGGTGAATTGCATAACAATCCCATCAGTCATTGGCTACAACTCGAATTGACGAAAGACTTGTATCAACGGAAAAAGCAGCAACTCATTTTGGGAGCTGAAATGTTTGAAGCCGATAATCAGCTGGTATTGACCGAGTATGGGCAGGGAAAAATAACCACGCAACAACTCGAAGCCGAGGCCAAAGTCTGGCCAAATTTCCGGACGGACTATAAACCGCTGGTGGATTTTGCCCAAAGCGAATCCATTCCCTTCGTAGCTACCAATATTCCCCGGCGTTATGCGAGTATCGTGGCCAAAAAGGGACTGGAGGAGTTAAGCCGTCTCAGTCCCGAAGCTCAGCAAGCGATTGCTCCCTTGCCCGTTACCGTTGATTTAACTTTACCGGGTTACGCCGACATGCTGAAAATGGGAGGTATGCACAGTTCGTCGGGCTCCGTAGCCGCCGAAAATATGGCCAAGGCTCAGGCAATCAAAGATGCAACGATGGCTCACTTCATTCTGAAAAACTGGAAAAAAGGACAAACTTTTCTGCATTTCAACGGCAGTTACCACAGTCAGAACTTCGAAGGCATTTACTGGTACCTGAAAAAAGCCAACCCGGATTTACGCGTTGTAACCATTGCTACCGTAGAGGAAACCAACCTATCCGTACCGAAGGAAGCCAAGCCCGAACTGGCACATTTTATTTTAGTAGTACCCGAGACCATGACGAAAACCCATTGAAAAGCATTAAATACCACGTGAGCCATGCAGGATATAGAACCCTTTTACGGCTGGGAGAAATATTACATCGCCGCCGAAGATCCGCAGTCCCCCTTCTTTGAACGGGAGTACAATTATCAGCAGTATGAAAATACGGTATATGATTACTACATACATCCTAACTGGGATGAGATCGGTTCCGAGACCTTATACTGCAAAATCCTGTACACGGATTACGACCTGAACTTTACGATTATCGAGTTACTGGGCGAATGGAACGATACGCTTCACAACGACATCATGCATTTTAAACGTAATGTAATTGATCAGCAGTTGTCGCAGGGAATCAGTAAGTTCATTTTGATTGGTGAAAACGTGTTCAATTTTCACGGAAGTAGCGACGACGATTATTACGCCGAGTGGTTTGAAGAAGTCGGCGACGGCTGGATTACGGCCCTGAACTTCCGGGATTTTGTAGAAGATGAATTCACCAAATACCATCTGGACTATTACATCAATTACGGGGGTACGCTGGAGGAAATTCCCAACTGGCGTACGCTCAAACCCCGGCTTTTCTTTGAAGGTGTTCAGCGGCTGATCATGCGTAGATTAGGTGCCTGATCGTTTGAAAGGATGTTAACAAAAAACCTCCCGAATCCTCGGGAGGTTTTTGTTGGGCTGTACCCGGAAAATAAGACCTAGATCAGCCGTTCTTTGGTCGCTTTCTCGATGGCTTCCGCCTTTGAATGCACTTCCAGCTTCCAGTAGATATTCTTGATGTGCGTACGGATGGTTTCCTTGTCCACAAAAAGCTCGTCGGCAATGGTGGAGTAGCTTTTACCCTTGGCTAACAATTCCAGTACTTCCGTTTCCCGCGAAGTAAGGGGCGAGTTCCGGTTTTTTTGAAACGACTGAACCACCATACGGGCCACGTTGGTACTCATGGGAGCCCCACCGTTCTGAATTTCCTGAATGGCTTCCAGTAAGCGACTGGGCGGCATGTTTTTCGTGAGATAGCCCCCCGCTCCGGCACATAACGCTTTGAATACCAAATCGTCGTTTTCGTAAACGGTAATGACAATGATGTTCGTTTGAGGCCGTGCTTTTTTAATGCGGCTAATGCCTTCAATGCCGTTCATGCCCGGCAATTCAATGTCCATCAAAATAACATCGGGAGCGTCCTGAGTTAGGTGAGGTAGAGCTTCTTCGCAAGAAGCATAGGTATTGACAATGTGAAAACCTGAAGTGCCGTCAATGAGTAGGGCAAAACCTTCGCGGATGACCGAATCGTCTTCGACAATGCAGACATTTATTGTTTCAGGAGCAGACAAAACTAAATTCATGGCTTTTTAAAAAGTACGCTAAAGATACGCTTTGGCCAACGGGCGTTGCATCAATAAGAAAAAAAACAGTGATTTATTTGGACACTGTAGGCTTTTTCTGTGGTAAGCGGATGCAGACGCTGACGACCGTACCCTGGGCTGGAGTACTTTCAAGCGTAAATATTCCCTCAAACTTACGAGCCCGGCTTTCCATATTAAGGAGACCGTTACCCTTCCGACTTTTACGGGCGTCAAACCCTTGGCCATTATCAATCCAGCGAATGGTCGCCTCATCGCCCTGACGTTCAAAGGCCAGGAAAGTCTGCGTAGCCTGAGCGTGTTTGAGCGTATTGCTAATGGCTTCTTTAAAGAGAAAAATCAGGTGACGGCTCATACCCATTGGCAAAACGTAATTTCGTAACGATTCGTCCAAACCATTGATGTCAAACCGGATGCCCGTCTTGTCGAGTACGTCGTCACCAAAATCCTTGAGTCGAATGGCAATCTCGTACAGGTTATCGTGATCGGGATTAATGGCCCAGATGAAATCTTTCGTGCCCTGATACATCCGGTTGGCATTATCGCTGATTTTGGTGAGCAGCGGAAGAACTTCGGCCGAAGGCTCCGGCAGGCGGGCTTTGATGATTTCAGTAAGCATCGAAATACGGGTGATTGTATTCCCGAATTCATCGTGTAAATCCTGGGCGGCAAGCTTACGAACGCGTTCGTTTTCCACTAGTTTGACTTTTTCCAGTTCCAGCAAATGAGCCACCTGCCTCCGAACCCGAGACTGGTAAATGAGCTGGGCCGTACCACCCACGACAAGCAGACAAATGACGTAAAACCACCAACGTTGCCAGAAGGGTGGCACGACGACAATCGGGATCTGTAAGATTTGCGAATCGTTCCAGAGGCCATCGGCATTTGAAGCCTTTACTTTTAACGTATACGTTCCCGGACTCAGATTGGAAAAACTGATGTAACGACGCGTACCGCTAAAGTTCCAGTTGGTTTGAAAGCCTTCCAGCAGGTACGCATACTGATTTTTCTGCGGACTACTGTAGTCGAGGGTATTATAGACAAAGGAAAAAAAGTTTTCGTTAGCCTGAATCGTCAGTTGGTGATCATGAGCGAGCAGGCTGTCGAAGGCAAAAGGCTTTTCAAATTTTCGAAACGACGTCAGTACGACCGGGGGCGTAAAGCGACTTTCCGTAAGTTCCTGAGGATTGAAACTGACTAGTAAGCCAATACCACCGAAGAAAAACGTTCCGTCCGCACTGCGGTGAAAAGCACCGGTATTGAACTCATTCGCCATCAACCCATCCCGACTACTGTAATTCCGGAAGGTTTGCGTACGAGGATCGAAGCGGGAAAGGCCCCGGTTGGTACTCATCCAGAAACGGCCCTCCTGATCCTCCAGCATACCATATACGACGTGATTGGCTAGTCCGTCCTGTTCGGTAAAATGCTCGAAACGGGGTTGGCCATCCCTGAAAAACAAGCGGCTGAGGCCTTTACTGCTGGTAACCCAGAGTTGGCCCTTGCGGTCGCAATGCAGATCATAGATTTCATTACTCAGCAGACTTTCCGGGTCGTCGGTCTGGTTGTAATAGGGCGTAATACGTCCGTTGGTATCAATGCGATTCAGTCCCCCCATGGTTCCTACCCAAAGTGTACCGTCGGGCATTTCCTGAATAGCCTCTATGGTTGATTCGGGGCCTTTAGAGCTAAACTCAAACCGCGTAAGTTGCCCCGCTCTGTTACGCTTATACAGGGCTTTCCCCGTACCAATCCACAACTGGTGGTGCCGGTCCTCGTAGAGTTTACTTACCATCGGAAACTCCCGGTAAGCCGGATCGGAAACAAACTGACTTCCGCTCCAGCGGTAAAGACCTTTACTACTGCCCACCCAAAGCGTACCCTTATAGTCTTCCAAAATGCTATAAATACGCTCACCCAATAGCTTCTCGCTAAAATGCTGACTTTCCAAGGTGTGCTGGTTGATGCAGAATAAACCCCGATAGGTGCCGGCCCAGAGGTTATGGTGGCGGTCAGTATACAGCGAAAAGAATGACTGCAAAGAACCCGGAGGCGTAATCAAATCTTCCCAATGCCGAAAACTATTTTTGGCCTGACTAAAGACTTGTACGCCCGCATCGCGGGTGCCGAGCCAGATGACGTCTTCTTTCGGGTCCGGCCCCTGGTACAGAGAGGTCACTACGTTGCTTTGCAGCCCTTTTTTGGCATTCCCCGTCCAGTGGGAAAGAAGTGGTAGCGTAGGGTCTTGTAGGTCGTACCGATAAATACCTTCATTACGCACCGATACCCATAAGACGGATTTATGGCTTACCAGCAGTGCCAGTACGGGTTGCTGCGTGGGTAGGAAACGTTGAACGGAACCAGGTTTTTGGGTACTGATCTGATGTAGGCCTACCTCGGTACCCACCCAGAGGCGATACGTCGCGTCCTGAACAATACTGTACACGGGGGTGTGGGGGAGCGACCAGTGAATAACTCGCCGAATGCCTTTTTCAACGGGACTAATGCGGTATAAACCCTGACTCGTTCCAGCCCAGAGAAAACCTTGTGAGTCACGGTGTAGGGTGTAAATGACGCGGTCTTTGAGCAGGTAATCTGAAGAGCTTACTAAGTTCTGAAAGTCGAGTTCGGGGCTGGCCGTACTCTTCATTCGAAAGAGGCCATTGGGCGTACCTATCCAAAGCGAACCGTCACGATCTTCAACAAGAGCATTAACGGTGAGTTTATAGGAAGTACCGTATCGGGTAATGATACCGTTAATGCGGTCAAAGCGATTGAGTCCCTGACGCGTACCAACCCAGAGATGGCCCTGTCGATCTTCACAAAACGACAGAATGAATTCATTCGACAGACTATTAGCTTGAAAAGGCTGATGCTGGTAAGTAACAAACTGATGGCCGTCAAAACGATTGAGACCATTTTGGGTACCCAGCCAGATGTAGCCTTGCTGGTCCTTAAGTAGACAGTTGACACCACTTTGGGAAAGCCCCTCTTCCAGGGAATACTGGTCCAGAAATACCGAATTGGATTGGCCGAATCCGAAGCAGGCCCAAAAGCATGCGAGGCATAGAAAAAAGACTTTCATCATGGCTGAAGGGCACGTTTCGTGCAAAAACAAAGGTAAAAGACACAAATTTTGCAAGAAACCCCCCAAAATGTGGGATTTTATAGGAGGTATACATTTTTTAATTTTGGGCCGTAGAATTTTTACAAAGTTTTGGTTAAGGGAAAAAACAGTTCTGTCTTGCGGAGCTGTTTTTTAGTTTCTAAGGCTTGGGTACGCTAGCCCAACAAGTAGCCAGAATTCCGTCTTTCGAAGGATACACTCTGCTACTCATCTACACCTGCCAATCCTCGTTACATTCTGGGGTATTCTTCACTAATTTTGACAAATTCGTCTCTTCACTTTATTCCCATTTGTATGAGAGTATTACTTGTACTGCTTTATATGCCCTTTTTTGTCTGGGCTCAAAATGAAAAAATTACGGTCTCCGACCTCACACGAATCAAGTCGGCTTCTTCCATAAGCCTTTCGCCCGACGGCAAACGGGCCGTGTATGCCGTGCAAACCACGGAACCGGATGCCGAAAAGAAATGGGAGTACAACTACCGAACACACCTCTGGCTGACGGATTTTCAAAACCCATCCCGCCAATTAACCCAGGGCGAAGAAAGCGTGAGCCGGGCCATCTGGAAGGATGCAAAAACCTTGCTGTTTACGCGTCCGGTGAAAGGGAAATCGCAATTGTTTCAACTTTCCCTGGAAGGGGGAGAACCTCGCCAGCTAACCGACTGGAAGTACGGCATTGGAAACCCGATCTTGTCTCCGGATGGATCAAAAATCGTTTTTTCAGTAGGATTGAGCCTGACGGAATTGCTGAAAGACAGTTTGTTTAATCCCTCCAAAACAGTACCCGAATGGTCGTATGAAAAACCGGGCTTCAAGGACAATGCCTTTTTGAAAAGTGATTCGAAAGTAAAGCCGAATCCGGATGGCTCACTAGCTGAAATTCGGGCGTTTCTGAATCAGGATGTAGTGGATAAAAAAGCGAAAGTCATCAACCGGCTCAATTTTCAGGGGGAGGCTACGACCCAGCCCGAACTCAATTTCAGTCACATTTGCGTACTGGAGCTGAAAGAAGGAGCCACGCCGAAAGTCCTGACCACTGGCTTTAAGTCAGTTCAGGCTTCCGCGTGGAGTTTCGACGGGAAAGCCATTTACGCAACCACGGGTCAGCAAGCTAACGCTCATCCCGATCGGGAGCAAACTAGCAAAGTCATTCGCCTGACGCCGGAGAACGGCCAGATGCAGGACGTTTTTCAGGCCGAAAACCAACGGGCCTTTGCTCCGCTGCCCTCCTGGGATGGGCAACGAATCGCACTGCTGACGAGTCCTTCCGAAGGCGTCAATTTCCCTAAGCTCACAATTATTGCTACTAGCGGATCGGCTCAGCCGATAACGGTTGAATTTGATCGCTCGGTATCGAACCTGTCCTGGTCAAAAGATTCCAAATATCTGTATTTCAGTGCCCAGTCCAATGGGGGCCAACCGCTGTACCGCTGGAATGTAGCGACGCAAAAGGTAGAGCAACTCTCGGATTACGATTCGGGTATGTTGGATTTTGACGTGTCAGCGGATAAACTCGTATTCGTAAAAACGCAGGTTTCCGCTCCGAATGAGGTGTACTGGATTTCGCTGGCGAAAGCGGCTAAAAAAGGCAAAGCTTCGGATTTGACGCTGGCCGAGTTGAAAACGGCCATTCAGGGGGCTAAGCCTTTTACCTCTCTCAATGACTGGGTAGCGAAGAAAACCCTGAGTATGCCCGAAAAGCGGACGTTCCAGAACGAGAAAGGCCAGACAGTGGAGTACTGGATTATGAAACCCGCGAACGTACAGGTCGGTAAGAAATATCCGCTGTTGCTGAATATGCACGGCGGACCGACTGCGATGTGGGGACCGGGCGAGGCCAGTATGTGGCATGAATTTCAGTATTTCTGCTCGCAGGGCTATGGCGTAGTGTATGCCAACCCGCGTGGTTCGGGTGGGTATGGACTGGACTTTCAGCGGGGTAACATCAAGGACTGGGGTACCGGACCGGCTTCGGACGTACTGCGGGCCGCGACTGAAGCGGCAAAAGAAAGCTGGGCCGACACGGCTCGTCAGGTGATCACGGGCGGTAGTTATGCGGGCTATCTGACGGCCTGGATCGTTGGGCATGATCATCGCTTCAAAGCTGCGTTTTCGCAACGAGGGGTGTATGATTTGACCACTTTTCTGGGGGAAGGCAATGCATGGCGACTGGTACCTAACTATTTCCAATATCCCTGGCTGGACAAAACCGACCGCGTTCTGGAAGCCAACTCGCCCTACACCTTTGTAGATCAAATTCGGACGCCTTTGCTAATTAAACACGGCGAAAACGACTTACGTACGGGAGTCATTCAATCGGAAATGATGTATAAATCGATGAAAATCATGGGTAAAGAAGTGGAATACGTACGCATGCCCGGTGGTACCCACGAGCTGAGCCGGAGCGGAAACGTTCGGCAGCGAATTGACCGGATGTTACGGATTTATGAATTTTTTGAACGTTACGTCGGAACGAAGTAAGAAGCTAAATCCCTGACCCTAAGTGGTCGGGGATTTTTGTTTGAAAACGCTAAACCAGGCTTTACCCCGGAGCGTTCTAGCGGAGGTACGCTTTTTACGCGGTTATTGTAGAAGTTTTGTGAAAATAAATAGCTATGAAATATCTGTGTATCCTATTAATAAGTTGTGCAGGCTTTACTTCTGCTCAAAGCCGAACGAGTACTGACGACTCGTTGGCGTTGATGAAAGCCACTTGGAATTTTCTGGACGTGGCCTCTGGAGTGACCTGGAAACACGTGCATTTAAAAGACAAAGAGCTTTTTCAGTCCAATCAGAACATCAATGTATTGGACACCAAACTGAAAAATCGACGGGTCGTCTTCGGCCTGGTTTCCGCCGATACGCCCGGAGATTCGACGCGTAAGCTGGTGCCGACCAGTACGCTGACCAAAAAAGCGGGAGCCGTCGCGGCAGTAAACGGTACATTTTTCAACGTGAAACAAGCGGGATCAGAAGATCTGATCAAGATTGAGGGGAAGGTGCTGGACACGACTACGTATGCCTCCAATAAACCGTTGATCGAACATAAACAGGCGGCTCTGACCATCCGCAAACGGAAAATAAGTATTGAGCGAGCTCCCAACGAGCGGGCCTATGGCTGGGATCAAAAGCTGAATGCTCCGGATGTCATGGTAACGGGTCCTTTGCTGTTGTGGGAAGGGCAGCCGATACCGCTGAAAAAAAATGCCTTCAATGATAACCGTCACCCACGTACGGCGGCCTGCATTACGCGTGAAAAACACCTTTTGCTGGTTACCGTGGACGGGCGAAATGCCCAGGCGGCAGGGATGTCCTTGCCTGAACTGACGTATCTACTGAAACAGTTTCGCTGCGAACGTGCGGTCAATCTGGATGGCGGCGGCTCTACGACGATGGTCATTACGGGTCAGCCTTACGAAGGCGTAGTGAATATGCCTTCGGACAATAAAGTCTTTGATCATCTGGGGGAAAGGGCGGTGAGTAATGCGATTTTTATTCGGAAGAAGTAAAGTTTGGGTGGGTTTAAGCTTGTATAGCCAAACCTAATTTGACCCGCAGGCATGGCTGGGAAAGAGCCTATTTTATCTCATGGTGTTTCGTTCGTTATTCACCCAGACTGGGTTTGGGTTCTTAAATATGGCTGTTCGGTAGCCCGTAAGCCTTCCCGGCTGGACTTCTCCACCACTAACCATTTCATGAGGGCGACATCCCGCTTTAGGCCACCGCGTTGCGGCGGTCGTAGGTCGTTCCGTTGCTCAATGGCGGGAGAGGTTTTTCATCTTCTAGCATTTCATTAATTGTTAGTTAGTAATTGCTATAAGATAACCAAACATCTGCATGGGCTACAGAACCCAGGCCCCGTCTTATCGCGAAAAGCCGCCTTTTTCATCCGCAAAGCGGTAGCCTAAAGCGGGATGAAAAGAGCGGTGGGCGTGCCGGCATGGGATGCCCCGCATGCGATGCCCGGCATGGAATGCATATGGACTAAATAACCAGCCAACTCTGAAGGGCCAAAGAGTGATCTTGTACGAAAGAGTTGATTGTTGGTAGGAAATCCCTTCATGGAATACACAGTCTTCAAAACTCCTTTATTTCAAAAACTTATCCTGCAACGCCTTCCGACGCGGAGCAGTCAATCCCATTTCCTTTTCCAGAAACTGATCCATGCTGCCGTATTTTTTATTGATCGCCTGGAAGGTGTTTTCTAGATAAGCCGGGTTGGCGTCCAACATGGAGCGGGCGGCTTCGGGATTCAGGCCCTGCTGAGCCATGCCCTGAAGCATCCGTTCTCGATCCACTTTCCAGAACAGATTCGTCGCCTGATAATCCTTCAAAATCGTTTGACGGTCTACATTCAGGGCTGACAACACCAGAGCGGCTCCGATTCCCGTCCGGTCTTTCCCCGCCGTGCAGTGAAAGAGTAAGGATTCATCACCCTTCAATGTAAGTAAATGATCAAAAAGAGGTTTGTATTTGGCTTTCAGATGCTCAGTACTCCGATAGGTTTGCAGTAGTAAAGTATCCTTCTGGGTACTATTTTTCATCGCTTCGTAAAACTTCGCCATTTGTACGTGTTCGCTACCCGCGGGCAGGTGTACGTATTGCACGCCCGTCGGGAGACGGTCCGGAGCCTTTTGGACCTCCTCGGGACTCCGCAGATCGCAGTCTACCGCGAGATGAACGGATTCCAGCGTTTTCAAATCCCGATCACTGAGTTTACTAATATCCGCCGAGCGGTAGATGCGGCCCCACTGCACCTGACGGCCATCGGGCGTAGGATAACCCCCTAGGTCGCGGAAATTCGAGCTACCCTCCAGTACTACGGCCCGACGGCTGTTATAAACCAGCGTATCCTGCTGAGCAAAAACGGTTCCTGAAATCAATACGGAAGTAATGAGAATGAATGCCTTTTTCATACGTATGTTATGATGAATAAGAGTAGATGAACCTTACGATTAGAAAATGTCCCAGCGAATACCGGCCTGTCCGCGTTGCGAATACCACTCGGTACTGGTTGTCCGTTCGGGTTTGCCCATGTACATGCGAACAGGCTCGTTGGTGAGATTATTCACTTCCACGAACACCCGGAACTTCGCGTTGATGGCATACGCCGCCGAGCCGTCTAAAGTAAAGTTGTTATTCGTCCAGATGTAGAAATCAGGACCCAACTGCTGGTTGATAGTTTCGACCGAGCGACCCCGGAAGTTTCCGGCCAGACGAATCGTGAGTCCCTTGCGTTCGTAGAACAGAATGGAGTTGAACAGAAATTTCGACTGATTGGGTAGGGAAGTCGTTTCATACTGCCGTTCGTTATTGACAACTCTCGGTACCCGTAACGACGAATGAATCGCCGTACCGTTCAGCTCAACACCCAGACCACTCAGGAAACCCGGCAGAAAATCGAAGCGGCGAAGCATACCCAGTTCCAGTCCCTGCAACGTCGCATTTTCCAGGTTTTGCGGTTGCGTTACCAGAGCCTGAGCACCGTTGTAAATTTCGATGGACTGGTTACTGAAACTGTAGTCCTTGATTTTTTTGTAGAAAAGACCTCCCGTAACCAGACCAATGTTATCGAAATAGTACTCGCCCATCAGGTCAAAATTACTGGCGAAGGTGGGTTTCAGATCGATATTGCCCCGCGTAATGGTTAGGGGATTGGTCGTAGTATTGATGTTTTCGCCCGGATTCAGTTCGGTAAAATTCGGACGAATGAACGTCCGCGTGAAAGCAGCCCGAAGCACGGATTTCGACGTAGGCGTATACTTCAGGTGAATCATCGGCAAAAAGGCGTGGTAATCATTCTTCACCGTGGTGGGGGTTACCGTCTCTACGCTTTTCGACTGGTCGTTTTCAGTAATCGTTTCCCGTTTGTACGACGAACCGTTCAGTTCAACGGCGGTATGCTCGTTGCGTACCCCACCAAAAAGCTTGAGTTTCGGCGTCACATTCCATTCACCCATCACGTAAAGGGCTAGTACATCTTCCGTCCCATCGAAATGACCCGTGGCATTAGAAACCGGCGTTACGTCCCGAAACTGATTGGTTTGCTGAAACTGCGTGGAGAAAAGATCAAACAACTGGTTCTTGGTCAGACTATTGATCGCATAGGAACCATAATCAGCATTCAGGTTACGGAAGAAATTCTGGCGAACGGGAAATTCAGTCCGTTCCAGCTGACTAAGCGGCACCAGCGGAGCCGCATTCGGAACACCCAGGGCCCGGTTGGGCAGATAAACCAGCGAGGCCTGCGTCGATTCCTTATACTTGTGGCGGTACTTGCCACCAACCTTTAACGAAAACCGCGACGAAAAGTCATACTTCACATTAGCCTGAGCTACCCGGTCTTCTTCTTTCGTACCTAACTGATAAATGACCAGTTGCTGCAGCGTGAGTTGCGTGGGGTGCACCCGTTCCTTCGGGTCTTTCAGGTGGGGCAGAATCTGCATCGGGTCGTCACCTACGCCGTTGGGAGAATCAAAAGACAAATACCGTTTCCCATCCGAAGCCAGTCCCCCGAAACCTTGCGTAAGCTTCTGCCGGAAGGTGGCAATGGGCAAACCGCGTTTCTCTTTGGGCAACGTAGGAGGCGTATCGATGTAGTATTCGCTAACGTAATTTGAAGCCGACCAGTCCAGTTTCAACCGCGACGCCAACTGATGCTCGCCACCGATTTCTCCGCCGTCAATGCGTGTCTGGTAGTAAGAGTAGCGGTAATTGAGCTGGTATTCGTTGGTATTGAAGAGCAGATACGACTCGTATACCGGACGAATATCGTTGAACTTGTCGTGCAGGGCCCGACCAAAGATTCGGTGTTTCTCGTTGAAACGGTATTCCAGCCCGGCGTTAAGTCCGTACGTCTGGCGTTTACCCATGTACCGTTTCAGCAATAAGCTGTTCAAAGAATACCGTTGCTCCGGAACCGGCAGGCCCGTATTGTACGAAACGACGTATTCGTCCGTTCCCCACTGCCGATCCCAGATGGCCGCCGTCAGCATGACGCCCAGCTTGCCTTTCATAAAGCGGTCGCCGTAGGTAATGGAAGCGTTGTACGTACCGTCTTTTGAAAAGTTGTTGTAACCACCGGCGGCACTCACGCTCAGCTTGCGAAACTCCGGAGCGACCCGCGTCACAAAATTGATCGAACCGCCAATGGCATCGCCTTCCATATCGGGCGTCAGAGCTTTGGCTACCTGTACGTACTGGATGATCTCGGAAGGAACGGCGTCGAGTACCGCATTCCGGCTACCGCCCACACTGGCACTCGGCATGCGGGTACCGTTGAGTAGGGTAGAAGTCCAGCTAAAGGGTACGCCCCGTACCGTCGCCTGATCGGCCTCACCATGGTAGCGGGCCACCGCCACGCCGGGCATCCGCTGGACGGCTTCGGCGGCGTTACGGTCGGGTAGTTTCCCAATGGCATCGGCGGCCATCACGTCCATCAGGGCGAGGGAATTTCGTTTAATACTCATCGCCTTGATCTGGGAAGCCGCCATCGTACCGCGAACTACTACGTCCGACAGAGCTTTCCCTTCGGGCGTGAGTTTAATGACGGGAATAACTACTTCGCCCGTCGTAGCCTGCACCGTCAGTTCGGCCGTCTGGTAGCCAATGTACCCCGCGGCCAGCGTAACCGGCCCAGCCGGTACGTTTGTCAGTCGGAAGGCTCCACTCAGATCGGTTACCGTTCCCTGTGAGGTGCCTTTCAGGCGAATGGCTGCTCCGGGCAAAGGACCGTTTTCGTCCTCGATTCGTCCCGTTACTGAGCCCGAATGTTGACCGAACGCAAGGGTTCCGCTCAGGCAGAGGAGCAGACTAAAGAGTAATCGTTTCAATCGCATAGGGGTGTCTTTGTGTTTCGGCAGCGAAACTAGGGGCGTGGGAAAAGAAAAAAGTTCAGGCCGATCGGGCAGGTTCGCCCCGTTCGGCCTGAACTTTTCGTTCTTGTAATGGACTGTAAATTAGGTATTTGTGAATTTTAACGAATTGTTAAATTTTAGACGGTTCCGAGATGGGACTGCCCAGAAACTGCTGGTACTGCGTGGGACTGTATCCGGTCACTTTCTTGAAATAGGTATTCAGCGTGGTCTTTGACTGGAAGCCGACTTGATGGGCCAGCTCCGCGATTTTTTCACCGGGATGGTTTTTCAGTAAAACGATCATTTCCTGAACGCGGTAATCATTCACGTAGGCGTAAAAATTCTTCTCGGCTTTCTGATTCAATACCTGCGACAATTGCTGCCGGGAGATTTTCAGGGATCGGGCTAAATCATCCAGCGAAAGATCGGGATTATGGAAGGGTTTTTCCCGTCGCATGAGCTGCTCCAGAGCTTCGAAGTACGCCTGTAGTTGAGCATCCGAAAGACCCGATTTCTCATAGGTTTCACGAGCGGTTTCGGCTGGTTTGGACTGGGTATAGTTCTGCGTCAGAAAAAAACGCAGACAAATCCAGCAAATGATCCCGAACGCGAGGTAGGGGAAAAAATGAGCGTCCCAGTGCGTACCCAGCCAGGTATTGAAAAAAGAGGTACAGTAGCCCATGAAAACCGAACTCATGAAAAAGGCACTGCACTGGAGTAACAGATTCCGTTCGCGGCGGGGGAGCTGCGTATCCGGTACGAGTTTCCAGAGCAACCAGGTCGTATAGCTGGCGACGGAGCTCATAAGCAGGTAGACAAATACTTCGAAAATCTGTTGAAACAAAGCCGGATTTTTGCTGGGAATTTGTCCAGCCAGGCAGGAAACGTACAGCGTAAAAGCGAAGACAAACGGTACGAGGTGGAGGACTTTATGCGTTCGGGAAAGGGCTTTGCCTTTGAACTGTAGATACTGAAAATACAGCAGTGGTCCGTAAGAAAAGGTGGTAAAGCTGTTAAGCCGGCCAAACAGATACGGATCGTTCAGGACCGAGAGCAGAAATAGTTTGACGCCCAGGTGAATACTGATGAGAGCAATCAAGGTTTTCAGGTATAAATACTGGCGGCTGAAGATGGTCTGCTTGGGTAAGACGTACAAACCAATCAAGGCCTGAGCGAAAGCGAAGGTGGTAATGAGGGAAATCATATCGCTGGATATTTCCAGTAAAGATAGGATTCGTTACTACCGGGTTTGAGGCTGAAAGGATTAAGAAATTATTACCAAAAAAGTAGGCTGCGGGTCCAATAAAAGAGGTCTGATACGATGTGTACCAGACCTCAAAATCAGACTTCTATCCTGAAATTACAGGTTTTGCTTCTTCATTTCCTTCACGGCGTAATCAACCGCACGGGCTGTCAGGGCCATGTACGTCAGCGAAGGGTTTTGCGTCGACGTGGAAGTCATCGAAGCCCCGTCCGTAACGAACACGTTCTTGCAGGCGTGTAGCTGATTCCACTTGTTGAGCATCGATGTTTTAGGATCTTTACCCATCCGAACGCCGCCCATTTCGTGAATGTCCAGCCCGGGAGCCTGCTTGGAATCACGGGTACGGATGTTCTTGAAACCAGCCGCCGTATACATTTCGGTGAACTGCTCGTGGAAATCCTTGATCATCTTCTCGTCATTGTCATCGTAGAACATGTTGATGGCCAATTGAGGGATGCCAAACGGATCCTTCTTATTCGGATCAAGCTGAACGGTACTGTTCTCTTTCGGGATGGTTTCGCCCATCATGTGGGAGCCTACGTGCCAGCCGCCCCAGGAGGGATTCATCAGGTTTTTCTTCAGATCCGCACCGATGCCGTCCTGATTGGTATACGTACCCCGACCGGCGTTGAAGCCCGCGGCATAGCCCCTCAAGAAGTTGGTCTCCTGCTTGTGTACGTTTCGGAAACGTGGAATGTACGGGCTGTTGGGACGACGACCTTCGGTTTTCATATCCAGAAAACCATCGTATTCGGCAGAAATCGTAGCCCGGTAGTTGTGGAAGGCCACGTACTTGCCCAGCACGCCGCTGTCGTTACCCAATCCATTAGGGAAACGGTTCGACGTCGAGTTCAGCAATACGAGGTTGGTATTAAGAGCCGCTGCGTTGACAAAAATGATGCGGGCGTAGTACTCCGTCATTTTCTTGGTATTCGCATCAATCACCCGAACGCCCGTTGCTTTACCCTTTTTCTCGTCGTAAATAATCGAGTGTACGACAGAATGAGGCCGTAAGGTCATTTTACCCGTTTTGGCGGCCCAGGGAATCGTTGAGGCGTTACTGCTGAAATAACCACCGAAGGGACAACCCCGTTCGCAGATGGTACGGTGCTGACACTGGGCCCGACCCTGCTGGAAGTGAATGTCTTTCGGTTCGGTCAGGTGAGCACAACGGCCCTGAATCACGTTCCGGTCTTTGTATTTGCTGGCAATCTGCTTCTGGAAATAATCTTCCACGCAGTTCATTTCGTGAGGCTTCTGAAACTCGCCGTCGGGCAGGTTGGGCAGGCCGTCTTTATTACCGGAAATCCCGGCGAATTTCTCTACGTAACTGTACCAGGGAGCAATATCCGCGTAACGAATGGGCCAGTCAACGGCAAAGCCGTCGCGGGCGGGGCCTTCGAAATCGAAATCACTCCACCGCTGCGTCTGGCGGGCCCAGAGCAGGGATTTTCCACCCACCTGATAGCCGCGAATCCAGTCGAAGGGCTTTTCCTGCACGTACGGATGTTCGGCATCTTTTACGAAAAAGTGCGTACTGCCTTCGTAAAAGGCGTAACACTTACTCACGATCGGGTTGGCCTCTTTAATTTCCAGGGGAAGCTGGGTTCGGTGCTCAAACTCCCAGGGGCTCATCATGCCCGTGGGGTAATCGGTTACGTGTTTCACGTCCCGTCCCCGCTCCAGTACCAGCGTTCGCAGCCCGTGTTTCGTTAATTCTTTGGCGGCCCAGCCTCCGCTGATGCCCGAACCAACCACGATTGCATCGTATTGATTGGCTGCCGTTGATTCCAGTATAGTCATGATCGTTATTTGCCAGTTGAAACGGGGACGCAACCGTGGTAAAAGCCGGGTACGAGTTGGTAATGATTGATATTCGTCTGGAAGTACTCAGAAGTAGTAAAGCCGCGAATGGTCAGGCTTTTGACCAGTTTGAAAAAGTCTTTGGTTTCTTCATCGGCTCCGGCGTTCAGCTGATTGAGAAAATTCAGTCGCTGATTAGTATCCATGCCCGAGAACGTTTTGCCACCTGAACTCTTCTGGGCCAGATCGCTGACCGTGTAAAGACCGTTTTTCAGCGTTTCCTGAGCTTTCGTATCCATACAATCATTGACGATCTTCTGAATGTAAGCGGGAACACCCAGGCTTTTCGCTCCGGGAATATCCGTTTCCGGAATAATGGTTTCGGCCAGGTCGGCTAGCGTGGATTCTTCCAGAGCGGAAAGCAAGGGAGAACCCGCCACCGTCTCAGGCGTCCATTGCTGAGCCCAGGAGGGGAGGCTCAGCAGACCGCCAAACGCGGCGGCCATGTTTTTTAATGCGATTCTACGTTCCACAAATGATGAATTAAAGAGTTTTCGATCAGAACCAAAGCCTTTGAGCGATAGATAGGAAGGCTGGAATGATACCTGGTTTAGAGGATTGATTCAGGTAAAAATAAAGAGTAAGCGTGGTATTTTACACAAAGACCCGCGAACCGGAATAGTTACTGCGAAATTCCCGCGGCGTACAGCCATTTTTCTTCAGGAAAGTCCGGTTAAAGTAAGATAAATTATTAAATCCGCATTTGTAGGATACCTCGGCGATCGTCTGCGTGGTATCGATGAGCATGCGTGAGGCGTGACCCAGTCGAATTTCATTGAGACTATCAACAAACGTTTTGCCCGTACTTTTCTTGATAAACCGACTAAACGACACTTCTGGCATACTGGCTACTTTGGCGACATCGGCCAGGGTGATTTTTTTGTCGTAGTTGGCCCGCATGTACTCAAAGGCTTTTTCAATACGCCGGCTATTATAATGGAAGGGATCGTGCGTGAAGGAGGCGTTGGAAAGGGTACGCATATTCCGGGAAATCGACAAATCGTGCAGAATCGACATCAGGTCGAGTACCGAATCAAAGCCACTCTTCTGGGTAAGGGCTTCCAGCCGGGGCCGTACCGCTTCAATCGTTTCCCGCGAGAACAACACCCCTTTGGCCGCCCGCTCCAGCAAAATCCGGATAAACGTCAACTGATTCCGACGTAGGAATTTCTCGTCGAACAGATCGCGGTGAAACTGAATCGTAATTTCCCGAATCTCCTTGTTTTCGCACTGGTGCAAAAACCAGCCGTGGGGGAGATTGCTGCCCACCAGCACCAGCTCCAGCTCTTCGATTACTTCCGAATGATCCCCAATGATCCGCTTGATGCCGGGTCCACGGGCAATAAAATTCAGCTCAAATTCTTCGTGATAGTGCAGGGGGAAATCAAAATCAGACTTAACCCGGGCAAACAGCGTGAAGCAGTCATGCTGGGTAAGCGGTGTGATTTCGCGGTAGAGATTACTCATAAAGCAAAGGTAAAAGAGGTTTTAGCGATAAACAAAAGTTTTGATAACATAGTATTAGTGCAAAGTTACTTTTTGTTCGGTAATCCGTTTAAATAATCAAAGAAAAATGTGGCACTATTCGGCGATCATTGCAATTAATCGATATATAATGATAATTTATAACTGATAAAAATGAAAATATGTTCAAGTAAATGATAAAATTGTATTAGTGCAATGATAAAATTGAAACATAATTTTGTTGCGAAAAAATTGACTCTATGAATCGTTTTAAGTTTTATCTTTTCTTCTCAGGATTGATGCTTCTAGGGTGCTTCGGAACCTTATTTGCTCAAAACCGGACGATCTCCGGTACCGTGGCTGACGAGAAAGGGGAGTTACTCCCCGGCGTAAGCCTTTCCATCAAGGGAACCACCCTTGGAACCAACACCAATGTTGAAGGACGCTTTACCCTGAGCATACCCGCCAATGCTACGACGCTGGTCGTATCTTTCGTAGGGATGCAAACGCAGGAAATTCCGGTTACGAACGAGTCGACCTACACGATTGTACTTCAATCCGACAGTAAATCGCTTGATGAGGTCGTCGTTATCGGGTACGGTTCAGCCCGGAAAAGCGATTTGACGGGTTCGGTGGCTTCCATTAAATCGGAGCAACTGACGCAGATTGCCACGCCCAACGTGACACAGGCCATTCAGGGCCGCGTAGCCGGGGTAGACGTAACGGCTAACTCGGGCGAGCCCGGTGGGGCCAGCCGGATTCGGATTCGCGGAGTTGGTACCATCAACAACTCCGATCCTCTGTACGTAGTGGACGGTTTCCAGACGGGTGACATCAGCTTCCTGGCCCCCACGGATATTGCTTCCATGGAAATCCTGAAAGATGCTTCCGCTACGGCTATTTACGGTTCTCGCGGGGCCAACGGGGTGGTTTTGATTACGACTAAACGTGGTCGTTCCGGCCCAACCCGCTTTACGCTGGATGGTTACGCCGGGGTACAGAACGCCTGGAACAAACTGAATATGCTGAATGCTGCTCAGTACGGAACCCTTCGTCTGGAAGCGTACCGCAACGACGGAACGGTATTGGATCCGAATGGTGCGGAATATCGCCTGCTCAACAATGCCGCTCAAACCAATATGCAGGGTACGGATTGGCAGAAAGAAGTGATGCAGTCGGGTTCCATCCAGAATTACAGCCTGAACGTATTAGGTGGTACGGAAAAATCACGCTACAGCCTGACGGGGACGTATTTCGGTCAGGACGGGATTGTGAAAAACTCTTCGTTACGCAAGTATTTCCTGCGTTTCAACAACGATTACACCTTCAACAACTGGTTGACGGGTGGTATCTCCGGAGCGTTTTCCCGTACGAACAAGACGTTTACCAACAATGACCTGTTCGCTGGGGTACTGACTACGGCTTTGCGTGCGGAACCTATTACTCCCGCCTGGAACCCGGAAACCAATAACTGGGGTCGTACGATTGTCTCGCAGGAAAACAACCCGGCTCGGGCTGCGAATGAAATGTCCGGTAACAAAGGCTACGAAAGTCTGCTGAACGCCAACGCCTACGTAGAGGCTTCGTTCCTGAAACATTTCAAACTGCGTTCACAATTTGGCGTTAATTACAAAAACGTTCACAACAAGCAGTATCTGCCCGAGTTTTTCCTGGACATCAAAGAATTACGTCCCAACAGCCAGTTGACGGAGTATCGCAGTGAGCAGACGCAGTGGGTATCTTCTACTTACTTGACGTATGATAATGACTTTGGTAAGCACCACGTAGGCGGAATGATTGGTACGGAAGCTCAACGCAGTACCTTCGATAATATTGGCATGACGGCTTATAATGTGCCGGCCAATACGGATCTGCGGTATTTGTCCTCCAGCCGCAACCCGAACGTAATTCCGACGACTACGCCGCCTTCGGATGAATCCCTGCTGTCGTTCTTTGGACGAGCGAACTATAGCTACAACGAGAAGTACATGTTGACGGCTACGCTGCGGTATGATGGTTCTTCCCGTTTCCTGAAAGGAAACCGTTGGGGTATTTTCCCAGCTTTTGCCTTCGGCTGGAACGTAACGGATGAGCCCTTCATGGCTAACATCAAAGCCATCAGCAACCTGAAAGTACGGGCTGGATGGGGTCAGGTGGGTAACCAGAACTCAGCCAATAACTACGGGTATGTAACGACGATTTCTGGTGGTAACCGCTACGTATTCGGCGACCAGATCGTGGAAGGTTTCGCTCCAACGATGGCGAGCAACCCGAACCTGAAGTGGGAAACGACGACGAGCTCCAACATTGGGATCGACGCGGATTTCTTCAATCATAGCCTGAGCTTGACGGCTGATTACTTCATCAAGAATACCGCTGACATGATTGTTCGGGTTCCCGTACCCGTGTTTATCGGCGTAGGACCTCCGTACGTGAATGCCGGTAGCATGCGGAATAATGGGATCGAATTAGCCTTGAATTATCGCAATGAAGTAGGGGCATTCCGTTATGATGTGGGCGTGAATTTCACGAAGATCAAAAACGAAGTAACCAGCCTCGGTGGCGGTACGGGCATTGAATCTGCCAACGTCATCAGTAACTGGGGGAACATTACCCGTACGTCGGTTGGTCGCGAAATCGCTTACTTCTACGGCTTGAAAACCGATGGGATTTTCAAAACGCAGGAAGAGGCGAATGCCTACAATACGAAATACGGAATTGGTAGCGAAAACCTGGCGAAAGCGGGTGATGTACGCTTCGTAGATGCGAATAACGATGGAGTTATCAACGATAAGGATCGCGTATACCTGGGTAGTGCTACGCCGAAATTCAGTTACGGTTTCAATGCAACGCTGGGTTACAAAAACTTTGACCTTCGTTTATTCTTCCAGGGTGTACAAGGTGTAGAAGTAGTAAATGCACTGGATTACTTTACCCGTAGCTCAATGGGTACCTGGAATTCCGTTACGGATCGCCTCAATCGCTGGACGCCTGAGAATACGAACACCAACGAACCCCGCATGACGGCTAAAGATGCCAATGCCAATTATCGGTTCAGTGATCGTTTCGTACAAAGTGGTGATTACCTGCGTCTGCGGAACGTAACGCTGGGATACACCATTCCGAAAGTGGTAACGGACCGCTGGAAAATGTCAACGGTACGGGCTTACGTTTCAGTAGATAACCTCCTGACTGTAACGGGCTACAAAGGTTTGGACCCTGAAATCGGTGAGTATGGTTACAACCGGAGCTACAACCCGCTGGCCGTAGGTGTGGACGTAGGAACCTATCCCCAACCTCAAACCTGGCGTGCCGGGCTAACGCTCAATTTCTAGAAGAGTTTCGAGTTTAGGGTTTAGAGTTTTGAGTTAATATATAAGTAACTCAAAACTCTAAACTCAAAACCCATAACAGTAAACTGACGACAATGAAATTCAAATATATCATCGTGGCTTTGCTGCTGGCTACTAGCGGTACGATGCAGAGCTGCAGCGATTTTCTGGATAAAAATCCGCTAGGCCAGGATACGGACCAGAACTTTTACACGGATCCCAATAATGCCATTCTAGCCGTTAACGCGGCCTATGACGTACTGAGCTACGACGAAGGAAACGATGGCTTGGGCAACTACGTCAACCACAACTACGAGTGGATGTTCGGGGATGTACTTTCAGAAGACGCCGAAAAAGGAAGTACGCCGGGCGATATGCCTCCCTTGCAGGAACTGAAAGAATGGCGGGCTACGGGTACCAACACCATCGCTCAGGCCGTTTGGCAAAACATGTTTCAGGCGATTTATCGGACGAACCTATTGCTGCAAAACCTGGAGAATTCACCCATTGATGCAACGCTGAAAAACCGGTTAATGGGCGAGGCGTACTTCATTCGGGGCTACAGTTATTTCTACATGCTGCGTTTGTACGGCGGACTGCCCCTGTTTACGAAACCCGTGCAGCCTTCGGATTACAGCAATACCAAGCGGTCTACCCTCAGCGAAACGTACGCGTTCATTGAAGCAGATTTCAAGAAAGCCGCTGAACTGCTACCCGAGAAAAATGCCTACGAAGCGGCAGACGCCGGTCGTGCGACCAAAGGAGCTGCCAATGGATTCCTGGCCCGTGCGATCCTGTATCAAATGGGAACCGACAATCCTCGGGGTCATACCTGGAAAGAGTTGTATGATCTAACCGATGTGATTGCCAAATCGGGTCAGTACGCGTTGACGGACAACTACGCCGCGATTCAGGAAGGAGAAAGCGAAAACAATAAAGAATCGTTGTTTGAAATTCAGTTTGCCGAATCCAACGTGACCTGGGGTATCCAGCGTTCCGGAACGAACAACAACCAGATTCAGAACAACCGGAATACCTGGGGCTGGGGCTTCAATAACCCGACGCAAAGTCTGGTGAATGCTTTTGAAGCGAATGATCCCCGGAAAGCCGCTACGATCTACAAAACGGGCGACATCGTTACGGGTATCGAGCAGGTGATCAACTTCCCTTCCGAAAACTCAACGGGTTTCCTGAACCGGAAAGCGGCCATCATCAAGCCTACGCAGCCTTCGCAGTCGCCGCAAAACATTCGTAAATTGCGTTACGCAGATGTATTGCTGATGCGAGCCGAAGCCGCTGCTCACCTGGGCAACGAAAGCGAAGCTCGTACAATCCTGAATCAGATTCGTGACCGGGCTCGTAAGTCGACGCTGCCCCGAGGCTCGAAACTGAATACCATGACCTACGAACCCGCCAATACGCCCGCTTCAGCACTGCCGCCGATTGCCGCTACGGTAACGGGAACGGCTCTGCTGGATGCCATTTACCACGAGCGTCGCGTGGAGTTGGGTATGGAAGCCCTGCACTTCTGGGATCAGGTTCGTACGGGAACGTACTTTAACTCACTGCCTGCTTCGATTCGTTCTTCGGCCATGAGTCATAGCATTGCGGGTTCGGTTAACCCCATCCCTGTACTGCCCATTCCGGCAAACGAAGTACAGTCCTGGGGTCTGGAACAGAATCCGGGGTATTAATTGGGTTGTTAGTTTTTAGTTTTTAAGCAGTCAGGTACATAAGATTGATTATTTGTAAACCACTAATCAGATCCGAATACCAGCTCAAAAAACGCTAGTATTAGGCCAGCAACTAATAACCAATAACTACTAACCAAACAAAGGCTTCTATTCGAATCGGGTAGAAGCCTTTATTTTATCTTTAAACGAAAAAACGATGTTACGCACGGCTCTGGTTTGTCTGACTTTATACGCGGGGAGCCTCGGTGCTCAGACCGCCCCTATTGATAAAAAAGCCACAAAAGAAACCCGGAACCTGTATACCAATTTGCAGAAGCTGGCGAAAAAGGGAACCATGTTCGGTCATCAGGACGATCTGGGGTATGGCGTGAACTGGCGGGCCGAAACCGGTCGTTCGGATGTGAAGGAGGTCGTGGGCGAGTACCCCGCCGTATTCGGCTGGGATCTGGGTCGGATTGAATTCGATAGTACCCACGAAATCGACGGGATTCCGTTCGAAAGTCAGCGGAAGTTTGTGGAGCAGGTCTACGCTCAAGGCGGTGTCAATACGTTTAGCTGGCACCTAAACAACCCGACCGACCCCACAAAAACGAGCTGGGATAAAGTAGATTTCACCATCCGTAAACTCTTTAGTGATCCACAGGCCCGGCAACGGTACGATGCCTGGCTGGATCGGGTCGCGGCTTATTTCAATAGTCTGAAAGGCCCGAAAGGTGAAGCCATTCCCGTGATCTTCCGCCCCTTCCACGAGCATACGGGTAGCTGGTTCTGGTGGGGGAAAGACCATGCTACGGTGGACGAATACGTGCAATTGTGGCGATATACTGTCGAGTATTTACGCGATAAAAAAGACGTTCATAATGTACTGTATGCGTATTCGACCGACCGTTTTCCGACAAAAGAAGAATACCTCGAACGCTATCCCGGCGATGCGTATATCGACATCGTTGGTTTTGACATTTACCACCGTCCGCAACCCGGTCAGCCTGACCATTTTGTGGCGAATACGCGTCAAAGGGTGGAGATCCTGAAAGAGGTGGGGCAGGAAAAGAAAAAGGTCTACGCCATCACCGAAACCGGCCTTGAAAAACTGCCCCAGCCGAACTGGTGGACGCAGGTACTGGCACCGATTATCAAAAACGCGGGTTTATCTTACGTGCTGGTTTGGCGAAATGGCAATCCGGGGCACTTTTATGCTCCCTATGCCGGACAAGCTACTGCGGAAGATTTTAAGAAATTTTCGCAGCAATCGGACGTTTACCTCCAAAAGAAAACAGCGGCTGCCCAACTCTACCGCTAAGTATTCGGCTCATGCATGACTCTCCGGAACTTGCCTAACGTATACTGAGTTGGTTAGCTAGCAACGGAGCAATCATGAAATTATCCCTACTGGACTTTTGTATCATCATTATTTACCTGGTGGCGGTCATTGTGCTGGGTTTGGTCCTCAAAAAACGGGCTTCCCGCAACAAGGAAGCGTATATGTTAGGTGGAAAAACCCTGCCGTGGTATATGCTGGGGTTGTCGAACGCCTCGGATATGTTCGATATTTCCGGTACCATGTGGATGGTCTCCCTGGCCTTCGTGTACGGACTGAAAAGCCTCTGGATTCCCTGGCTCTGGCCCGTATTCAATCAGGTATTTATGATGATGTACCTGTCGGTCTGGCTACGCCGTTCGAACGTGACCACTGGAGCCGAATGGATCGGAACACGGTTTGGCAAGGGGCCGGGGGTAACGGCCTCGCATACGATCGTCGTCGTGTTTGCCCTGTTGAGTTGCCTGGGGTTTTTGGCGTATGGTTTCGTGGGTTTGGGCAAATTCATGGAAATTTTTATTCCGTTTGAAAGCATTGCTCCGTACCTGCCGTTTCGTATCACTCCGGAATACGTGGGACCTTTCTACGGCATCATTTTCACCGCCTTTGCCGTATTTTACGCCATTTTGGGAGGTATGACGAGCATCGTGATTGGCGATGTGCTCAAGTACGGAATCATGACGATTTCGGCTTTCGTGATTGCCGTCATTGCCATGCAGCAGCTTTCCGGTAGAACGCTGGAAGTGCCGCAGGGCTGGTATACGCCCTTTTTCGGTTGGAAACTTGACGATCTGAACTGGTCGGGGATTCTGGAAGAAGTGAATACCAAAATCAAGTCGGATGGTTTTTCCCTGTTCGGAATCTTCTTCATGATGATGACCTTCAAGGGTATTCTGGCGAGTCTGGCCGGACCGGCTCCGAATTACGATATGCAGAAAATTCTGTCAACCAAATCACCCCAAGAAGCTGCCAAGATGAGTGGGATTGTTTCGATCGTGCTGCTGCCCGTGCGGTATGCGATGGTGATGGGTTTGACGGTACTGGCTCTGTTGCATTTCGATCAGCTAGGCTTGCATACATCGCGGGGCATTGATTTCGAGAAAATCCTGCCCGCGTCCATTTTGCAGTTCGTACCTGCCGGACTGATGGGTCTGCTGCTGGCTGGCTTACTGGCGGCGTTTATGGGCACCTTTGCGGGTACGCTCAATGCCGCTCAGGCCTACGTAGTGAATGACATTTACCTGAAATACATCAACCCCGGAGCTAGCAATAGCCGCATTTCCCGGATGAATTACTTCTCCGGACTGGTAGTAGCCAGTATCGGTATTCTGATGGGACTGTTTGCTAAAGATGTTAACAGCATTCTGCAATGGATCGTCTCGGCTTTGTACGGCGGTTACGTCGCGGCCAATGTATTGAAATGGCATTGGTGGCGATTTAATGCCAATGGCTTTTTCTGGGGTATGCTGGCGGGAATCGTTCCGGCCCTGATTTTCCCTTACGTCTTCCGAGAAACGCTGAGTCTGTATTATTTCCCGCTGCTGTTTCTGCTCTCGCTGGCGGGGTGTATCATTGGTTCGCTGGTGACGCCGCCGACGGATCGGCAGACGCTGACCACCTTTTACCGTACCGTACGTCCCTGGGGTTTCTGGAAGCCGATTCAAGATCAGGTACAGGCCGAAGATCCCAATTTTCGGCCCAACCAAGCGTTTGGACGAGACGCCTTTAATGTCATCATCGGGATCATCGCTCAATGTGGACTAACGCTGGTGCCCATGTATTTGATTTTGAAAATGAACGTTGAGCTGACGATAACCCTCGGTGTATTGGGCCTTTGTGTAGTGATTTTGAAGAAAACCTGGTGGGATCGCTTACCGACGGAAGAACCTGCATCGCCAGCTTCCGCTCACCGTTTAACCAAAACCTTAAATGACTTTTCATGAACGGCTTGCTCAGTTGCAGGAAGCCCACGATAGATTGCTCAGACGTCCCAACGTGAAGGCAGATCTGGGGAATGGTTTGTTTGACCGCTATCAATATCCCATCGTAACGGCTGCCCATACGCCGCTTTTCTGGCGGTATGATCTGAATCCCCAAACCAATCCGTTTCTGATGGAACGTTTCGGGATCAATGCCACCTTCAATGCCGGGGCCATCAAAGTAGAAGATAAGTATCTACTGATTCTGCGAGTGGAAGGACTGGATCGGAAATCATTCTTTGCCGTGGCCGAAAGCCCCAACGGAATCGATCAATTTCAGTTTTGGGAGTATCCCATTACCATGCCCGAAACCGATGAACCGGACGTCAATGTGTACGACATGCGGGTAGTACAGCACGAAGACGGCTGGATTTATGGCCTGTTCTGTACCGAACGCAAAGATCCCGCCGCTTGTCCGGGTGATGAGTCAGCGGCCATTGCCCAGTGCGGCATCGCCCGAACCCGTGACTTGAAAACCTGGGAGCGATTACCTGATCTTCAAACCCCCTCGCCTCAGCAACGCAACGTGGTACTACATCCTGAATGGGTGGCCGGTAAGTACGCATTTTACACCCGGCCGCAGGATGGATTCATTCAGGCGGGTACGGGCGGAGGGATTGCCCTGGGCCTGGCTGATTCGATGGAAAAAGCCATCATTACTCAGGAAACGTTGCTCGATCCGAAAGACTATCATACGGTATACGAAGTCAAAAACGGGCAGGGACCGGCTCCGCTGAAAACGGCACTGGGCTGGCTTCATCTGGCTCATGGGGTACGAAATACGGCGGCCGGTTTGCGGTATGTGCTGTATACATTCCTGACGGATCTACACGATCTGACGAAGGTGATTTACAAACCAGCGGGTTACCTATTGGCTCCAGAAGGAGACGAACGGATCGGCGATGTATCGAACGTGGTTTTCTCCAACGGCTGGATTCTGGACGACGATGGTACGGTATTCATCTACTACGGCTCGTCCGACACCCGTATGCACGTGGCAACAACCACGCTCGACCGATTGCTTGACTATGTGATACATACGCCGTCGGACGGTATGCGATCGGCGGCTTCGGTGCAGCGATTGACGGCTTTAATTGATCGGAATAAAGCCTTAACCAACTAACAAAAAAGCTCGTCCGTATAACACGGACGAGCTTTTTTGTTAACGATCATAGGTTCATTACTTCATACCTACTAACTCCTTATTTTTCAAAAACTTCTGAATCGTAGCTTTGATTTCGGCCTTGTTCGCGGCTGTCGCTTTCGGAGCTTTCAGGTATGCCGCCGAAAGGTCATCCAGCGACTGGTTAAGGCTCTTACCGTCGACTTTCTTTTCCAGTTGAATGCCTTTTTTCTGGGCAATCAGGTCCCCCCAGACATTCCGAACATCCACCCAGAACGTCCGGTGTTTCGTCCACCAGTCTTTCGCTGAGTTACAAGCCGCTTCTTTGACGCGGTGGTAATCATTAATGCCTTTTTCGTAGGCAATGATTTTCTCGCCGTCGGGGGTACGTAGGACTTTGGCATTGTCCTGATCGTGCAGGTAACCGTAGTCAGTGATAACGATGCGATTGCCGCGACGCATCACGTTGTAATCGTTGCGAGTGGTGTACTCGCGGCGGGGCAGGGGAGCGTCGGTGGTATTGTCCCAGACATGGCGGCCATCGGCGTGAAACCAGGTGGCGGAGCCTTCGTAGCGGGGACTATCGTCTACTTCAAAAACCTGTTGCGTCCACTGGCCCTTGGCCTGAGGGGCGGTTAGAGCTTTGTATTTCCACTCCGCGTCCTGTTCGTACGCCAACAGATCAGTATTCTGGAATTTCCAGTCTTCCCGCCAGTGTTTAATGATGGTGCTATCGTTGATAACCAGCAGATGCATCAGTACTAATTTATTGGGCGTTTCTTCATCCACGAACACGTATTCCAACGCACCCATTTCTTTTCGGTCCTTGAATTTGTATTCGCGGTTGGGAGAGAACGTTTCAGCGTATTTAAAAGTGATGGCGTGACAGCCGCACTGACCTTTGATCGCCTGAATGTCAGCTGATTTTTGAGCAAAGGCAGTACTAAGCAGGCTGCCCAAGGTTAGGGTAAAGATAAAGCGTTTCATTCGAATACAGGTTTCGATTTTTGCTGGTTCGTAAATTGGTAATCAGGGGTTTTAAGCCACTTCCAAGATTCAATCGTCAGCAGGATACTCATCAGCAGGACGAAGGTTAACAATAAGAGTTGCGAAGGGTCTCCTTCCTTCAGTTCACCGATGACGTGGCTCAGATGAGCCAGCGTAAAGAGAATGCTAAGGAAGAAGTTTACCCTCCGCCACTCGATAGATTGAAGATAGAGCAGAGCAACCGCCCAGATGAGCGGAAATAATTCAAAGATGAATCGGATGATAACCAATGACGTGGGTTTTTGTCCATTGGCCCCTTCGCGAACGATGTTGATGCCGTAGAATAAATCGCCTACGTGAAAATTGAAGTGCAGGATCATGCACACGGTGGTTAACACCCAGAAGAGCAGAATACGGAAGCGGGAAATACTCATGGGAATCAGTTAGTCAAGTGAACTGGTATACAGAATTTTATGAGCTTCCACAATCAGATTCACTTCCTGCATCATATTAATTAGTTCTTCCAGCTCCGATTCAGCGAGCAGAATATTCAGATTCAATACCGGCGACCGCATGATAATTTCTTTGCCGTGCGAGGTGGAAAAGTAGCTCATGTTGCACCGCTCCTGGAGCATTTCCAGAAAATACTGGAAATCTTCGGCGTTGAAAATCAGTAAGATATTATTGAAAGCCAAGTTGTACGTCTGACAACCTTCGCAGTAGCCGATGTAGCCATTTTCCTGTTGCGTGAGGGTACGGAAACAATGAGATTGGTGCATGAGTACCGGAGTTAAATCGGAGTAAAAAATAAAACTTAATCGGCCAGGAAAGGCGTTTTGATGTCCCGAAGTTTACAGTTCACGCCGGTACGCTTCAAAGCTTCTATAATCCGCTCGGGAGCAATCCATTCACTAAATACCTCCAGCGACTGCGTCAGAAAGTCAATGCTAAATCGGGTGATACCCAGTTGACCCAGACTTTCTTTCACCGCTTGAATTCCCAAGGGAGAATTCAAATTCGTTTGAAAACAGATTCTTTTCATAAGCTGAATCAATGAAATGATTAATGAGGTAGTTGAGTTAATATTTATTTAGACTAATTATAATTAATGCAAAGGTGCATGATGAAATCATGCCATACAAGTGATCAGGAAAAATTGTTGAAAAGTTTTCAAATTGGGCTTGCTCCGATGTAAAATCGTCAGGGAATGATCGGGGCGGAGATGGTTTCGCGTTAGTGACGCGAGATTAAACGAAGGGCCTTCACTTATGAACAACATTCGCCCCGATCTGACCACAAGGGTTACAAATCGGGGCGAAGCTAAAAATCAAAAATGTAAAGAAAGTTTGCTGTATCCTAGGAAAGCGATGACAAGGCAATGAACAGATCTACTTTGCCAAAACGCTCAATGGCTTGTTGAGCATACGCTGAGGGACCTGATTCACTGGAACCTATGGTATAACCCAGATCATCCCCACTGCCAACGCCCAGTCGATGCATGGCTTCTTGCAAAGCTTCTTTGTCTTCGTCTACCAATAATACTTTGGCTCCTTCATTGCGGAGAATTTCGGCCAGCGTAGTGGCTGCACTTTGAGTGCCATTCGTAATGACGGCTACCTGATTTTCTAAACGTTTCATGCGGATATGGATTGGTTGTTGGTCTATTAAGAAAGCGGAATATGACGAACAGTAATCTAGTTGGACTTATCAATTTCAGTCTTAATCACCTTTTTCATTTCCCGTAAACCTACTTCAGGAACAGCCAGCCATTTCAAACTGGCTACCATTCCTTCAATGTTGGTATGATTGGTATGACGAGCCTTCCAGGCCTTCCAGGTTTTTATAAACTCGACATCACCCTCTTCAAAGTGCCCCCGTTGAACGATTTTTTTTAGTGTATTATAGCTGTCATTACCCTGGATATTACCGCCTTTTTTCCAGACGTCCGGGTGATGCTGGCGGATGTCCTCCGCGTAGTCTAACAGTTTTTTTAGTGACTCCGTCACTTTGGGCAAGGGTGTAGCCATATTCAGTAGGGTTGGTTACGGAATCCCTTAAAAAAGCTGTACCTCGTGAATTAACTCTTTTTAACACCTGAATACAAGACTGTTTTAAACGTAGCTTACGTAATTAGATCAGAGAAGAAACGCCAGAAGCCATGAAAAAACTATTGATTATAACGTTAGTCGCCCTGGGCAGTATATTGACTGGGTGTTCCTCACGCGTTTACTCCGATGGGTACGGAGGTTACGGACCTAGTTACGGCGGGTACTACGGACCCGCTTATGGCTACCGTCCCTATTATGCTCGGCCCCGGGTTTAC